>JABIUV010000021.1 GCA_018700895.1 Bacteroidota bacterium
CTGTATTTTCAGCATTTACAAGTCTCTGTATCTCTTCCGCAGGCAAATGCTTATATTCGTTGG
Organism: Bacteroidota bacterium; assembly: GCA_018700895.1. Classification (GTDB taxonomy): domain Bacteria; phylum Bacteroidota; class Bacteroidia; order NS11-12g; family UBA9320; genus UBA9320. The sequence goes on from JABIUV010000021.1 coordinate 64, forward strand.
TTCTCTGTGATATCATCGCCAAATAATCCTACCCCAAACACCTCTCGGGTGCGTTCGGCATATTTTTTTACCAAGCTATTTTGACTGGCATGTTCCCAAGGCGTAGGTACTAATAATTGACTTCTGAGAGAGTATATCCATCCTATGTGATTGTAAATTAGTCTTTTGTGAATTGTACTCAGCTCATTTTTAGAGTAATTTTTTTCGGTAAATTGATTTGTGATATAGCCTCTCACATTTGCTCCCCAAGCTCTACTAGCATTTACAATGGCTCCCCATATTTTGCGTGCATCGCAGAGTCTATCGTAGCTACTATTATTTTTTAAAACCTACCTAAAAAGCCACGGCTGCACCTACTATACTTACAGGCAACCAAGGGGCTTGAAATGATTCTATATCGTAGTAATGAAGCGTTTCTACAAAAGAGGAACTACCTTGCCCCATACCGTAAACCTAATAATGTGCTGGCCACTAAATCTCCAAAGTGATTTTAGCCCGAAATTCTTCTTTACATACATAATGTTACGCCTATGAAGTCACAAATGTACTCAAGTACAAGCGATGACTTATTCAATGGTAAAAAGAGAAGCTCCAGCAGGACAGGAGTTCTGTTCAAAGTCTAGATAAGTTCTATAATTTCCAGCCCTTTATTTTCAGCTACATACTTGGGCAAACTTTGAATCACCATCTCTTGCAACTTACCTATAACGCTCTCTTTAGCATAAAATTTGGTATAGACAATCCCTACCTCACGTCCCGCATTATCGGCTTTGAACGCTCTCAAGTTATCCAATGAATCATTGTCGAGCTCTCCCGCTTCCCACTCAGGCATAATTGTAGCTCCACCTTCTAGGTCTACCACTTTTTTTAGCGTTTGTAAGCTACCACTTTCATAGTTGAGTGCAAGATGATTCAGTTGCTCATCGGGCAAGGAGCATAGGTTTATCGTTTGTGTTCTGAAACAATTACCCTCACTAAGCAACCATAACTTATCGCTCAACAAGTCATCTGCATCCCAATTGTTTTTGTGATATGAAGGATGATTAGGATGAGCGTAAATTCTGAACTTCTCCACATACAAGCTACGCTCTACCAAACCGCTGTTGTGCAACGGGGTACTCACAATACCTACATCCAATCTATTGTGCTCCAAGTCTGCTACAATTTCGTGAGTAAGTCCTTCCTTGATACTAAGTTTCAAGTCTGGGTATTTTTGAGCTACTTGACTTATAAGTCTAGGTACCAAAGAGTTGGCTATCGTTGGTAGTACTCCTATTTTGAGCGAGCCACTCACTTCGCCAGTATGGTCCTTGAGTATGGTCTCTATTTGTGCGGTCTCATTAAAAATGACTCGTGCCTGTTCTATGATTTTTTTGCCAATGGCTGTCGGTTCTATAGGCTGTTTACTCCTGTCAAAAATAATTACACCTAGCTCCTCTTCGAGTTTTTTCATCTGCATACTGAGTGTAGGTTGGGTTACGAAACTAGCCTCTGCAGCTTTTATGAAATTGCGGTGCTCATCTAATGCAATGAGGTATTGAACTTGAATAAGGGATATATTGAGCATAATAAAATATTACAACGCCCAAAGGTAAGATATTCAGTGAAGTTACACTTCCACTGAGAAGTTTTGGCTTATAAGTGGATACAATTAGCCCACCTGAGGCCCTATCCACTTAAACTCGTACTCTTTTTCTGGCTCGGCCATTCTATCGGTTACGCGTTGCAACCTCCCCGGGAGTGCAACGAGATAGTCTCTTGCTTTTTCTCCTGCCTCGTTGAGATCAAGCATACCTTCTATTTGCCAATCTTTGATTAATGAACTAAGTATGTCTATATAATCTTGAGCAGTGTATACTTTAGTACGTTGGGCTGCATCGCTAAAGTGGCTCCATAACTCACCTACCTTATCACCGCTCTGACGCATAAAGTGAGCCGGCATTACGATTTTGCGTCTCATCATATCCTCAAAAGCTGTCATCATTTGACTAGGGTCTAACTCAAAAATACGTTTTACAAAGGCAGAATAAGCAGATGCATGACGTGCTTCATCAGCAGCAATTATTCCATTAATTTTAGCTAAGAGTGTATTACCTGTCTGTTTTACCAATGTAGCTACTCTACGATGAGATATATTAGTTGCCAATTCCTGAAAACTAGTGTACACAAAATTTTTGTACGGATTAGTGCCTGTACCTATGTCAAAGCCATCATTAATAAGGTGTTGCGTGGAAACTTCCATTTCTCGCATATCTACTCTACCGCATAGGTATAAGTACTTATTGAGCAAATCTCCGTGACGATTTTCTTCCGCTGTCCAACCTCTCACCCACTTACTCCAGCCATTGGGCTCACCGTTATTGTACTGCTGATTCACCCCTTCCACGTCCATAAGCCACGTTTCGTAAGTGGGCAGTGCCTCTTCCGTTATGGTATCTCCTATCAATACCGTAAGCAAGTCATAATCCATTGCTTTAGAAATTTCTTGAATCTCTTTTACCTCATCAAAAAACTCGGGGTTTCTAGAGTCGGGTAGCAAGTCTGCAGGTTGCCAATTGCTCTCTATCGGTTTCAAAAATTTAGCCAATAGTTCGTCCATAGAATTACCTATGGTAGCCATTACTTCTAAGCGTAAGTCGTGTAAACTCATATTTCAATCACGAAAGTACAAGAAAGCTTGAATATAGAGTCCTATTTTCTTTTTTGTGAAGCATAAAATCGAATTAACATATTACTGAATGAGTATGTTTGCATTACAAATGAAATTTGAGGAGTATCGATTGTCTAAAGAAGTAAAGCAAAACCTAGATGAGATGGGTTTTAAGCGTCCTACGGACATTCAGTTTAAATGCCTACCACACATTCAGCGGGGAGAAGACCTACTAGCCATAGCCCAAACAGGAACGGGCAAAACAGCTGCATTTGCTATCCCCCTCATTGATAAAATACAGCAGATAAAATACAAATCACACGAAAGAGGAAGCTTAGTACGAGCAATAGTGATGGCTCCCACACGCGAACTCGCTCAGCAAATCACCAAAGTATTTAATCAAATTGGTAAAAACACAAAAGTAAAAGCCTTGTGCTTGCACGGCGGAGTGGAGCAGGAATATCAAATTAACAAACTCATAGAGGGGATGGACATCATCGTAAGTACTCCTGGAAGAATGTTTGACTTGGTAAGTCAAGGCTACCTGAAACTAGAAAAAATAGAAGTACTCATACTGGACGAAGCCGATCACATGCTCGACCTTGGTTTTGCGAAAGATATAGACGACTTAGTGCTTAAACTACCCAAACGAAGACAGACCCTTTTCTTCTCAGCAACCATTAACAAAAAGATAAAAAAGCAAGCCTACAAAATGGTGAGCAGCAAGGCTATACGCATACAGATATCGCCCAAGGACCCGGTAAGCAAAAACGTAAACCACCAGATGGTTTTTGTGGAAATGGATGATAAACGGTTCTTTTTACAGCGATTGATACAAGAAAATGAAAACCTCAAATTTTTAGTATTTGTACGCACCAAGGTAAGAGCAGAAAGGGTAAAATCAGCCATGGAACGCGTAGCCATAGACTGCCTTACTATACACGGTGATAAGGAGCAACAAGACCGAGAAACAGCTCTACTCGCATTCAGAACGGGAGCCTGCAAACTGCTCATAGCAACAGACGTAACTGCAAGAGGAATAGATATAGAAGGTGTAGACTATGTGGTAAACTATGACTTACCCGAAGTGCCCGAAAACTACGTACACCGCGTTGGAAGAACAGGCCGAGGCAAAGCCAAGGGAAAGGCTATTTCTTTTTGTGCCAAAGAAGAAAAAGAATATTTGACTGCTATAGAGGATTACACCACTGTACCTATTACCAGAGCAACCGTAACCCGCAGTGAATACAGCGAAACAGTAGAACTCGCCGACGACGGTAAAGACGACTGGAAAAGTCTCATAAACATGGAAGTGAAAAAATCTAAAAAGAAGAAAAAAAAATAACGCTCTCAAGCGTAAACACACGTTTTCGCAATGTAGAACGTTATCCGTAGCACATACCTATGAAGCAGATATTACTAGGATTCACCATATTACTTATGTCATTCACGGCAGATCACGATCCCAATTTTAAAGATCAGCAGTTGGACTATTACACCGTTTTTCAAGCTTATAGAGATAAAGCGGAAGATGCTTACGCCAAACTCCGTGCACAGAATATCAATAGATTTAATTGTGATATATTCATTAGAGCATTCAAATTTGAGGAAGATCTGGAGGTATGGGCTAAGAACAAAAATGAAAGTAAATATAGGCTAATTACCACCTACAAGTTCTGCGATAACGTAGGACAATTAGGCCCCAAACGCAAAGAAGGCGATATGCAAATTCCAGAGGGATTTTACTCGCTAAGTAAGTTTAACCCTAGTAGTAATTACTTCTTGTCACTACAAGTTGATTACCCCAATGCAAGTGATCTAGTTTTTGCAGATAGACAAAATCCGGGTGGCATGATATTCATACACGGAGGATGTAGCACTGTGGGCTGCATACCCATTACAGATGAGTGGATTAAGGAACTTTATGTGCTTTGCGTAGAGGCTAAAACTCGCGATCAAGAAAACATTCCGATACACATTTTCCCTGCTCGACTCACCGACACTAACTTTACCATGCTCAGAAAGCAGTTTAGCGATACGGATCTTCACGATTTTTGGAGTCAGCTCAAAAAAGGCTATGACTTATTTGAACATAACAAGACATTGGCACCCTACCGCATCTCTGCTCAAGGCGAGTACATCTTCCAATAGACTTTTCCTAAGGCCTATATCCACTCCCTTGGAATATAGCTTGATGATTTCTGTTTACTAGCAGCTCTTGAATAGAGACCTTAGGATTGGCTTTCATATACCTACGTACGATCTGCCAGCCCACCCAAGCCCCCGTGCGAGGCGGACTCTCATTGCCAAATGGCGTGGTAAAAGGCCCCTCATTAAAATAATGGCGTTGAAACTCATTCTTATCTGAACTAAAAAGCACCTCTTCCTCTATCAGGTATTTCCAAATATTTTCTTCTTGATCTTCACACCACTCTATTTGCCCATCCATATAGTTGATTTTGAGCGAGTCGTGATGTGTAGGCAAGAGCAAATCTAATAAGTATAGCTTTTTGCCTTCGGCTACTGCTTGGTCTATGAATTTGGCCATAGGAAACGTTGGCACCTTATACTCTACATAGCTTTGCACACAATTGGGCGTTATGCGATAGGGCTCAAACTTGTTGATTCGGTAAGCAGGGAAATTCTGAGGATTGAGCATTGCGTACACTTCGAAATTTCTACCCAAGTACATATCCAGCCCTACCCCAAAGGATTTATTCTCTTGGTCATATACCGCCCCGTACTGAAACGTACTCACAAATGTTGTTAGTTGTGTTATTTCATCCTCAGGAAAATAGTAAGCGATATACTTGGCGGCAATTTCTAGTTCCCCTTTATGGTTGCCAAAATCTGCATACGATTGTTGTGTAAGGCTGTAAAGCGAATCCATATCTGGATGTGAAATATACTTGTATAGCTCCACGGCCACATCTGCAGGCGTGCTACCCATACGCTGCACATTAGCCGCCACTATATTGCCCGTGTATATATCATAAAACTGAGGGTCCGATTCAGCTAAAGTCATAATATCATCTACACTTTTACAAGCAAATAAGTCTTGCTCAAAACGAACAAGCTCTAGCTCCAGCTCTATGCTAGATAGATCTTTTGTATGTTCATAGTTTGTACAGCTATTGAAAACTAGGAGCATCAGTAGGACACTTCCCGCACTAAAAAAAAATCGAACTTTAAACATTACCTTCGCAAAAATTTTAAAACCTAAACACTATTTATATGAATATTAGAAACGTTGCAATACTAACTTTAGGTATGCTAGTTACGCAATTATCTTTTGCACAAGATAAATTGAGATTTGGACTAAAGGCTGCGACTAATATTGGATGGCTTAAGGGTACCAATAAAACGATCGACAATAAGGGTCTTACGATGGGTTTTGGTTATGGTGTAATGGGTGAGTATAATTTTCACGAGAGTTACGCAGTCAAGGCCGAACTTTTATTAAGCAATATTAAAAGTAAAATGACCGTAAACACTCCACAGGCGTTTACTCAATTCCCAACTACAGATACCATATCTTCACTTAACTATAGTTATAATATCCAATACGTAGAACTGCCAATTGCTATAAAGTTCCACACTAAACCCGTAGGCAATATGACCTATTTTGGTAACTTTGGGTTTTCCCCCGGTTTTGGGCTCAATGCCAGAGCAAGTATAGATGGAGCTTTACCTCAAGAAGTAGCAGACGAAGACCCTACAGATTTCAAAGTAAACGATACCGATGGCGAGTTATTTACGGTCCACGATTTTGACGATAAGGTTTTTTTGCTTCGCTTTCCTTTAATTATAGGCGGCGGTGTAGAATATAAAATGGCAGGAGACACCTACCTACAAGGAGGTTTGCGTTTCTCCAATAGTTTTACTGACATTTTCGTAAAAGACGAGGCTGCGGACGGTCGCAATAACTACTTAGCTCTATCATTAGGAGTCTTATTCTAAAACTCAATACATTTATGAAAATTGCTTTAGCTCAACTTAACTACAGAATAGGCGACATAGAGGTGAATACTGCCAAAATATTGGCGGAGATAGAGAAAGCTAAGGAACAAAATGTAGATATTGTTATATTCTCAGAGTTAGCCGTATGTGGTTATCCACCTAAGGATCTGCTCGACTACCCTAGTTTCATAGAGCGATGCGAAACAGCTCTACAACTGATATGCGAGGCAACTGAAAATGTAGCTGTGCTAGTAGGAGGACCTGCTTGGAGTAAGCTTACTAAGGGTAAGAAACTGTACAATTCGGCTTACTTTTATGCCGATCAGAAGTTAGTACGTAGGATAGACAAAACGCTACTACCCACTTACGACATCTTTGACGAATACCGATATTTCCAACCCAACGAAGTGTTTGAATGTGTGGAGTACAAGGGCGAAAAAATTGCCATCACCATCTGCGAAGATTTATGGAATCTAGACGACGAAAAACTGTATAAAGTCACACCCATGGATGAGCTCATTGCTCAAAAACCAAGTGTAATGATAAATCTGAGTGGATCGCCTTATAGTTACAATCACGTTGAAAAACGACGAACACGTATGCAGCTTAATGCTAAAACATATGGTTTGCCGCTTTTCTATGTCAATCAAGTAGGTGGCAATACTGATATCCTTTTTGACGGTGGTTCTATGTTCATCAACAGAATGGGCGAAATCGTGGAAGAATGCGAATTTTATAAAGAGGATTTCAAGGTCATCAAGTGGGATAGCGACCATATATACGAGGACAATCACCAAGACTATTATGACTACGACATAGGACTCATACATGACGCATTGGTGATGGGGGTGCGTGATTATTTTGGCAAAGTAGGGTTTAGCAAAGCAGTACTTGGTAGTAGTGGCGGAATAGACAGTGCGGTAGTTCATGCTATAGCCGCAGAAGCATTGGGTGCGGATAATGTCAAGGCGATAACAATGCCCAGTAGATACAGCAGCACAGGCTCCGTAGTGGATGCACATAAACTTGCCAAAAACTTAGGCTCGCCGTTTAGTACCATTCCTATCAAAGAGGTGTTCGATAGTTTTAACAGAACACTTGCACCCGAATTTGAAGGTACGCAGCCCAACGTAACCGAAGAAAATCTCCAAGCACGAAGCCGGGGCATCATACTCATGGCCTATAGCAATAAGTTTGGCAATATGGTGCTCAATACCAGCAACAAAAGTGAAAGTGCAGTAGGGTACAGTACGCTATATGGCGATATGTGTGGTGGCCTCTCGGTAATAGGTGACCTATATAAAGAGCAAGTATATGAACTCGCTCGATTCATCAATAGATATGGGGAAGTAATTCCCTACGAAATCATAAATAAAGAACCAAGTGCGGAACTACGTCCCGACCAAAAGGATAGCGACTCGCTACCACCCTACCCTGTTTTGGACAAAATACTCTTTCACTATATAGAAGAGAAAAAAGGATGGAAAGAAATAGTAGCCATGGATGAAGAAGGTCTTACCGAAGATATCGTGCGTAAAATAGTGCGAATGGTAGACCGAAATGAGTACAAGCGTTTTCAAGCGTCTCCTACGCTACGCATTAGTCATAAGGCTTTTGGTACTGGTAGACGAATGCCTATCGTGGCTCGTTATAATCATTGATAGTCTAACATCATCGAGCGGATAAAGAAGTTACATTTATTCTCGAGGATAAAGCCTTACCTTCGGACCATGCGTCGTTTTTCAACCATAAGTTTAGTGTGCTTGTGCACTCTTATTTCCTTTGCTCAATCTAAAATGTCCGCGGCCTCGCGGGGTATGACGACTGAGGCACCTGCTCAAGTTGCCTTGCTAGCTAAAGTAAATGAAGCATTTAATTCCGACGCCTTAACACACTTGGGCATTTCCACAGGTGCAAGAGTAGGCAACATTGTAACCCTGCGTACCACCAAAAACAACTTACCTTTTTTGGAGACCTATGCGGGCATTGAATACTTAGAAATGGCACAGCGTGTATCGCCCAATCTAATGCGAGTAATACCAGACCTTAGAGCAGATAGTGTATATACTGGCCACGGTTTAGATGCAGGATACACGGGCAAAGATGTGATCATAGGTGTAACCGATTGGGGATTTGACTATACCCACCCTATGTTTTACGATACGGCACTCCAACACACCCGCATAATCGCTGCTTGGGACCAATTCAAAACAAGCGGACCTGCACCTCAAGGATATAATTACGGAACGGTGTACGAGGGCGAATCAGAACTGCTCACTGCCCAAAGTGACACTTCTAACATTTATGGATTTGCGACACACGGAACCCACGTAGCCGGAATAGCGGGCGGAAGTGGGGCTGGCACTGCTCATCGTGGAGTAGCTTACGAGGCAGAGTTTCTCTTCGTCACTTTCCTCGTAGACGAAGCAGCCGTTATAGACGCTTTTGAATGGATGAAAACCAAAGCAGAGACACTCAACAAACGCCTAGTCATTAATATGAGTTGGGGACTTTATAATCTAGGTCCGTTAGACGGAACTTCACTGGTAAGTCTAGCCATAGATGAATTAAGCCAAGAAGGAGTAATTTTTGTCACATCAGGTGGGAATAATGGAGATATAACTTTTCATATTAAAAAAGAATTTAGAGAAGACACGCTGCGAAGTAAAATTGATTTTTGGAGAAGCAGCGACCCCAACCGCTACGGACAAAGTATTATGGCTTGGGGCACAGACAATTCACCTTTTGCGGCAAGCATAGAGGTATATGACGCTGCTAAAAATAAGCTAACGGAGTCACCTACTTTCCGTACAGAGGGCAGCGTAAATAAAGACACCTTTATGACGATAGGCAGTGATACTGTTTTTTATAAAGTAGCACTCGACGGTCAACATCCACTCAACGCTCAACCAACCATCCGATTTCGAATCCGTAGTGAGAATAACTCCTTGCACATTGCTCTCAAAGCACATGCGGCAACAGGCACGGTACATTTTTATAACGTGGCCGACCTTACCACCCACGTAGGCAACTGGGGAATGCCGTTTACTGCTTGGAAAGACGGTTGGGCCGAAGGAGATAATAAATACAGCCTCGGTGAGCCAGCAAGCACACGCTCAGTCATTACCGTTGCAGCACATCAAAGCGAAGTACGCACTAGTGGAGGAACGGTGGGAGGTGGATTTTTGGCCAATTTTTCGAGCTATGGCCCTACAATAGATGAACGTATGAAACCAGACGTAAGTGCTCCAGGTGTAAGTGTAGCCAGCAGTGTTTCTTCATTTACCAATCGTAATTACGACTTGTTGCAAAACATCAGTTTTCAAGGAAAAAATTATCCTTTCTCTCGTTTTTCGGGTACGAGTATGAGTAGCCCTGCCACAGCAGGAGTAGTAGCATTGATGCTCCAAGCAAACCCCAACTTATGGTACGACGAAGCAATACGTATTTTGCACAATACTGCGAGAGAAGATAATAGAACGGGTGATTTGTCTGAAAAGGGAGACACACAATGGGGATGGGGAAAAGTAAACGCACTTGCAGCTACACAGGCAGCTGAGTACAAATTCGCAGGTATACGCAATCTCATAGAGCCGTCGTCTTCCTTATATCTGTTCCCTAACCCTGCTCAAAACACACTCCGTCTCAACTCCACATCAACTCACGAAGTTTACATTTACAGCTCAACAGGCCAAGTAATCTTGAATGGATCACTAGGCAACAGTTTACCTCTCGATGTAAGTACATTAACGAACGGAATCTATTTACTACGCTTTGCAGATAGCCATTCGGTATCTATACCGTTTATGATTCATAGGTAGAAGTACGAAAGGTATAGTAACCCTTTACCGATTTCCAAAAGAAAATAAGCATCAGCAAAAGGCAGATATGACTCTTGTCATTGCGGTCAAACAACGGATGAATACTTATCTTCCACCCTTGAATCACCGCCGTAGGCAGCATACTCACCAATGCCCACAAGAGGTATCGGAAAGATGGATGCACGTTTCTCGCCAACTGAGCAGCAATAAAACCACAGTAAATCAGCAGAGAGGTAGCCGTAGCAATGGAAGGCACAAGTAATCCTAAATGAGGATTTACACTCAAGTCAGCCATAGAAATAACTATAATTTCAGCCATAATGAGCAACATAACTTTGAACTTGGAAAGGCTTGTTAACCACCTCTTTCTCCGCAAATTTCTATCCTCCGATATCACCGCTCTTTCTAGCAGATAAAGACTAATCATAGAGCTAAACCAACTAAAATATTTTCCTGTAACTCCCCAATAATTAAACAGAGTATGCCCTGCTCCGCCGAGCAATAAACTGCACCCAAAGAGTGCAAAAAATCCAATCCAATAATTAAAATACGGAGAACGAGTTTTCCATTGATAAATGGAATTAGCCATCCCGATACATACCAATGCCAAAACGGTGTCACCAATAATTGCATTAGGTTCTAGCAGTTGCCACTCTCCCACGGCAAAAGTTACCTTGTCAAAATCTGAACCAATTCGCATAGAATCTAGGCAGCTATACGGCGGTTATTGATAAGTGTCACTAAGAACAATGTAATTCGTGGCATATACCGAAACATAACGCTAATAAACTTACCAAAGCGAGACAGCACCACTTTTGCCTTTCGTTTTCTCACACACCTTACTATAGCTGATGCCACCTGCTCCTGACTTTGCTTTAACAATGCTGGTCGTTCATCCACCTCCACCAGTTCTCCCGCTCCTGCGAGCATCCGCTTATCCTTATCATTCTGGGTAAAACTCACATAGCATATTCCAAAGTGTATCCCCGTATGATCAAGTTCTATCCGCAGCGATTGCCAAAAACCTGTGAGAGCCATTTTGCCGGCACAGTACGCTGAGCCGGCAGGCAATCCGTGTAACCCTGCCAAACTCGATATGAACACCACACTCCCCTTTGATTGTTTAAGTTGAGATAGAGCTGCCTTAGTAGGCATCATTGCCCCAAGTGTATTGCTTAGCAACACCTGATTGAATGTATCTGGGTGGATATTCTCAAATGTGTCGTTCATAGTTAGACTAGCATTATTGATTAAAATATCTACGCCCCCGAAGTGTTTCACTGTTTCGGCTATGAGTCGTTCACATTCCTTATAAGCCGTAATATCTGCGGCTATGGCTAGTACAGAGAGTCCTTCTTCCTCCATCGTTGCTCTTAGCTCGTCCAATTTATCCTTGCTCCTACCATTAATTACCACTGAGGCTCCTTGCCTTGCAAATTGCAACGCCGTAGTTTTACCTATGCCCGACGAAGACCCCGTAATGATGGCTACTTTACCTTGAAACGCTCCGCTCATTTCACGTATCCATTGGCCTTGAACCACTCAAAACACTCTGCAATAGCAACATTTATGGGTGTAAGTGTTATGCCCAATTCTCGTTGAGCTTTACTAGCGGAATAGTAATGCTCCTCACTTGCTAGCCTCGCCAACTGCTTGGTTACTTGAGGAGTATAGCCCAACAAGCTTCCAAGTCTTGAATTAATATTACCAAACATATTCATTGCCCAAGGGGATACTCTACGACTAATTTTTTTACAATTTAAAGTCTGTGAAATTTTGTCAAAAGCCTCTTTGTACGTGAGGTTTTCATTCCCCACGATGTAGCAGTTCCCTTTTTCTCCTTGCGTAAGGGCTCGTGTAGCAGCCAGTGCTACATCTTTTACCGCAACAAAATTTTTGCCGCCGTCTCCATAACCGGGCACCTTGCCTTTGAAAACACTGAGTATCATCTGACCCGAACTAGGCTTAGAATCATAGGGCCCTATCATAAACGTAGGGTTAATTACTATGGCATCCAGGCCACGTTCTTTCACCGCTTGCTGCACGAGGAGTTGAGCCTCATATTTGGAGTCCATATAATCTAAGCCATATTTTGCTCCGTCATACACATTGTGCTCTGTCCCCGGATTTTCCTTTGTGCCGGAGGCAAACGAATTAGCTGTACCTATATAGATGAGTCGCTTTACCTTATGTGTAATACACGCATCTATGACCGATTGTGTTCCACCTATATTTACCTTATTTATCACCTCCGAACGAGCCGGAAACATTGCAGTAAGGGCTGCACAGTGTATCACATAATCTACGCCACATACCGCACGATTTACATCGTCAGTACGGAGTAGGTTACCGCCTATCTTGGTAATGGGCAAGCTATCTATGGTGGGAGAAGCCTTACCATTCTCTGCCATAGCCACGACTTCGTAGTTTTGGCTCAGCAGTTCTCTTACAATATTGGAGCCCAATACACCGTCTGGACCTGTTACTAGTACTTTCATATTTTTTAAGAGTTAATTCAAGATTAAAAGAGTTTTCATAGTCAAACGATTTTACTTCCTTACGTTGAAACCAAATGAGAATCCGTAGCGAAGACTTTTTTTACTCGGTATCACAAAGGCATTAATCGGAATATTGAGTTTGCCCGACTTAAGCGAGTACCCTGCGGCTATTACTACATACGTTTGTAGCGTCACATTGCCTCTACTATCCATCACTTTTTTACTATCAAAATCTTCTAGTAAAATAGTACTCCCTACCATATCTACATCGTCTCTGCGTATCCACTGGTTATTAATATTATACGCATTCATCTCTCGGCTCATATTTACCGATGGACCAATGGCAAACTCAAGTCCATTTTTATTATTACGTATGCCATTCATAATGGTAAAACTCGGCACAAATAGGCCTTGGTCCAAACCACTCACCATAGGCACAAACTCAAAAAGAGCTTGCCACTTACCCTCGTTCAGATACTGTTTTTCGAACTGGTAGCCCATCTGAAAAAATGCAGGGTATCCGTCATATCCACCTTCATTGCGAGGCATTCGGATAGTTTCGGCCATTTCGCCTGTGAAAAACGTATATCCCATACGCGGACCTGCCAAGCTTAGTGTTTGGTAATACGGATTATTTACCGCACTCTCATAACTCTCGCGATTACTCAGGCTATTTACAATCATCTCATCATTGGGTATATCCAGCAGTTCGTTTACACATATACTGATCATTGTATTTACTTTTTCTGGAATGTTTAGGTACTCGCGTACCACCTCTTTTTTCATCGTATTATCCTTGAGGTCTATCATTCGCAGGCGTACAAAAAGAGCATCGCCTAGTAAATCTACACTACCACTCATGGCATAGTCTACTTCAAGAGTTTTGCCCGCCTCTTTCAGGCAGCTCTTACTGAAGCAGCTCGTGTTATCTATCTTAGCTGCGGAGAGTACTTCTGCTATTTCATAGCGGTCTATCATCTCATATTTTTCGTGCTTGCTTATTTCTATACGCAGTAACTCTGTGAGCTGCTGCTTGTCAAACGAACCTCCCAATGCATCAAAGCTGACAACCGCTAACTTAGGATTCTGAGCCACTGCCCATAGTGACATTACACTTAATACTACTGTTAAAATTGATTTTTTCATGTGATATACTTTTAATGGTTTATTCTTTTTCTATGTTTCTTACATTTTGATAGTTCAAAGGTGCAGCAGCTACAGCTCGAAATAGAATCGAATATTAAAACACCATACTCAATCCAATTAATATTTATATATAATAATAACATAAAGAGTCCATCATCGCTTTTTGCGAGGATAAAACTTTATATAAAATGTACCGATATTACATTTTAATAAAATACAAACTGAAATATATATACATTTGTAAAAATCAATAAAATAAAATGAGCCAAGTCGTACTTATCAACCAATGCAAAGAACGCATAGGAGCAAAAAGTCTTGCCGCCGAACTGTCGGAACTATTAGGTGTAAATACCGATGCTGCCTATCGTCGTATGCGTGGAGATACGGCGTTATCCTTTGATGAGATTCAGAAGATCTGCCAACACTTCAATATATCTTTCGACTCCGTGATCAATTATCAAGGCAAGTTGGTGCCATTTCAGTTCAATGCCATGTTTCAAAGCAAGTTTCATATCTTGGAATACCTTAAAAACATCGAACAAGAACTTAAAACCCTCTCTCGATTGGGTGCTGAGTCCGCCAAGATTACCATGACCAATATGGATCTTCCCTACTTTAGGCAATTTGGTTTTAAGAGTCTGAGTCGATTTAAGCTCTTCTTTTGGCAACGTAGTGTGCTGAACCTCGAAGACTTCAAACAAAAAAAATTTGACGCCTACGAACAGCTAGATGACTACGAAACCATCACCGACAATATATACAAGTACTACCACGGCGTATCCAGCACCGAAATATGGGCTCCCGAAACACTGGACAGCACCATAAAACAAATACAGTACTACCACGAGTCTGGTCTTTTTGTAAGTAAGGAAAGTGCCACCGCAATATGTGATGATGTACAGTACCTGCTCGATAAGCTTGAGCAAGAGGCACAACTCGGCAAAAAAGTAGTACAAACACCCAAGGGAGCCATAAGCAGTGATTTCGAAATGTATCAGAGTGATATATTTCTGAGCAACAACTGTATACAAGCCGAATTCAATAATAAAACTTACACCTACGTAAGCTTCAATTCCTTCAACTCATTGATGTCATTTAGCCCACACTTCTCGCAAGAATGCACCCACTGGATAGAGCAGATACGGCTCAAATCCATACTACTCAGCGAAGTATCTGAAAAACTGCGTTACCAGTTTTTCAAAAACCTTCGTCAGAAATTAGACGAACTAAGGGTGTTGATCGGGTAGTACAAACGCGATTCAGAAATAAAATTCTACACTAAGCAGCATTGCAAATGTATACTAGGCCGCTGTGGATGGAGATACTCAAAATAGTACAACCCGATAGTTATTAATACTGCGTGAATATATCTTACAAGCTTACTATTGTTTTTATGGGGACAATACTCGGGCTGTACATTTATAGTCCTCACCTAGCTAGGCAGTAGGCTATAGGCGGTGCGGTGGCTCTGTGCCGCTGCCTCTAACAGCCTAGCTCTACTAGGCCTATCTGTGCTGTGGACTACCGTTTGCGTCTTTTCATCGTCCTATCCAAGCTAAATAATAATTGGCCTTAAGTACTGTTCTGCCCCCTGAGAATTAGAAGTGTACGGATAATTCCTTTTTTACGATATAGCATATTTTGCATATCTAGCACGCCTAGTCTCGTACACAGCCAATTACATCTAGTATTTACAACATTATAACTGACTTATCTTAAAAACTATCCATAAAAAAAGCCTCTCCGAGAATTGGAGAGGCTTTAATATAGTGGCGGCGACCTACTTTCCCAGGTATTACCCAAGTATCATCGGCTCAATTGGACTTAACTTCTCTGTTCGGAATGGGAAGAGGTGTAC
>JABIUV010000008.1 GCA_018700895.1 Bacteroidota bacterium
GAGCTATGATGTTGTGTTGCTTTTCGTTACAGAATATTATTGTATAATTGCAAAGCCTTTCAGGCAGTTCTCCAGAAATTTTTTTCTAGAATACACTTAAAACATTAACTCTTTACAAATACATGTACGATATTCTTTCATTAGGAGAGATGCTCCTTCCTGAGCTACGCAAAATTGCAGATGAGCATGGCATACCTCACAAAGGACTAAAAAAGCAAGACTTAGCTTATAAAATACTTGATTTTCAAGCCGTTAACCCCGAAAAATTTAGAGATGTAAAGGTGCCAAGCAAGGCAGATAGCAAGCCTGCTACCAAAAAACCTGTCGCTAAAAAGCCAGCTGCTAAAACTGAATCTGACGCTCCCAAAGAGCCAAAGAAAACTCGGCCACGTAAAACCAAAGAGGATAGAAACGAAGAGGTAAAACCAACAGAAACTAAAGCGGAAAAAAACCCCGAAAAGCCTAAGCCTGAACCACGTTTCAATCAGCCACGTAAAAGTGAGCGAGTGTCTCGTGAAGATAGACTAAATAAAAACACAAAGAGCGAATTTAAGGACGATAAAAAAGATGGCCAAGATCAGAAAGATGGCAAGCCTGACCGCCAAAAATCGAACAGAGATAACTCCAACCAAAATAACCCACGCGGCAACAATCCTAACCATAAGCAACTAACTCCCGAGGAGAAAGAAGCTAGAGATAAGGAAAGAGCTGAGCGTGATGCTGAGCGTAAACGCATAGAAGAAGAAAAGCGTAAGAAACGTGAAGCTGAAGAAAAACTCATTAATTACTTGGAGTTAGAGGGTGTAGTAACCACCCAAGGCGTGTTAGAAGTAATATCTGATGGGTATGGTTTTTTACGTTCTCCTGATTACAACTACCAACCATCACCTGATGATGTGTATATATCGCCGCAGCAAGTAAAACAAAACGGCCTAAAAACCGGTGATACTGTGAAGGGGAACATTCGTCCACCCAAGGAGGGCGAGAAGTACTTCGCATTGATAAACATCATAGGTATCAATGGGCGTACAGTAGACTTTGTGAAAGACAGAGTGGCATTCCACCACCTTACGCCACTTTTTCCAGATGAGAAATTTAACTTAGAGTACAAAAATGATAACTACAGTACGCGTATTATGGATATCATATCGCCTATAGGCAAAGGGCAACGTGGTCTTATAGTTGCACAACCTAAAACAGGTAAAACTAACCTACTAAAAGATGTAGCCAACGCTATATCCGCAAATCACCCTGAGGTGTATATGATTATTCTGCTGATAGACGAACGTCCGGAGGAGGTGACCGATATGGCTCGAAATGTAAATGCCGAGGTAGTTGCTTCTACCTTTGACGAGCCAGCAGATAAGCACGTGAAATTGGCCAATATTGTACTGGAAAAAGCCAAACGTCTTACAGAATGTGGTCACGATGTAGTGATACTGCTCGATTCTATCACCAGACTAGCTCGTGCCTACAATACCGTACAGCCTGCAAGTGGTAAGATATTAAGTGGTGGTGTAGATGCTAATGCATTGCAGAAACCAAAGCGTTTCTTTGGTGCGGCACGTAACATAGAAAATGGAGGTTCACTTACCATTATAGCTACGGCACTTACCGAGACAGGATCTAAGATGGATGAAGTTATCTTCGAAGAATTTAAAGGTACGGGTAATATGGAGCTTCAGTTGGATAGAAAACTATCTAACAAGCGTATCTATCCTGCTATCGACATTGTATCGAGTAGCACACGTAGAGAAGACCTTTTGCTTGATAAAGCGGTACTCCAAAAAATGTGGGTAATGCGAAATCATCTGGCAGATATGAACCCAGAAGAAGCCATGACTACTATGCTCAATTATATGAAAGGTACTAAGAACAACGACGAGTTCTTGGTGAGTATGAACGGATAGAAAGCATCCATCATACCAAAATATCAGAAAGGTCTGCGTTGGGTGGGCCTTTTGTTTTTTTAGAGAATAGAATTTAACGGTGAGTATATCCAACCTAATAATTTGGACTTCCTAATTACTCACATACAGTGAGTTTCCACTGCGAGAAACGCGGTATGTCTTTAGGTTACATCGTGTAGGACCACTGATAAATCCACTATTGAAATTGTATGCCGAACCGCAACAATCTACAAATCCGGTATCTTGTGTAGACCCACATCTCAGTTGCAGGATATCATTGTCTAACTCTACACGTGCACATTCTAAATCACTTTGATAACTGCAGGTGCGTTCTATAGCATAGTATATATCGTCAAAGTTGTGTATCACATAAATCCCTCTGTGTCCTTGACTTTCAAAAGATACAAACTCACCAAGATTACGTAAGTTGAAATACTCTGGCAAATCCATATTGATGGTGATATTCACCGCCGCATCTGGTATGAAACAGTCTCCTGTGAATGGGTCATCTGGTTTGCACGACTGATTGAAACTAAGAGCTACGCAGCAGAGTATGAAAGCTATTTTTTTCATTTGTTGTAAGTATAAAACCCTTTTCCTGATTTTCTACCGTAATAACCTGCTTGCACTTTCTTTTGTTGTATTCTATTAGGTCTAAATTTTTGGTCGTAATTGAACAACTCGTACATCGACTCGGTTACAGACAGGTTGGTTTCTACACCTATGAGATCCATCAATTGGAATGGTCCCATCTTAAAGCCACTTGCACGTACCAAATCATCTATTACATCGTGGCTAGCTACGTCCTCTTCCAATACTTTTAACCCTTCTACGTAAAAATGACGAGCTACCCTATTTACAATAAATCCTGGAGCGTCTTTGGCTACAATGCATGTCTTATTTACACTTGCTACATAAGCTTTGGCTTGTTCTACTACATCGGGGTCAGTTTGCTCTGCACTTATTACTTCTACCAGTTTCATAATATGAGCTGGATTAAAGTAGTGTATGCCTACCACCCGTTGAGGGTAAACAAAAGCCGCTGCAATCTGCGTAAGAGGTATGGATGATGTATTGGATGCGTATATCGTATCTGGGCCATTAATGTCGGCCAAGTCGGCCAACACCTTGGTTTTTACATCCAATCGCTCTACGATGGCTTCTATTACCATATCTACCTTCACATCGCTTATCGCATTGCTATACGTGAGGTTGGCAATGGTTACTTCTTTACCAGCAATATCCAGTTTGCCTAGTTCTATCGCCTTATTAAGGTTTTTCTGAACGGCAAGTTCAGCTGCAGTGAGTACTTCTGAGTTAATATCAAATAATACTACCTCGTGACCTGCCATAGCACTTACTTGTGCTATGCCTCTGCCCATTACGCCTGCTCCTATTACACCTATTCTCATAATTTTATCTGCGTTGAAATCCGTAGGGAATCTTAAACGGAAAGCTCAACTTATCGTTAGCATATATATTCTGATAGTTGAGCACCACGTCTACCGTTTGCTCACCTTTCTCTAAGTCTATGGTTACCACTTTGGGCATTTGCTGCTGTTCAAAATCGTGATACATCTCATAACCTACAGATGCGTGCTGTGTAGTGTCCGGAGTGTCAAACTCTGAGAGCATTGTTCTAAAAATAGCATTGAGCGTTACGGTATTTTGGGCGATACCATCACTACCTATGAGTTGCGTTCCTTCTGCGTTTGTCTTGTATTTATCTTGCGAGAAAATGGCGTTGCCTAGTAACAAGTCCTGCACCTGACCCACTTCAGCTTTGAAACCTAAGTACTGATTCAAAAAATCATTGTCGTACGCCATATACTGTTGGTTTATATTATCTACCATAAAAAAACTATCTGCCGTGATGAGGACCGTAGCTCCAAACCCAAACAGACTAAACTTACCCCATATCACACTGTCTTTTTTCATTTTGAGGTGCATAGAGACATTATTGGTTTTTTCATTCATAGTAATGGTTGCTTTGCCTCTCGCCTCTATGTTTTCAAAAGCCATTTGATTTTCCCAATACTTAGCTTGGGTAACAGCATTTACTTGGGTAGTAGCAGCCTTTTTTTTCGATTTGCAGCCGCTTATCGCCACTACACATAACATAAGTGCAAGTATTTTAAATCCCCTATTCATCGTCTAGTTTGTCCATTTTTTTTTGTTGCATTTCGTTTGCCATATTTTTATTGCCCAATGCCTCATAACACGCTTTCGCGTGCTCATAATAGTCCTTACCATTGGGATCTATGGCTATACATTTATTTAAAATTTTCAATGCTTGAGCGTAATCTCCCTGTGCATACAGAATCCACGCCTTAGTATCTAGATAATAAGGGTTAGATGGCTCCAGTTTCAGTGCCGTAGTAATCATACTATCCGCTTTGAGCAATTCTATTTTTCTATTGGCAAGACTGTATGCGTAGTTGTTGAGCACCGTAGCGTTGTATGGATTTATTTCGATTATCTCGTCGTAGTACCGGTCTGCCTTGTTGTAATCTTCCAACTTCTCGTAGGCCAATGCTTTGCACAATGTTAGTTCCATTATATCCCGCTTGTCTATGGCTACATCCAGACCTTCGTCGGCTATGGAAATTCCTCTTTTTATTTCCTTACGCTCGATGTAAGCATAACTCTGAGCTACGTACAGATTCACTACATTGGGGAATAACTCCAAGGCTTCGTCCGTATCTTCAATCTGCTGATCTACATCATCTAACTGAGCATTTGCCCCGAGTAATTTTGTCCAAAGTTGGTATTCCGATGGCTTTATTTCTATAGCTTTTCTTATATTGATTCGAGCTAAAGAGTAATCACCCAATAGAGCATGTATGTCAGATTGTAAGATGTATGGCTCAATATTGGTTGGGTAGTTGAGCTCCAGCGTTTCTCCAAATTCCAATAAATCTGCACGCAGACTTGTATCACTTTTAAGCAGGTTGAGGTACTTACTTACGGCCTGCATTTTCTGTGGAAGTCTCAAGTCATCATACTTAAAAGCCTCTTTCAGATGAGCCATTGCTAGCCTATCTTTTCCTTTCTCATCGTATATAGAATATAGAGCAAAGTGAGCTTTGCCTACCGCAGGGTCTTCTTCTATTATCTGCTCCAAGGTAGTAATCGCCTTTTCCTCCTTGTCCGCTTTCATATAGGTTTCGGAGAGATATCCCTTGTATTGCACGTTAGCAGGAAAAGCCTCCACCAATTTCTCCATTTCTACTACGGCCTTGTCTTTTTCGCCCATGGCAGAATAGACAAAATCTAAACGCGTACTTGATTCTCGTTCTACCCCAAACTTCGTCTGCATTTGCTTCAGAATAGCTACAGACTTATCGTACTGTTTAGCATTATAATATTGATTAGCTGCTTCGGTGTAGTTTTTTCGAACCTCGGGCTCTTGGTTTACCATGGCTGCAAATACATCTGCACTCTCCTTATACTTACCAAACTTGTTATAAAACTCACCCAATAAGCCAGAATACCAGTGATTATACACAGGAGTAGTCGCCACAGCCTTCTGAGCAAAAGCTACTGCCTCTTGATAACGATCGAGCTTATAATTGAGTGATGCTAGTTGATACATCGTAGCGTGACTCTTAGGATTTATCGCTAAAGCAGTATTGTACAACTCCAAGGATTTTTCCTTGTTATTAAGCACTTTCTGCTTATTGGCCTCAAAAAAAACTTTTTCAAATTTCTTTTGAGTGGCATAATCTGTTTGTCCACAGGTATCGCTTGCTAATGTAGCACTACTCTTACACCCTACGGATAAAAGAGATAGTACAAAAAGCGATATGTAAAGAGCTTTACCCAATATGCTGTGTGGAGTAATCTCCTATACTTATCTCATTAGCCGACCCATCATAGTGAGCTTTATTCCCTATCATCGAGTTCGTAATATTGGCGTTTTTGATATGTGATTCCGTCTGAATAATCGTATTGGTAACCACACTGTCTTCCACTATGGTATTGTCTCCTATACTTACATAAGGACCTATTTTGGCATTGATTAACTGTACGTTTTCACCAATATAACATGGCTCAATGATTTCAGAGTTGGTGCTAGTTACGCTATCTGCAACCAGTTTTTCTGTACTATTTGCCAGTACACGTTGGTTGGTGTTTACCGTTGCGTTCTTGTTGCCACAATCCCACCATTCTATCACCTTTCCTGGGGTGAATTTGGATCCTTTGTCTTTCAAGCTATCTAAGGCGTTTGTCAATTGATACTCGCCTTTTTCTTTGATATCGTTGTCCAGCAGGTGCTTAATTTCTGCTTTTAGAGCATCACCATTTTTAAAATAGTAAATCCCGATTATAGCTAAGTTAGATTGTGGATTATCTGGTTTTTCTACAAAATATTCGATGATACCATCCTCATCCAATTGCACTACACCAAAAGCTCTTGGGTCTTCTACTTCTTTTACCCATATAGTTCCATCTACACTCGCATCTAGCTTAAAGTCTGCTCTGAATAGTGTATCGGCAAAAGCCACAATCACGTTACCTGTGAGTGCTTGTTCTGCCTGGTATATGGCGTGAGCTGTACCTAAAGCTTGGTGCTGTACGTGTATAGATCCTTTTCCGCCTAGTTTTTCTGCTACTTCTAGTAAGTGTTGTTTTACGGCTTCGCCAAAAAATTGCTCATTTGGTCCTACTACAAAAGCTATTTCTTCTAACGGTTCGTTTACTACTTTGGCTATGTCTTCTACAAGGCGTTGCACAATAGGCTTACCCGCTACGGGTACAAGCGGTTTGGGAACTGTGAGCGTATGCGGTCGCAATCTGCTTCCGATTCCAGCCATAGGTATAATGATGTTCATTTAGTTTATTGTAATAATGTGATAGTTAGCTCAAATTTATATTCCAGTGTGTCCGTATCCTCCTGCACCTCGCTCTGTTTCGTCTAAGGTATCTGTAAGTTTAAAACGGACTTGCTCGTACTTATTTAAAATTAGTTGAGCAATTCGGTCTCCATTTTCTATGTGAAAATCTTCTTGTGAAAAGTTGATTAATGCGATTTTTATTTCACCTCTATAGTCGGCATCAATCGTGCCTGGCGTGTTTATTACCGTTATGCCGTATTTTAGGGCTAGGCCGCTCCGCGGTCTTATCTGTGCTTCGTAGCCTTGGGGTATGGCCATATATAGCCCTGTTCCTATGAGCTTGCGTTCAAAAGGCTTTAAGGTCATACGTTCAGGCACAAATGCTCGTAAGTCTACACCAGCAGAGTACTCCGTTTGGTACGCTGGCAATGCATTATTGCTTCTGTTGATGATAGCAAGTTCAATCACGTCACGCAAATTTATGCTTTTCTACTGCTTAACATTAGTCTGTGTCCTACAAATGCATAGACCAGCACATAAAATAGATTTATTAAATGCGCATACCAACCACTTAGTCCGTCATATTCAGATAGCAAGTATAAGCCAACGCTTGAGACAATAAGAGTAAGAACTATGCCTACGTGGTACCGCACAGGATAGTATAGTTGACCCAGCAAGTAGCTGAGTATGGTCATAGTAGCATACGCCGCTAAAGTAGTAATGGCTGCTGCCTTAAAACCATAAATAGGCACGTATACAACAAGCAAAATAACCGTAAGCACAGCACCCACAAGCGAGACTGCTGCACCATGCTTAGTTTTATTATTGAGCTTATACCAGATACTCAAGTTGAAAAATATTCCTAAAAACAGATTAGCCATAAGTAAGATGGGTACTATGAACAAGGCATCTTCATGTTCGTGAAACTCCGGTTTGCGTATCAGCAACTCAGCAATTTCTTGCTTAAATAGCGACACCACCAAGAATATTGCTCCACACGCGTATACAAACCAATCCATAATCTGAATGTAAGATTTTTTGGCATCACTCTTATCTGCTTGGGCAAAGAAGAATGGCTCTACCGCATAACGAAATGCCTGAATGAAAATGGTCATTAACATGCTCAATTTATAAAAAGTACCATACACTCCTATTTCATAGTCTACTTCATCTGCAGGCAACAGTTTTCTCATTGCCAATCTATCAAAGGTTTCATTGACCATACCAGCAAAGCCTAAGATCACCAAGGGCCAAGCATATTTGAACATCTTTTTCCAAAGCTCGAGGCTAGCTTTACCTAAATTTCTAAAAATGTCTGGCAGCACCAAAATAAATTCTATTCCGCTAGCTATCAGGTTAATTATAAAAATAAACTCAATGTTTGGCTCCGTGTCGGTAAGCTCCGGGTAGTAAACTATGAAAAACACGTTAAGCACTACATTTATGATAATTCCTGTGGTTTTTACTGCTGCAAATTTTTTGGCTTTGTTAAGATAACGAAGCAATGCATATGGCACAGATTTTAATACATCTACGGCCATAATGAGGGTAAACCACGTCACATAAGACAAATTATCAGGATAACCCACAAATGAACCTGCGGAAGACTTATTAGTAAGCATTAATAAGACAAAAAGAACAACTGCAATGACAAGTGATGTCATTGCAGTACTAAATACATCTTGATACTTTTCTTTTCCTCTCGCAAAATTGAAAAATGCTGTTTCCATTCCGTGTGGCAATACCACAAAAAAGAATGCAGCGTACGCATAAAACTCTACGTGAGGAGCAATGAGTTTTGGGTCAAAAACCCCAGCAAAGACGAAGACCAGAATAAAATTTATAGAACGCCCGACAATACTCGGAATCCCATAAATCGCGGTGTCGCCAGCTAATTTCTTGATGATACTCATTTGCTATGCAAAGCTATGTTTACCCAACGTTAGCTATACACATATTATTTTGACTTGTCTAATGTGTAGGTTACTTGTAGTCGTACGGAGCGAGGTGCTCCCAAATCGGCAGGTCGTATGGCATACTCCTCGTTGGTGATATTAGCTATGATAAGATTCGTTTTCCAATGCTCTGACAGTTTGTAACCCAAGCGAGCGTTGAATAATATGTATGCTGTAAGTTCCTGATCTATAGACTCCTGAACTCCTGGCACATATGCACTGATTGGAAAAGTGACAAAGGCAGCATCTACATTTTGTACGGCAGACTGATAGGCCGTACCTACTCCTAGTGTCCAGTTTTTATACGTAACCATCACATCAGCTTTGGCGAGGTGTTGTGGTCTATATTTTAGAGCATAATCGGTGGTGTCTGAGCTGGTGTTCAGATAAGTTAATTGGTTGTTGCTGTTGTCTGATCCTACTACCTTATTGGGCTCCATTGCCTCAGATTTGGTGTAGGTATACCCTACGAAACCTTGTACCTCTATACTCTTTGTTTTCTGCTGAAAACTGAGGTTAAGCTCTGCTCCTGATACACGTGTTTTCCCGGTGTTGAGTGTTTTGAAACCTGCACCAAATAACGGTGGTGCGATAGGACCCCACTGCCCAAAGGTAAACTCCATCATATTCTCAAACTGCATACGAAATACCGCTGCATCTGCCAGAAGTTTTAAAGTCCCTATTTTAAACCCTTGTTTTACTCCTATCTCTAGGTTGGTCCCTGTTTCCGACTGTAGATTCTCATTGGGATAGATACTCACAGGTCCTACCGTAGTGGTAATGAATGATTCTGCTATACTTGGAAAACGATACCCTTGCCCGTAGCTTGCTCTAAGAAATGTAAAATCAGCCGCTGCGTAATTAAGCCCAGCTCGGTATACGGGTTTAGACTCCGTTCTACTATTCAAGGTAAATTGCTCATATCGAGCACCACCATTTGCCGTTAGCTTTCCCCATCCTTTTTCCAATTGAACATAAGCTGCGTAATTCGTAGCATTTTGGGTTCCATTATACAATGGTGATTGGGTTACGGTATTGATAGCAACCAATCCCCCTACGGCATTAAATCTCTTGGCTGTCAAATTGAACGAAGACTGATACTCCGCATACACCAAATCGGAACTGTTGCTTTGGTCTATCGTGGGATCTCCATTGTCTACCTCATTATTTATACTCAGGTAGCGTGTGTTGAGTGTATGCTGAAATTTTCCCTTACTCCATTTCAGATAAGGATCTATGCTCAAACGGCTTACCGTATTATCCGTACTCCCGCTGTCCAATGCTGTATATCCTAAATCATACGACTCCCATAACAAAAAACTCCCAGAAGTGCCTTGCTGATAGGTGGTATTAAGTCCATATACCAAATTGTGTTTTGCCACGGTCTTATGCAACCCTAAGGTACCTCTTACCCTTTTGTCATAATCACTCATTTTGTAGCTCTCATCGTTCAAGGCATTTAGCCCCAAGCTTACACCCAGCCCTTTGTAAGTGCTGGTGTGATACGCAGTAAAATTAGAAACCGTGTTGCGACTATCTCCTTGATATCTAAGTGATTGCCTCTTGGGTAAATCATAAAAACCCGCTGATGTACTTACTTGGGTATATGGTTTGGAAGATGGTTTTCGAGTGGTAATATTGATAATACCATTCAGTGCCGAACTCCCGTAAATTACCGAGCTTGCTCCTTTTATTATTTCCACTCCCGCTATACCTTCAGTAGGTACAAATGTCCATAGCGGTTGTCCAGCATCACCACTCAGCATGGGTGCTCCATTAATAAGCACCTGCACTCGCGAGCCAGCTCCATAGCTCCAGCCACTACCGCTTCGTATGGTGGGTTGATTGTCAACCACCTGCACGCCATTTATTCTCCCTATACTTTCTTCCAGATTGGTGGGAGCCGTATTCGCTATCAGGTTTGGTTTTATTATCTCCAGCGAAATCGTTGCATTTTTCAGCTCCGTAAAACGTTTGTTTTCAGACACTACTACGGCATTGAGCATACTCGAAGTTTCGGCAAGGACAATAAGTGTATCATCTGGTATCACCGTAACATCTGCATAACCTACTTGAGTTATACGTAAGCTTGGTTCTTTAGATTCAAAAGCATACACCCCATTCACATCGGTAAGAGCTACAACCTTATTAGCAACCAAAAAATTAAACTGAGCACCGATAATCGGAATACCGCTTTCGTCAACTACTTTTCCTTGGTAAGAAAAATTGGTTTGACCCACTGTAACTAGCGTCAGAAGGCAAAACACCGCTTGTATGAATAAGTGAATACGCATATATTCGTTTCTTACAAATGTATTTAATCCAATCAGTTATGAAAAGAGTTTTACTAATGGCACTCGTTGTTGTATCGATATTTGCCGCACAAGCACAAGTATGTACACCCGATATGACTATTACTGAACCAGGAGTATATCCTGACCAACCCGATACAGCCTATGCCGATCAGCCATATAGTTTCAATTTTCAAGTATTGGCTCTAAGAGACACCAATGTTGTATTTGCCGGCCAGAACTTAGATGCAACTATAGACTCTGTGCGTATCAATAATGTGATTGGTTTACCTGCTAGTTTCACGTTTCAATGTAACCCATTGGACTGCATGTTTACTTGGCTAGCCGTAGGTTGTATCAACCTACAAGGAAATCCCACCCAATCACAAGCAGGTGTATATCCGTTAGAAATAGCGACTACCGTATTTGCTAGGGCAGGAATATTAGCATTACCTGTACCCGATACAGCTGATGGATATGAACTCGTGATACAAGGAGATGGCTCTGCGTCTGTATTTGACGTTTCTGCCAATGAGTTACGTGTATATCCCAACCCATCAGCGAGTGGTAAGTACACACTTAGTAGCAACCAACCATTATCTATAATAAATATAATTAATGTGCAGGGTAAATCCGTAACGTACGACGCTACACCAAGTCAAAAACAGACGTATATCGACCTAAATAGCGTGCCTAAAGGCATCTATATTGTGCAGGCCTACTTGGGAGAAGAACGAGTAAGCATAAGGCTGCTACGTTAGCCCATATCATGAGTGTGTAATAATAACCGTATCTTTGCACTACACTCAAAATTTATGGCAACAGACGTGGTTAAGCAAACTTCAGCATCTATATCAAAACAAGAATTTATTGAGCAAGTAAAGAGTGATTATGTCACTGCTTTCAAAAGCAGACAAGCATCTCTCTTGGGCCGCAAAGAAGTACTTACAGGCAAAGCAAAGTTTGGGATTTTTGGTGATGGTAAAGAGTTGGCTCAAGTAGCTATGACTCGTTATATGCAAAAAGGTGATTTCAGAGCAGGTTACTATCGTGACCAAACCATACTCTTCGCTCTAGGACTCAGTGACGTACAAAAGTTTTTTGCTCAGCTATATGCTCACCCAAGTACAGAGCACGACCCAAGTAGTGCTGGTAGAAGTATGAATGGGCACTTTGGTACACGCATGCTAGACGATGCAGGTAACTGGTTACCACAAACCAACGGCGTAAATATATCATCTGATATATCGCCCACCGCAGCTCAAATGCCGCGAGCACTAGGATTGGCTTTTGCCTCTAAGGTTTATAAATCAAACCCTGACTTACATACCAAAACAAACTTTTCCAACCAAGGAAACGAAATATCGTGGGCAACCATAGGTAATGCTAGTACTTCAGAAGGGCCTTTTTGGGAAAGTATAAACGCAGCAGGCGTTATGCAAGTGCCTATGCTCGTAAGTATATGGGATGATGAGTACGGCATATCGGTACACGCCAAGCACCAAACTACAAAGCAAAATCTTAGTGCCATCTTATCAGGTTTCAAAACCGACAAGTATGGTGTAGGAATAGAACTCATAACGGTAAATGGATGGGACTACCCGTCGCTTATTAATGCCTATAAAAAAGCATCCGAAGTATGCCGAAAAAAGCATACACCGGTAGTAGTGCACGTAAAAGAAATGACCCAACCACAAGGTCATTCTACCTCGGGATCTCACGAGCGATATAAGTCTAAAGAACGACTTGCTTGGGAAACTGAGCACGACTGTGTGGCTAAAATGAGAGCATGGCTGTTGGAAAACAACCTAGCCGAAGAAACCGAGATAGAAGTATTAGAGAAAGAAGCTATCTCCGAGGTAAAAGCGGCTAAAAAAGCGGCTTGGACTGCTTTTCGCAGTGAAATCAACGCTGAAAAAAATGAGGCCGTAGAACTATTGTCTCAATTAGATGCCGATGCATCAGCTTCACTCAAGGGAGCAATGGATCCCAATAGAAAAGACATTCTAAAAACATTACACAACACCCTTCGTAGTCATATTGGAAACCCATTAGCAGCAGACTTGCACGCCTTTTATAAGAGCTATTTGGCCAAGTATCAGGATGTATATAGCAGTCATCTTCATAGTCAATCGGAGCAGCGATCACTCGCCATACAAGAGGTAAAACCTACCTATGCTGACGATGCCGAAGAACTCAATGGGTTTGAGATTCTGAATAAAACATTTGACCACCTACTTAGTACCCACCCTGAAGTAATTGCCTTTGGGGAAGATGTAGGAAAAATAGGAGATGTAAACCAAGGTTTTGCAGGGTTGCAGGATAAGCACGGAGATCACCGTGTGATGGATATGGGTATACGCGAAAACACCATTGTAGGACAAGCTATAGGTGCATCGCTTCGTGGCCTTCGCCCTATTGCCGAAATACAATACTTAGATTACCTACTCTACGGAGTACAGATGATGAGTGACGATATAGCCACCATACAATACCGCACCAAAGGGGGACAAAAATATCCGCTGATAATACGAACAAGAGGACACAGGCTAGAAGGTATATGGCACAGTGGTTCGCCTATGGGTATGATTATTAATGCCGTGCGTGGTATGAATGTACTCGTGCCTAGAGATATGACTAGAGCAGCTGGTTTTTATAATACCATTATGAAGTCAGATGAGCCGTCTCTTATCGTAGAATGTTTGAATGGTTATCGATTAAAAGAGAAGTTACCAAGCAACCTTCACGAATTTACTGTACCGGTAGGTGTACCCGAAACACTACAATACGGTGATGACGTAACGGTTATAACCTACGGTAGTTGTGTGCGAATAGCCCAAGAAGGAATCGCTCTTTTACAAGAAAAAGGTATATCCGTAGAGCTCATAGATGTGCAGTCATTGTTACCTTTTGATGTGAATCACAACATCGTAGAATCGTTGATGAAGACCAATAAAGTAGTATTTATGGACGAAGATGTACAAGGAGGTGCTACTGGATTTATGATGCAAAAAGTACTAGAAGAGCAAGAAGGGTATAAGTACCTAGATGCTGCTCCGCGTACGCTTACCTCGCAGGACCACAGACCGGCTTACGGAACAGACGGAGATTATTTCTCTAAGAGTAACGCCGAAGAATTATTTGAACTCGTGTATGATATGATGCACGAATATGAACCAGACAAGTTCCCTAAATTCTAAATTTATATAGGAAGTTGTTTGAAACATAAAAAAGGCGACCCGTGGGTCGCCTTTTTAGTTGATAGTATCAAATTAATTATTTCTTCAAGTTATCTCTTTTCTGTAAGCAAGTCTACTTCAGAAGGTTCAGCTGGAGCAGCTTCTGGCTCAGTAGCTTTAGTTTTGTTGTGTGCTTTAACAATTATAAACATTACAAAACCAACAATTAACAAATTGATAATGGTATTCACCCATTTACCCCACATAATTGCGTTTTTTACGCTACCATCTTCATTGTAGTCTAGCTCAATCATTTTATCTGCAAAATCCTGACCGCCTGCAAAGTGACCTACAATTGGCATTACGATATCAACCACGAAGCCGTTAATTACCATTCCTAAAGCACCTGCCATAATAACCGCTACAGCAAAATCGATGACATTACCCGTCATAGTGAAGTTTTTAAATTCTTTTAACATAATTTTAGTTTTTTAATATTGATTGTAACCTTGAGACCAGATACCAAAGTGTCACCTTAAAATTCAAAAAACTTATATTGTAGGCTCTACCAAGGCTGCTTTATTGATGGTGTATTTCCTGTTATTGGCTAAATTCACACACAGGACTCTTGTTCGTCTGTCTTCTTCCTTTTGATAAACATGACCTCTGAAACGAAACTTTTCTCCTATGGCTAACTCCTCTAGATACACCCCTTGTTCTGTGTCATATTTTGCAAAAGCCTTTTCTACAGACACATTTACTCCGCTGCATGCCTTAGGGTTTGTTAGCTCGTGAGTTATGACATCGAGCAGTTCTTTGTCTTGGGCAAACTCCTCGTGAACATTAAAGTAGCTAAACAATTCTCTAAAGTTATTTTTCCACTCGATACCGTGTGGTTTTACCTCATTGCGATGCTGCAAGTAGGTTTTGAGGTGAGCTATCTCGTGTATTAGAGTAAATAAAAAACGATATGAATTGTCATCATGATTTACCGAGATACTAAGGTTATAACCTTGTTGTCTGAAATCTCCACGTTTCGTTTTACGGGGTCGGGTTATTTTTAATACGCATTTGCTTTCCTCTAAGAATGCTAAAATGCGGTCGGCTTTGTGCGTTGGAAGGTGTTTTTCTAAGTATTCGAGAATACTCACGGCAGTCTTTACTTTAATACCGCAAGCAAGGTGTCAGCAGCCGAAACCTTTTGCTCTAGCTCTACTTTGATATCCGTACCTACTGGTACAAATACATCTACTCGAGAACCAAACTTAATGAATCCCATCTCATCTCCTTGTGCTGCTTTGTCACCTGGCTTAATGTACCAACGTATTCTGCGTGCTACTGCACCTGCTATTTGTCTGAAAAGCACTTCCACTCCTGTATCCGTTTTGATAACCGATGTAGTTCGCTCATTCTCCGTACTGCTTTTAGGGTGCCAAGCAACCAGATATTTACCGGGGTGATACTTGAAATAACTAAAGATACCTGAAACGGGATTCCGATTCACGTGAACATTGAGCGGCGACATAAAAATAGAAATCTGTATGCGTCTGTCTTTGAAATATTCAGTCTCTTCTACTTCTTCTATAACCACTACCTTGCCGTCACACGGGCTTACTACACCGTTCTCAGTTTTGTCAGCATAGCGAGGTGGGTTGCGAAAGAAGCGAACAATAAGGATATACAATACTAATAGAGGCAAGCCGAGGAGAATCATTAACCAGCTTGGAGCATTTAATGATGATAACCCAAATAGGATTCCTGCAAATAATAATGTTGAGATAAGAATTATCTTATATCCTTCTTTATGAATATTCATGTAGCTATGTTTTTAAAATATACCTCTGAGTTTAGACGTATCAGCAACCTTATCTATAGCCACAATATATGCCGCTGTTCTAAGACTACACTTGTGCTTACGGGCCGCTTTGTATACATTATCAAAAGCCTGCTTCATAATTCTATCGGCACGTCTATTTACTCTTTCTTCGGTCCAAAAATAACCCAATCTATTTTGCACCCACTCAAAGTAAGAAACAGAAACACCACCCGCGTTGGCTAGTATATCTGGAACTACCATGATACCTTTCTTTGCTAAAATATCATCTGCATTAGAGGCAGTAGGTCCATTGGCACCTTCCACGATTAGTTTTGCTTTTATTCTATTCGCATTTTCCTCAGTAATTTGATCTTCTAAAGCAGCAGGCACTAGGATGTCTACATCCAGCTCTAATAGCTCATCATTGGTTATCATTTTACCGGCTTTATAACCTTCCAAGCTCTTATTCTTAGCTACGTAGGCAATCGCCTCTTCTATGTCGAGTCCTTCAGGATTGTAATACGCTCCTGAGATATCAGATATCGCGACAATAGTCACCCCTTGTTGTTCTATAAGTTTAGCCGAAATACTACCCACATTACCAAAACCTTGAACAGCACAGGTAGACTTGGTTGGATTCATTTTGAGCTTAGCCATAGCACTACGTGTAGATACCATCACACCACGTCCGGTAGCTTCTACTCTACCCAGTGAACCACCGAGTACCAGTGGCTTACCTGTAACTACCGCAGGGCTTGCCTGACCAGCTAACTTGGAGTATTCGTCCATTATCCAAGCCATCGTCTGTGGATTGGTGCCCATATCTGGGGCAGGTATATCTCTCTCTGGGCCAAATACATCTCGCATAGCACCAGTGAATGTACGTGTTAATCGCTCCAACTCTCCTTGAGACATCGTACGCGGGTCACACTGTATGCCACCTTTACCACCACCGTAAGGTATGCCTACTACGGCACACTTCCACGTCATCCAGGCGGCAAGTGCTTTTACCTCGTCTAAGTTTACACCCATAGAGTAGCGAATACCACCCTTACTTGGTCCTAGCTTAGAAGAGTGTACCACTCTGTAACCTTGAAATGTCTTGATTTTTCCATCGTCCATGGTTACCGGAAGACTCACGATAACTGCTTTTTCTGGGGATTTGAGGGCGTTGTAAGTAGATTCATCTAAGCCGAGTATTTCTGCCGCTTCGTTGAACCTTTCCATCATAGACTCCAGCGGATTTAAATCATCCGTAATGGGAGCTGGTTCTTTAAACTTTAAAGTCATAATGCTAAAGTTAATTATATATTATTAAGCAAATGTATTTATTATAGCAATTGGTAGTAATCAGTCCCTTGTCTTTTTTTAGCCCAAAAACTGCAAAACCAAGATATACGGGAGACTTGATAAGTAAATTGAATCCATTCTATCTAAGACGCCACCGTGGCCAGGCAAAAAATTTCCACTATCCTTCACCCCTAGTTTGCGTTTCATATATGATTCTACAAAATCCCCAAAAATGGCAAAAACTATCACGATAGGTGACAACCAATAGGAAGCCATCTCTAACTGAAGCCAGTAGTGATTGAGTACCGCCATTGCTATGACGGTAACCACTGCCCCACCTATAGTTCCTTCTATAGTTTTCTTAGGAGAAACCTTAGGAAACACCGGACGCTTACCTATAGCCTTGCCCACTGCATAGGCCATGGAGTCATACATCCAAATGGTGATGAGATAAAACACAACATACATTATAGCATCGCTCGATTGTAAAAACCAAATAGCCAAAGCTACAAGTGGAGCAATGAGGTATAAGGTGCCAGTCATATAATTTACGGTTTGCTCTCGCTTAAGCTGTGTGTAAGTGATATACAAGCAAGCCATTTGTACCAAAAACATAATACCATACGAGATTACATCCATCTCACGAGCACCAAAAAAAGTAAGGTACAAAATCACTCCTGCAAAAACGGCTGGATTTACCCAACGATGTTGGTTGGAAATTTTGTGAGCTAACGTTGCCAGTTCGTTTACCGAAACAAAGGCTATAAAAGCCATTAAAATGCCAAAAAAAGGTTTGCCAAAAAAAGTTGCACCCAGCATTATAGCCACGTATAACGCCCCAAATATGAGTCGGAGAGAGAGGTTAGACATAGAAATTTTGTGTTTTTGTGTCTGCGTTTTTCTGAATGTAAATAAACAGCACGACGGCTAGACCTAGTAAGACAATATTAACTGCCATAGGCATACTTGCCCCTTGTTCTAGTGCTTTGATATAATCGCCATCAGTAAAAAAATAAAGCTGAATCACAGCCAATGAATTATTGATAAAATGAGCTGCGATAGATGTCCAGATGGAGCCCGACCAATACGCTGCATACCCAAATGCTAATGCAAGAAAAAACATCGGCAAGAATTTCATAAACTGAAGATGAACTAGGCTAAAAAGTACAGAAGTAACTACTATGGCAACATGCATATTCTTGAACAAGCCATTGAAAGCATTCATCAAAAAGCCTCTGAACAACATTTCCTCGGCAATAGCAGGAGCCAATGCCATAAATAAAATACTTAGGATAAAAGAGAGAATCGACCTATTCCCCACCATAGCCTCGTACAACGCGTTGTTATTAGACTCCTGCGTTTGGAGCCATTTATAAAAAGTTGGCCATTGGCTAAAATCAACGAGCTTATTTATATCCAGCATAAAACCCATAAGCGTTACACATACAAAAACAAATACCATACTCACTATAACCCACATAGCACTGCGGGGCTTAGACAATGAGAGGTAATGAACGGGAGTAGCTTTGATAAAAATACACGCCAAAAGTACACCTACTATCATAGGCAGTGTAGAACTGATAAAAGCAAAAAACTTAAGAGCATTGGGCT
This sequence comes from Bacteroidota bacterium, assembly GCA_018700895.1. Lineage (GTDB taxonomy): Bacteria > Bacteroidota > Bacteroidia > NS11-12g > UBA9320 > UBA9320. The sequence continues at coordinate 18,891 of JABIUV010000008.1, forward strand.
GTGATTTTAAACTCACCATAAGATTTGGCATCTCCGCTGTTCCAAGTATTTCTCCATGTATATAATAGGAAAATATTACTGTCGCAACTCCACCCAATAAGAATAGAGCACCTGAAAAAAAGACAAAACCTAGAAACAAGTGAAACAAAGCTTGCAGCCTACCTGGTCGATAAGTGATGCTTTCTGTATCTTTGCCCTCTTCAAATTCTTCGAAACTCATATCGCAGGCAAATATGGTAAAAATAGGCAACATAGAACTCAGTGACTTTCCATTGCTACTCGCACCTATGGAAGATGTGAGTGACCCTCCATTTAGAGCGGTGTGCAAAGAAAACGGTGCTGATGTGATGTATACGGAGTTCATCAGCAGCGAAGGCCTCATTCGCGATGCCGCCAAAAGCACCCAAAAACTCGACATATTTGAGTACGAACGCCCTATCGGTATCCAAATTTTTGGCAGTGATATCAACTCTATGAAAGAAGCTACAGAGATTACCGCCTCTGCCAATCCTGATTTGATAGACATTAACTATGGTTGCCCGGTGAAAAAAGTGGCCTGCAAAGGAGCAGGAGCTGGCATACTACAGGACATCCCAAAAATGGTAGAAATGACTGCGGAAATAGTAAAAAGCACTACGCTACCTGTAACCGTAAAAACAAGACTGGGCTGGGACGATAACACCAAGTATATAGAAGAAGTAGCCGAACGCCTGCAAGACGTAGGCATAAAAGCACTGAGTATACACGGTCGTACACGCAAACAGATGTACAAAGGCGAAGCCGACTGGACCCTCATAGGTAAGATTAAGGAAAACCAACGTATCAAGATTCCTATTTTTGGCAATGGCGATATAGATAATCCCGAAAAAGCCAAACTATACAAGGAAAAGTACAACGTAGATGGTATAATGATAGGTAGAGCATCTATAGGATATCCATGGATTTTCGATGAGATAAAGCACTACCTAGCCACAGGACAAAAGCTGCCTCCTCCTACCATAGCACAACGTGTAGAAATATGCAAAAAGCACTTTGCCTTTGGGATGAAATGGAAAGGGGATGTATTGGGCATCGTAGAGATGCGTAGGCATTATAGCAACTATTTCAAAGGAATAGCGCATTTCAAAGAATACCGAACTAGACTAGTAAGCACGATGGACGAAAAAGAAATATACGCTATCTTAGCCGAGGTAGAAGAGGCCTTTGGTGATTACGCGTTTGCGTAGTCTTCGATACATCCGCCGTGGCGGATACTCAGACTGACAAACTTCTAATCAAAACGGCTGTCTTTGATTAATTCGCCGTGAAAAAACACTTGGATTGATTCTACCCGCCACTAAACTGTTTCTTCAAAAAGCAATAACCACTGCACAAAGGAGTAGCATAAAAATAAAGCTACGCCAGAATCCGTATCCATTGTCCTCAGAGTTTTTCCCTACAAAATACGAAACAGATACACTCACAGCAGCATATACATAAATCAACATTTATAGCTATTCTTCAAATGGTTACGCCAGTTTTCTAGCATTTCTTTTTTGAGTACTCGTGGAAATTTAATTTGAGCACCTTCCTTGCCATTGATACGTAACCAATCGTGAAACTTACTCGTAGGCAGTAAGTTTATTTTGATCGCTTTCAATGCTGCAGACCGTTCTACGCGATAGTCGTCATTGAGCACTTTGAGTGTCATATCCAGCTTGTAGCGCAACTCATCTTCTCTTCCCTTTAGCTTCTGATCGTCACAGGCTATGAACCACTCGTGTGCGAAGAACCCTTGATACGGAATACCACATACGGTAAATTCCTCGAAAGGCACATCATACTCATTGCTGAGCAACTCTATAGCCTTATTCATATTATCTACCGACAAGTGCTCACCACAAAGCGACAGAAAATGCTTGGTACGTCCCGTGATTTTAATTTCACATCGGTCCAGATTGGTAAACTTTATCGTATCGCCTATAAGGTATCGCCATGCTCCGCTACACGTAGATATGAGCAATGCGTATTCATCTTTATCATTTACCTGACCAAGAGTAAGCGAACGTGCACTCGGTTTAAGCTCACCGCCATCCGTAAAATTGGCCGACGTAAAAGGAACGAATTCATAATAAATTCCATTTCTGATCAACAATCGCATCCCACCTTCACTATCTACCCGCGTTTGATAAGCAATAAATCCTTCTGAGGCTAGGTACGTTTCAAAATATTTAATAGGGCGACCCATGAGTCCGTCCAACGATTTCTTGTACGGACTAAGTGCCACCCCTCCGTGAATATAGGCCTCAAAATGTGGCCATATATCGTGTATGTTGTTCAGATTGTACCTATCTATAATACTCTCCATCAGCAGCTTAACCCACGCAGGCACACCTGCTATCATACCTACATCACAGTCTTTTGCCTCATCGGTGATTTTTGCTATTTTTTCCATCCAATTTTTTTCTTTTCGGATATGAATACCCGGTTTGGACAGTCGTTGAAACAATACTGGGACAGAGCCAGTGGTAATACCGCTTAAATCACCTGCATAGTACTTGCCGTTATACTCCAACTCTGTACTACCACCAATCATTAGCCAATTTTTGGCAATGTGGTCTTTGGGCACGTCGGTTTGAATGATGCTAAGTACCTGTCTCAAGCTTGCTCGCCTGATTTGCTTGAGCATCTGATCACTTACTGGTATATATTTACTACTCCCATCAGATGTGCCAGAGCTTACTGCATAATTTTTGATAGGGTCTGGCCAGTTCACATTTTCCTCGCCCATTCGCATACGTGTCCACCACGGAAGCATATTGAGGTAGTCGCCCATTTGTACGCTTTCGCTAAAATCGGTGAGTAAGGAAGGAGCTTCTACTAACTGTGAGAACTTGTGCTGACGACCAAATGCCGTGTGCTGAGCTTTATCCAAAAGCTTGTTGAGCGTCTTTTTCTGTATGGCCTCACCTTCCTCTATATTAACTTTTAAGAAAACACCACGGTTTTTAGCTTCTGTGAGTAATCTTTGCAACAGTGATGGCATAAGACAAAACAAGGCAAACACTTGTTCATATACAAGTGCAAATACACAAACCGTGAAAATAGCGATACCTGAATACGCATAATTCACACTAAAAACGAAGCCTAGATCTTAAGTACAACACGGCAACACACGAAATATGAGCGAACTAAAAGAGGAAACAATAAAAGACAAGTGGTTTAAGATAAGAGAACTATTTGAGCGACGGTTTAACAAAACTCCGGACCTCAGTGCTATACTATACGTTATAGGAATGCGAGAACTTGGCAAACACCAAGAAAAATTTAAAAAAGAAGAAAAGGTGCAACTCATGCATATCGCCACATGCCGTATACTTAGCACATCAGGCCACTACCGCCTCATAGGCAAAGACGAAAACGATTGGCCCGTTTGGGAATTAGTAGAAAAACTACCCAACCAAGATATGCTAGAACAAGAAATGTATATGCGACATCATATCGTCAACTATTTTGAGGAGGAAGAGTTGATTTAGGCTTTCTTTCCTCTCTCTCGGTTGATTTGTTATTCGGACTCGGAGTGCTTCGAAACACCCTGATTCTTTCGTTACTTTGACTCAGGGCGAAGTGAAGAGTCTCATTCTACCTCGTATAATGCGTCACGTCATTCCAAAGCTTGTCTTTGGAATCCATAAGTCACATATTAAAAATCTATTTTATCGAAAGTTTAGAGGTGTCTCCATTAACGTAGTTTTTTCTCTTTGTAAGAGTATGGTAGAAAGAATCACAATAGACCCAGCAATATGCCACGGCAAACCATGTGTGAGATGTATGCGGTAGCCTGTTGAGGTAATACTTGATTTACTTGAATCTGGAATGTCAGTAGATGAAATAATAAAAGAGCATCCAGAATTAGAAAACGATGATATCTTAGCGAGTATAAATTATGCCAGACTATACCTGTCGGATGTCAGTTTGAAAGATGTAGCATAATGAAATTACTCTGAGATGTTCATATTCCTTTTAAGTTGGTAAGAAACTAGAAGGAGCTGGGTTATGAGACGAAACATGTAAATGAACTGCAAGATAAATGGTTTACCTCAGACAAAGACATTTGTACTTTTTGTGACACAATGTATTTTGTAATTATTACAAAATACAAGGATTTTAAAAACTCATATTTGATAAAAAAAAGAACCTAAAATGGTCATCAAAATTAACTTAGGAAATGTCTCTACGGCACACATTATTTCACTGTTCAATAACAACATTGCAGACATAGCAAAGTTAGATGTCTAGACCAACGTTTCTGTGCGAGATGGGACCACTCGGCATAAAATTCATTGAGTAATTTATAAGTTCCTATTTGTTCTTCATCCGTATTTACTAGTTGTAACAAATCACCCTCCACCTTTTACCTTTAAATCAATAGTATATTTGCCGCATGTCTTCCAGACTTCATATATACAATACCCTAACCAAGCAGATAGAAGAGTTTCAACCGGCAGAACCACCATTTGTGGGAATGTACCTGTGTGGTCCCACCGTATATGGTGATCCGCACTTGGGTCATAGTCGTGGTGCTGTGATGATGGACGTACTATTTCGCTACCTACAGCACCTGGATTACAAGGTACGCTATGTAAGAAATATCACAGATGTAGGCCACCTACTCAATGATGCAGATGAGGGTGAAGACAAGATAGGCAAAATAGCCAAAGCTAATAAACTGGAGCCAATGGAAGTAGCACAGCAATACACCAACGCTTATCATCACGCTTTGCAAAAAATGAATGTCCTCCCTCCAAGTATAGAACCGCGAGCGAGTGGTCATATTTTGGAACAGATAGAGATGATACAAGAAATAATTTCCAATGGATTTGCTTATGAGAGTAATGGGTCTGTTTACTTTGATGTACTCCAATATGCTGAATCCAATAACTACGGAAAGCTAAGCGGTCGTAAACTGGAAGACCTCATAGCAGGTGCAGGAGAAGAACGCCGCACCTTAGAGGGACAAGAAGAAAAGAAAAACCTCAATGATTTTGCACTTTGGAAAAAAGCTACACCAGAGCATATTATGAAATGGAATAGTCCGTGGAGTGAAGGTTTCCCCGGTTGGCACATAGAGTGCTCCGCTATGAGTGGTAAATATTTAGGTAAGCAATTTGACATACACGCCGGTGGAATGGATTTACTCTTTCCACATCACGAGAGTGAAATAGCTCAAAGTACCGCTTGTAATCACACCACACCAGCTAAATATTGGATGCACAATAATATGATTACCATCAATGGACAAAAGATGGCCAAGAGTCTGAATAACGGTGTGCTTATAGAAGAACTTTTTGCTGGGAATCATCATTTATTAGAACAAGCGTACAGCCCAATGACGCTCCGATTTTTCTTATTACAAGCACATTATCGTAGCACGCTCGATTTTAGTAATGAGGCTTTGCAAGGGTCAGAAAAGGGGTGTGAACGTTTATTAAACGCTTCGGCAAAAACTGAAACCCTTCCTATTGCCAATATCAGTGACATAAATGTGCACGAGTGGGCAGACAAACTTTACGCTCAGATGAACGACGATTTGGCAACACCTCAAGTTATCGCTACACTTTTTGAAGCAGCAAAATGGATCAACGAGATAGCCGCTAAAAAGATGAAAATAACATCTGAAGATAGAACAAAACTCCACGCCACTTTTCACACCTTCATATTCGACATACTCGGATTAGTATCCGAAGACCAAGGTAATAATGACGCTCTGGATGGCGTAATGAACCTAATGCTAGACATTCGCAAAACTGCGAAAGAAAATAAAGACTGGACTACTGCCGATAAGATACGCGACGGACTCAAGGCCGCTGGAGTAGAAGTAATGGATGGTAAAGAAGGAAGTACATACAAACTGAGCTAACAGATACACAATGAAATTTTTAAAAATCGTACCTTTTAGCTTTATTCTACTGGCTTTTTACGGTTGTACTGACTCACAAAAGCCGCATACAGAGAAACCTACCACCCAGACTAAAGCTTCTTTTACGCTCCAATTTGACAAAGACAGTGCGTACCATTTTGTACAAAAGCAAGTTGACTTTGGGCCACGTGTACCCGGCACATCAGAGCATGCTGCTACAGCCATATATCTTCAAAACAAACTTGCTCAATACTGTGATACCGCATTTACCCAATACGGAACCATGCCCACAAGCAGAAACAGAACGGTACAAATCAAAAATATAATAGGGAGTATAAATCCTACCAAAACCAAGCGAGTATTACTATGTGCTCACTGGGATACACGCCCAAAGGCAGACCAAGATAAGGACAGACCTACGGAACCTGCGGATGGTGCCAATGACGGTGCTAGCGGTGTAGGCGTATTGCTAGAGGTGGCACGCCAACTCCAAGCCCAACGTCCCGATGCTGGGGTTGATATCATTCTATTTGACGCAGAGGATATGGGTGACCGAAGTGGCGAATCTACCACATGGTGCTTGGGTTCGCAGTTTTGGGCCAAAACACCTCATAAGCCTAATTACGTGGCCCGATTTGGAATACTGCTCGATATGGTGGGAGCTAAGAATGCCACCTTTGGAATAGAGGGCTACTCGTGGATGTACGCTCAACCTTACGTGAAAAAAGTGTGGAACACCGCCAACAAACTGGGACATTCATCGTACTTTGTAAATGCTCAAGGCGGACAAGTTATAGACGATCATTTGTTTATCAATAAAACACGTGGCATCCCCACGCTTGATATTATTCATTACGAGCCATCGGGAAGTGGATTTGGTGATTTTTGGCACACGCACGATGACAATATGAGTGGCATAAACCGTGAGACTTTAGAAGCCGTAGGACAAACGGTATTTCAGGTGGTGATGGAGTTGTAATGCTACATCAATACACTCAGCAACTTGCTCATTCCGGTCTCTTTTTTCAGTCCTTTGATATACCACGCCGCTGTAACTTGGTGATTACCTCCTAGTGACGGCACGTCTCTATCAAGAGGGTCGGTATCGTGCGAATATCCAATTGAAAATTTATCAAATTGTATACCCGCGGATGCTGACATAAAATCTGTGTTGTAAAAGTTACCAAAGTTTTGATGATGCCCTAGGCCTAGCTTGAAGCACTTATACTGGCCAAAAACTTGCGTTTCTATGATAGAGAACTCACTCTGATGTTGAATAGTAGCCATTGCTGCTAGATTAAGTTGATCAAACTCCTTCATATAGGCCAAGGTTCCCACCCACCTTATGGGCAGACTAGTTTCTGTGTCAGATAAGGATTTGTTTGGTTCATTCACTTGTTGTGTTCCAGCTCCAAGCAAAAACCCTTTGTAATAAGAAGCAACACCCATATCTAATATAAAATAACGTATATGGCTATGCTCATAAAGTTCTGATGTCGGGTTAACAAATCCTGTTACTGGACTTATTTGTTCTTCGAAACGAAACCTGTCGAGATCATAAAACTGCTGACCCAAACCAAGACTAATGCCATATCTGGTTTCTACGTTTCCAAAAATTTTATGATAATTAACATTGGCTTTTAGATTACTTGTACTCCAAATACCATAAACATCAGATTTTAACTCCAAGCCAACACCTAAGTCATCGCTAAAGTTATAGTTGGCAAGTACCGAAACAAGCTCAGAATTGCCAGTAAGTTTTGGCCATTGATTACGGTAATTGAGTTGCACACCAAAATCACTTTGCACCCCAACGAGTGCTGGATTAAAATGATTGAGATTACCTGTTTTTTGAGTTAAGAGCGGGTCTTGTGCTAGGGCATAAAAGCTAATACTCAATAAAAAACTTAGGACCGTTAGTTTCGTCATAATTTCGAATGCACAACATTCTTTTTGTATTTTAAAATCAGAGCAACTGTACAATTCTTATTTGCCAGCCACTATAAACCGTACGACACATTTATCCGTTTTCAGAAAATAAACGCCACTTGGTCGTTCACTCATATCAAATGTGGTGCGATGCGGCTCCATAACGTCAAGTATTTTGCCCAATGCATTCATAAGTAAAATGGGGTTTTGGGTGTGTAAATTTTGGATATGGAATACACCACTTCCTGGATTAGGATACACGGTATAATTAGTCTTAATAATGCTAGGCTCTACTCCTGCAGTTTCATCAGCTTGTTGAGCCCCAAGTATGCAATTTGTTTTCCGGCCGAACAGGTTGTTGTGATAAGCCGTTTTTAACAGGCGGGTTTTCACCTTGAGTGTTTTGATGGATTCTAGTGCATCACCGTCAACAGCTCGTGCGTATATGAATGCAACGTTATAACATACAACCTCTCCAGGATGCAATGTGATAGGTGCGGTACTTGCCAGTCCTCTTCTATCTCCCGGAGTATTGCCAACGTCGCCTTCATTCCAATTCTCATCTGGGTAACTAGGGTCCTTGTTAAACGGGTACATAAATTTTGCCCTATTTGTTGATTGTAAGACTCCATTTCCCCCAAAGACAATGGGCGTACCTATTCGCCATTTTGAATTCATATAGTTGTAAAAGTCTGAAGCTACAAATGGATTGCCAGTAATTGCGTTTGCAGAGTTACTATAGGTGACAAAGGCATCCATTTTATTACTGAAAAAAGCAAGACCCTGCACAGGAGGAGTGGTGCCATAGCCTTGTGTCCCTTCATCATTATCATCACCGTTATACACAAAACTCAGATCAATACTCGGGTCGCACCCTACAAAGTCATCATTAAAATTTCCCAAATCATAATCCGTAAATATGCCAAGCCTAAAATTACGGTAAGTATTCTCACTCCTATTTATTAGGGTAAATGTTGCTAGGTTTATATCGTCTATTAACACCCCATTTACTGTAATCGTATCTTGATAAAAAAGCTGATGTACCTCTACACCTAGCGGCAAAGCGCCAGACTGGCTGTGCTCTGCTGCATCATTGTACACGCAATATGCTGCACCTATTCCTTTTATCTTTGGATAGTCACCTAGGCGTGGTTCGTACGAACCGTTGTTATTCATATCAACAAATGGAGCAAGTTGATATGGTTCGCCGAGTGTGGTGTCGCCATTGCCGGGCCATTCTATTATGCTAAGCAGTGTGGTAGCTGAGGGGTCTCTTTTATGAGTTAAGATATCTGCTCGCGACACTTTGAAAACGCGGTTATACTTATTTTCATCAGACGGAGGCGAACCTATAGGTCCTGGCCAAAAATCCCGACCTCGCTGCCTGTAGGTCATAGCCGCAAGGTGAATGGCACTATCTTCGTCTATACCTCCTATCCATAGTCCTGCGGTAAAAATGGTACTTGTACGGTTGGTGTTGAGTTGTTGCTTGGGTACTTCAAAGCCTCCTTGGTGTCCTTCTTTAAAAAAATCGCCACCACTTCTTATCGTTACTCGGGTGTTATTATAATCAAGTTTTTCTTCTGCAATCTGTGCTAAAAGGTAGTTCGATAAAATAAGGAAGAAGAAAATTGAGGATATAGACTTTTTCATAAATCAAATATAACGTCGCCGTATGTAATGTCATTTCTAAAATTGAAGAATCGATAGTTTTGATTGGCGTGCGGTTACCCTCGGTATACCACAAAGGCCACGTAAGCCACATAGCATACCAAGAAAAGAATGCCCGTAGGTTTGCCAAGCTGCAATTTGCTTTTACCTTTCATTATGCTAAAGAGTATCAAGCATGAAGCTACGAGCAGTACAACCATATCTACATTAATAGCTGGGTCATACTCCATAGGGCGTATAATAGCACTCAGACCAAGCACCCACAATAGGTTAAAAATATTAGAACCTATTACGTTAGCAATAGCAATGTCTGTATTTTTCTTGTAAGCGGCCATTGCAGAGGTTACTAGCTCTGGTAGTGATGTACCTATAGCTACTATGGTAAGTCCTATCATGTTTTCGCTAAGTCCAAACTCCTTGGCAATAGCCACGGCTCCATCTACCACCCATACACCACCAAAAAACAAACCTACCATTCCGAGAATGACGAATATGATAGACTTGCCCATGGGCAATATTTCGTCTGGTGCATCTTCCAGTAAATCGGCTCTTCCTCCTCTAGCGAGTTTTATGATATATACCATAAACAGTCCGAAGAAAAACAAGAATATTAACCCATCCCAGCGACTTATAAATAACTGATAATCAGGATTAAAAATGGGTGCGTTAGCAGCGAAAGCTACTAGTAGTAATGCGATAATAGAGTACGGAATCTCCGAGAAAATAGTGCTTTCTTTAATCTTAAGCGGAAAGATAAATGCCGCCACACCAAGTATGAGCAAAATATTAGCAATGTTAGAACCTATAACGTTACCTATTGCTATTTCCGAAACGTCATTAGAACTTGCAAGTACATTAACAATAAGCTCAGGCATACTTGTTCCCATACTTACGATGGTAAGTCCAATTACCAAGTCAGAAACATTGAATTTTTTGGCTATGGAAGCCGAACCCGCTACCAACCAATCGGCTCCTTTTATGAGTAAAACAAATCCAACTACGAAAAGAATATATACCTCCATTATATGAGTGCAAATATGTTACTTTCTTTTTTGAGTCTGTACAAGGTCAACTTATCTTGAATTTCAACATTATTAACGATAGATGTTGTTGAACTTTTTTAGGGTTACATACGTTTGCATCTTAAACAAAAAATAATAAATGAGACTATTTACCATAGTATGCTGCCTAGTGCTATCCGTATCGCTTTTTGCACAACAATATACTATAAGCGGAAGAATAAAAGATGCTGCCAACGGAGAAACCTTGCTTGGTGCTACAGTACTCCTAGAAGGCGGTGGAGGTGCCATTACTAATGAGTATGGCTTTTACTCCATTACCCTAGATGCCGGCACCTACCAAGTGACCTACAAGTACTTAGGATTTGATGATAAGGCTCAAACAATAACGTTAGATGGGAACAAGACCATAAATGTAGAGTTGGTTTCGAAAGCCAATGTAATAGGGCCAGCAGTAGTAAGTGCCAAAGCTTTGGAGAAAAAAGTAGAGAACAAAAAAATAAGTGTTGTAAAGCTTGAAACGGCTAAGATAAAAGAGATTCCTGTTATTTTTGGAGAGGTAGACATCCTCAAAACCATTACGCTCTTGCCAGGTATTCAATCTGCAGGTGAGGGAAATTCTGGTTTCAATGTACGTGGCGGGTCACAAGACCAAAACTTAATACTCCTAGATGAGGCCACCGTTTATAACGCCTCTCACTTACTTGGTTTTTTTAGTGTGTTTAACGGTGATGCTGTAAAAGACCTAGAAGTATACAAAGGCGGTATTCCTGCCAAGTACGGAGGCAGACTTTCTTCTATAGTAGATATAAAAATGAGAGACGGCAATGCCAAAAAATTTGCCGCAATAGGTGGTATAGGTACAATCTCTAGTAGATTAACCTTAGAAGGACCAATCGTAAAAGATAAATCAAGTTTTATGATAGCTGGCCGAAGAAGTTATGCCGACATTTTTTTACCGTTGGCTCCTGAAGAAAGTATCCAAGAAAGTAAACTATACTTTTACGACCTTAATCTTAAAGCAAACTATGAGTTGAGCGATAAGGATAGATTGTATGTAAGCGGTTACTTTGGTAGAGATGTATTAGGTTTAAGTGAGCTTTTTGCTCTTAACTGGGGAAACGCGACAGCCACTTTACGTTGGAATCACCTTGTAAACGAAAAAATGTTTGTGAACACCTCGCTGGTATATAGTGACTTCAACTATGGTTTCGACATTAAATTTGCTGAAAACGCAAGTTTTGGATTGGATCAAGCCATTAATGATGTGTATATCAAAAGTGACTGGACCAACTTCGTAAGCCAAAAAAGCAAAATCAACTTCGGAGGGCAGGTTATTTATCACCGGTTTGACCCAGGTCTTTTTGCTGCTAACAACGAGGATTCCCGTCTCATATTTGATGATTTACAAATAGAAAAAAGAAAAGCTATTGAGACAGGTTGGTATTTTGACCACGAGTATAAGCACAGCAATAGGCTAAACATGCGTTATGGTTTACGCGTATCTAGTTTCAGTAACGTAGGTGGAACCGAGTATACCTACACCAAAAACCCTGAAACAAACGAACCCATAAGCGAGCTAACGGATACTATTGTATACGGTGCCGATGACATTTACAATACGTATACTGGTTTGGAGCCAAGAGCATCTATCAGTTATAACCTTACTAATACAATGGCTCTTAAGGGGTCTTACAATCGCACATTTCAATACGTACAGCAGGCTACTAACACTGCATCTTCTTTCCCTACCGACCAATGGTTCAGTGTAAACCAAAACATAAAACCTCAGCGAGCGGATCAAGTAGCTGTTGGGCTTTTCAAAAACTTTGACATCGGACTAGAAACATCAGCAGAGGTTTACTACAAATGGATGGACAATCAGATAGACTACAGAGATAATGCTCAAATAGCTTTTAACTCACAACTAGATGGTGAGCTCCTCATTGGTGATGGTTGGGCGTATGGTGCTGAGTTTTATGTTGCCAAAACTGAAGGCAAATCTTCAGGATTCGTTTCGTATACCTGGGCTAAAACAATGCGTCAGATAGAGGGCATAAGCGGTGGTAATCCATATGTTGCCAATTTTGATAGAAGACATAACCTCTCGGTAGTATTTACACAGAAATTTAGTAAACGTCTCTTAGCAACTGCCTCATTTGTGTTTGCTAGCGGTCAGCCGCTTACTACACCTGTGAGCAAGTATTATTATAACGGCGAGTGGAATAGCAACTACAACGAGCAAGAAAGAAACAACTACAGAATACCTGCATATCATAGAGCAGATATAGGTGTTACGCTTAAAAGTAAGGAGAAGCCTAACAAGCGACTCAAGAGCAACTGGAATTTCTCTGTGTACAATGTATACAACCGTGAAAATCCATATGCCCTGTATTTCAGAACTATCAACACGTCAGACTTAGAGAAGTTTCCGGATGCTATACCGGGTAATACTGCCGGTTTCCAAACCACCTTATTCAAAATTATCCCTGCAATTACCTGGAATTTCGAATTTTAAAAAAGAGAATCAACATGAGAAAATTAATATATTTAATAGTTGCTTCGTTAGCCTTTGCTGCTTGCGAAAAAATAGTAGAGGTAGACCTCCCTTCTGAGGAAAATCGATTGGTTATAGAAGGTCAAATCACCAGTACCAAAGAACCATGGAAGGTACGCTTAACAAGTAGTCAGCCGTATTTTAATCAGAATGAAGCTACTACTATATCCAATGCCATAGTAAGAATTACAGGTACAGACGGACAAGACATACTGTTATCTCATACCGATACGGGAATGTTTGTAAGTGATGACTCTCTTACATGTACAGTAGGTGAATCTTATACACTCAATGTGTCTTATGACGGACAATCATATGAAGCTACTGAGGAATTAAACCAAGGTTTTGATTTCGATACATTGGCCACTTATTTTTTACCAGATAACAACGGTTTTATCCAATCCGGATACTATGTATTTATTCAGGGAAAAGAAAATCCAGAGACAGGAGATTATTACTTGTTCAATGCGTATAAAAACGACACTTTACAAAGTCCTCAACTTGATAGTGATGAGTTTGGGTCTGTTTCATACCTCAACGAGAACTTTGATGCTAAAAACATTATTGCTGAGTTGGCATTGGGCAAAACGCCTAGACCTTTTCCGTTCACCGTAGAGCCAGGAGACAGTATTCGAGTTGAGCAGTTTGTGATTTCTAGAGCGTATTATCAGTTTCTGATTGACCTATCTATACAACAAGGTAGAAGTGGTTCTCCTTTTGATTCACCGCCTGCTAATCCTAACAATAACTTGAGCAATGGGGCTTTAGGGTTTTTCTCCGTCGCACACAAGGTGTCCGAAGAAATGGTAGTTCCCGAGTAGGGGAAATAGATGATTACTCGTTTCGCAACTTGTCCAGCAATAGGTTTAATTGCTTGAACTCTACCTTCGTAAGCTTGTCGTGGCTTGATATTACCTCGTCTACGCACTTATTTAATTTATCAAGTAGAGAGATACCTTTGTCGGTTAGTGTGATATCTACTTGTCGCTTATCATAACTGCAAGGCGTTCGCAGCACGAGATTTTTAGCAAAGAGTTTATCTACCAATCGCGAAGCGTTTGACATTTTATCTATCATTCGTGTAGTAACCTCGTTTACCGAAACGGGTTTAGGATGCTGGCCTTTGATTATCCGTAATACGTTGAATTGCTGAACCGATATAGCATATTCTTTTAAGCTTGAGTGAAGTTGTGAACTGAGATATCCATTTGTATAGTTTATGTTCACCAATGCTTTCTGTGCCTCACTAGCAAATGCTTTTTGCTTAATCTGTTCTTCTAATCCCATTGGTATATTATATGTTACAAATATGCCAAAAGTTTAACGATGTAATAAGCTTATAAGTCTATTCTTGTCCACTATCTTGTTCTATTTAGGTGAAAACCATTAAACATTGCATACGTTTAACCAAAACCAACCATGTCTCGCATACTCTCCTTTTGTATTTTCCTCGTAGTTTTTTTCGCTATTGATTTTTACGTTTTTCAAGGCTACAAACTTTTGGTACGTAGATGGATACCCTCTTACTCTACCCTACTCCATATTGTTTATTGGGCTGTTCCCGTTATTCTTCTCCTTCTCATAATAGGCACTATGGTTTGGTCTCCACAACCTACAAAAAGTAAGGTAATGCTTTGGTCATCGAGTATCCTCTTTGGTATCTTCATTGCCAAGTTTGTTTGGCTCTTATTTATGGTGCTAGACGATTTGGTACGCATCATTAGGCTTGGTGGGCAACGCGTAAGCAGCGAGCCGGGGGTGAAACCAATATCGCGTTCTCAATTTATCGTTACTACTGGAGCATTGTTGGCAGGCACCTTGTTTGGTACTATGATATATGGCATAGCTCGCGGTGCTCATAACTATACAGTAATGCGTCGTAGGCTAAAACTCAAAAACCTTCCTAAGGCTTTTCAAGGATTTAAAATCGTACAGATATCGGATGTTCATTCTGGTAGTTTTTGGAGTAAGGACGGTGTGAAACGCGGTATTCAGATGATACTGGACCAAAAACCAGATGCCATATTTTTTACGGGTGATTTAGTAAATAGTAAGACAAGCGAGTTTGAAGATTTTAAAGAAATTTTTGGCAGGCTAGAAGCACCCTACGGTGTATATTCCGTACTCGGAAACCACGACTATGGCGACTATTACCGCTGGCCAGATAAAAATGGTGTAACCAAGGAGCAGAATTTACAGCAACTCATCAACCATCAAAGTGACATGGGGTGGAACTTGCTCATGAATGAAAGCAAAATCATAGAAAAAGATGGTGAAAAACTTGGTGTCCTAGGCGTGGAAAACTGGAGCGGACACAAACGTTTCCCAAAATATGGTAAACTAGACCAAGCGTATGCAGGTGTGGCTGATGTAGAAAACAAACTGCTCCTGTCTCACGATCCGAGTCACTGGCGTGCGGAGGTACTCAAAGACTACCCAACTATAGATGCCATGTTCTCTGGTCATACCCACGGAATGCAGTTTGGGATAGATACTAAATACTACAAGTGGAGTCCGGTGAAATATCAGTATCCCGAGTGGGCAGACTTGTATGAAGAAAATGGGCAATATCTCTATGTCAATAGAGGTTTTGGGTATCTTGGCTTTCCAGGAAGAGTGGGATTTTTGCCTGAGATAACGGTGTTTGAGCTGGAGACGGCTTAAGAGTTATTTGCCGTAGCTTTAGCTTCTATGAGTTCCACCAAGAATTCCGGGTTTTCTTCTAGCTTATTTCCTACTACAACAATATCTGCACCAGCAGCAAATACTGCCTCTGCTTCTTGTCGCGTTGTTATGCCACCTCCCACTATTACAGGTACATCTACTTCGTGACTTACCGCAGCTATAAGCTGTGGTGATGCATGTTCATGTGCTCCGCTTCCGCAATCTAAGTATATAAGTTGCTGACCCAATTGTGTGCCAGCTAAGGCAGTGGCAGCTGCAATGCCAGGCTTATCTTGAGGTATAGGTGTGGTGCCACTTATGTAGCTTACGGTTGTAGTTCTACCGCCATCTACAAGTATGTATCCTGTAGACAGTATTTCTAACCCAGAGCGTTTTAGTTTATGAGCTGACTCTACATGCCTACCAATGAGTAGGTCTGAGTTACGTCCACTGATTAAACTCAACAGTAAAATCCCGTCAGCTTGATTATCTATCTGGTTTGGACTCCCTGGAAAAATTACCAAGGGCTTGTCCGTGCGTTTTTTGAGTGCTTGGAGACACGTTTTTATACTTCCGTCGGTCACCAAGCTACCTCCAACGAACAAAAAATCAACTTGTTCAAAATTTGGATTTAAAATAAGCGTATCCAGTTGCCTGTCAGACGATTTGTCTGGATCAACTAGCACTGCCAACATTTTCTGTTTGGTACGCTTGTGTGACGATATTTTGTGTAATATGCTAATAGTCTTTCGGTTGTGAATTGCACTTCAAATTTCATCATTACAATTCGGTTATGTCCAAATAAATTTTGTGATTTTATGTTATCAACACCGCAAATCTCTTAAAAATTGGGCAACCTAAAAATTTTATTGTGAGTGTGTGGAAAACCACACTTTATTCTTGGGTATGGTTAAGACTATTTTTGAGCCAAAACTCACTATAAATTTTTTTCATCTAAAAGATAAAAGTGAGACATCATAATATGAACCAGTAGAATTAGACCGAACGCAATGAGCCAAAAACCGAAGTACACAAAAAACGCCTTAAAATTTAAGAGATTCAACACCAAAGACGGTGTAGCAGCCACAGACCTCTATGAGTATGAATACAGAACATCTGTAATCAAAAATCCTGCGGGAGACGAAGTTTTCAAAATGGATAATGTGGAAGTCCCAAAGGATTGGTCTCAAGTAGCTACGGATATCTTAGCTCAAAAATATTTCAGAAAAGCCGGTGTACCATTAGAGGATGGCACTACCGGATCAGAAACGTCCGTAAAGCAAGTGGCACACAGACTGGCTGATTGCTGGAAAACATGGGGAGAGCGTTATGGCTACTTCGCCAGCAAAAAAGATGCAAAGGTTTTCTATGACGAATTGGTCTATAGTATATTGGGTCAAATGGCTGCCCCAAATAGTCCTCAATGGTTTAATACAGGCTTACACAACACTTACGGAATCACAGGTGGGCCACAAGGTCACATGTACGTAGACCCAGACACTGGTAAAACTAAAAAAAGTACATCAGCTTACGAACGTCCTCAACCACACGCATGTTTCATCTTATCGGTAGATGATGACTTGGTAAACGAAGGTGGTATAATGGACTTGTGGGTACGTGAGGCACGTATCTTTAAGTATGGATCAGGTGTAGGAACCAACTTCTCGAACATTCGCGGTGCAAATGAAAAATTAAGCGGTGGCGGTAACTCTTCAGGATTGATGAGTTTCCTAAAAATAGGCGATAGAGCTGCAGGTGCAATTAAATCTGGTGGTACTACACGTAGAGCTGCCAAGATGGTATGCCTCAACCTAGATCACCCAGAGATAATGGAATTTATCAACTGGAAAAAAGAAGAGGAAAAGAAAGTGCAGGCTCTTATAGATGCTGGTTATGATTCTGGCTATGAAGGAGAAGCTTACGCTACTGTATCTGGTCAAAATTCCAACAACTCAGTACGTATACCCAATAAGTTTTTTGAAGCTTTAAAAAATGACGGCGAATGGGAGCTAATCTCAAGAACTAACGGAAAGCCAATCAAAAGTGTTCCAGCTCAAAAAGTATGGGACGATATATCTTTTGCTGCGTGGGCTTGTGCCGATCCTGGTGTGCAATATGATACCACTATAAATGAGTGGCATACGTGTCCAGAAGGTGGACCTATTAATGCATCCAACCCTTGTTCTGAGTACATGTTCTTAGACAATACGGCGTGCAACCTTGCATCACTCAACTTAAGAAAATACTACAACGAAGAGACAAAGGAGCTCGACGTAGAAGCAATTAAATATGCATCAAGACTATGGACGGTAGTTCTTGAAATATCGGTGCTTATGGCTCAGTTCCCTAGTAAGGAAGTAGCTGAATTATCATACCAATACAGAACATTAGGTCTTGGTTATGCAAACATAGGTTCGGTACTGATGGTGAGTGGCATCGCTTATGATAGCCCAGAAGCTTCTGCCATATGTGGTGCAGTAACCGCGATACTTACGGGTACTGCTTATGCTACATCTGCCGAGATGGCCAGTTTCCTTGGAACATTTGAGCAATACGAGAAAAATAAAGAGCATATGCTACGTGTGATGAAAAATCATCGCTATGCAGCATACAACCTAGACGAGTATGATGGACTAAGTGTAAAACCTGTAGGTATTGATCCAGCATACTGCCCAGAGTATCTATTGGGTGCAGCAACAGGCACTTGGGACCAAGCAGTTCAATGGGGAGAGAAGTATGGATACCGTAACGCTCAAACTACCGTAATTGCTCCTACGGGCACTATTGGTCTCGTAATGGATTGTGACACTACCGGTATTGAGCCAGATTTTGCTCTTGTGAAATTTAAAAAACTATCAGGAGGTGGATACTTCAAGATAGTAAACCAATCTGTTCCTCTTGCACTACGTAATCTCGGTTATGACGAAGAGCAGATAGTAGAAATTGTAAATTATGCAAAAGGGTATGCCACATTAGAAAACGCACCGCACATCAACCACGATACTTTACGAGCAAAAGGATTTAAGTCAGAAGACTTAGAAAAAATAGAAGCAGGTCTTGCTTCAGCATTCGAAATTAGTTTCGCGTTTAACCAATGGGTACTAGGAGACGAAACGATGGAACGTTTAGGTTTCACTGCTGAGCAGTATAACAAAGATGGTTTCAGCTTACTTAGAGCTCTAGGATTTAGCAAGAGTGCAATTAACGAAGCAAACAACTACGTGTGTGGTACTATGACTGTAGAAGGTGCTCCACATCTCAAAGATGAGCATTTACCTGTATTTGACTGTGCTAATAAGTGTGGAGAGATAGGCGAGAGATACATACACGCTCATGGTCATATCAAAATGATGGCTGCCGCTCAACCTTTCCTTTCTGGTGCTATTTCTAAAACTATTAATCTTCCAAACGAAGCCACCATAGAGGACATCAAGTCTTGCTATCAGCTAAGTTGGGAACTAGGCACTAAGGCTAACGCATTATACAGAGACGGAAGTAAGTTATCACAACCACTTAGCAACAAGTCGGATGTAGAAGAGACCGAAGAGGACACCATATCGGCAGTAGACAGTGCACTAGGTGGAGCTGCAAGCTTAAGCATAGAAGAGTTAACACAAGAGCAAGTTTTAGAGGCTGCACAGAATATTCTAGACAACTCTAAGAGTACAGAGTTTATGCGTCAACTATCAGGTATAGTTGAGCGTAAAAAATTACCTTGGAAACGTAGAGGATTTACTCAAAAAGCTAAAGTAGGAGGCCAAACCTTATTTGTAAGAACTGGTGAGTATAATGATGGTACACTCGGTGAAATATTCATAGATATGCATCGTGAGGGAGCAACATTCCGCTCATTGATGAACTGCTTCTCTATTGCTGTATCTATCGGTTTACAGTATGGTGTTCCGCTAGAAGAGTACGTAAGTAAGTTTACCTTCACACGCTTTGAGCCGAGTGGAATGGTAGAGGGACACGCTAATATCAAAAACTCAACATCTATCATCGACTATATATTTAGATTACTTGGATTTGAGTATTTAGATAGAAGTGACCTTGTTCACATCAAGCCTACTAAAGAAGAAGCACAGACTAAAAAAGATTTAGCCAAGGCCAAAACCGATGATACACCTGCTGCTAAGGTGACTCCAGCACCAGCTGCAAAGCCAGTATCGGAAGTTCAAGCAGCGGCATCTGAGGCTTCATACACAGCACCACAGCCTAAAGGAACGGCAGGTGATGCATTGCCTTGTACTAATTGCGGTAGTCTTGCACTCATCAGAAATGGTACCTGTCACTTATGCACCAACTGTGGTACTACAACTGGATGTAGCTAATACATCAGCACATAAACTATAGAAGGCGTCCAATAGGACGCCTTTTTTTGTGACTTTAGGAATAATACACAAGATTAATCAACGTCCTGAATTTTAGCCAAAATGTGAATTGCTTTTAATAACTTTGGTTTTTTTGTGACTTTGTGTAATTACGTCGTCATATTGTAAATCCGTGGCAAGTTCAATGTCGAACATACAGCACCAAATTACCTCGCAAGGAGAACGCTTGTTCTTGGCTGAGAGTCCTTTTTCTGGTGTATTACAAACAGAAGACGAACAAGGAAGAGCTCAAAAAATATATCTCAACGGCCACAAACACGGTATTCAAAAAGATTTTTTTTCCTAGTGGTAAGCTAAAAGCCGTTTGTATGTACACCCGTGGTATAGAGAACGGACGTAAAATAGAATATTACGATTGTGGCTCCAAAAAACTAAACGCAAACTATATAGACGGTGTAATTGATGGCATATACGAGGAATGGGATCACGTTGGACGTCTTATTGTTCGCAAGACCTATTTTAAGGGTCGTGTTTTCGCGGTAAAATACCTCTAAAGATGGAGGTATTCCTTCACCGCAATTTCCAAATTTTTGTACCATTCCTCACCAAATGCTCTCTCTAGAGCAGGTTTGGCAAACTGATACACCTTTATATCGTCCTCAGCACCTTTTGTGCAAGCATCTACACAGATGCTCCACCTATGGTAATTGAGTGCATAATACTCGTTGTATTTGTCTACACGGATAGGATATAGGTGGCAACTAATAGGCTTCTGAAAACCAAAGTCATGTTTCTTATTCGCAATTTCAACAGCACAATTCAATATACCATTCTTTTTTACCACGAAAACACATTCTTTGTTTGGCTTGCAGGTAGTCACCATCATTTGGTCAAAAGGGTCTCGCTCCGCAAAACCGTCTTTTTCCAAAGTCTCCAGTCCAGTAGCATCCATCTCTGGAACTATTTTGTCCAGATTAGCTTCTAGTACTTCAAGCTCGCTGTCATCTAATGGAGCACCCGCATCTCCCTCAATGCAGCACACGCCCTTACACGCCTTTACATTACAGGCAAATGCTTTTTCTACGATGTCTTCAGATATAAGGCAGTTGTCTACTTTTATCATTCTATGGTTTAAATATTACGAAGCTACGCTTCCTTGTTATGCGGAATTTGAAAAATTGGCTTTTGGATTTTGACCAACGCAAAGGCAACCCAAGAAGACAACTATTTGCTTTCTAAGTAAGCCTTGTAGCCTATTTCTTCTAGTTTTTCTGCTTTAGCCAGTACGGTAGCTTCCATATTGTCTGTGAATGCGATAACTCGTTTTTGTACGTCTGCATCATGTGCTCCAATCATTTTAGCGGCTAGTATACCGGCATTTTTGGCTCCGTTTATAGCCATTGTAGCTACTGGTATGCCTGGAGGCATTTGTACAATACTGTATAGCGAATCTATTCCACTCATGTTGCTACTTTTTATAGGCACGCCAATTACTGGAAGCGAAGTGAGTGAAGCGACCATGCCTGGCAAATGAGCTGCTCCACCAGCACCCGCTATAATACTTTTGTAGCCTTCTGTATGTGCTTTCTTAGCATAGTCATACATTCTGTCTGCTGTGCGGTGAGCAGATACTACGGTGAGATCAAACGACACACCTATTTCCTCCAAGACTTTTGCCGCTTCAGCCATTACCGGTAGATCTGAGTCGGACCCCATTATGATTAGTACATCTGCCATAGGGCAAAGATAAGGGCGATTTAACATTGTTCGTTGCTATTTTTTTAAAGCATAGATTTACTCCGCTACTATCTCAAGTAAACCCTTCACCTTCTCCATCTTATACACCACTTCTTCTCGAGTATCTGCAAGTACAGTAAAGTGGCCTAGTTTTCTATCAGGTGATGTTGAGGTTTTTCCATACATATGAATATAAACACCTTCAATGGTAAGTACTTCATCTAAATTGGCAAGTTGGTAGGTTCCGTTTACATCTCGCGGTCCAACAATGTTGCACGTAGCAGCTGGTTTTACTAAGGCTGTACTACCTAGCGGTTGGCCTAGTAATATTCTATTGAGCTGCTCGTACTGAGAGGTATAGCAAGACTCTATAGTGTGGTGACCGCTGTTGTGCGGTCGTGGTGCTATTTCATTAACATATACACCACCACCAGCTTCTACAAAGAGCTCTACGGCAAACAGACCTGGGCTATCAAATGCTTTTACCGCTTGGAGTGCGATAGCCTCACATTGCTGGTTAGTATCATCGCTCAGGCTACTCGGAGCTATGAGGTAGTCCATCAGATTACTTCGCGGGTCAAACACCATTTCACACGGTGGGTATGTG
Source organism: Bacteroidota bacterium (assembly GCA_018700895.1). Taxonomy (GTDB): domain Bacteria; phylum Bacteroidota; class Bacteroidia; order NS11-12g; family UBA9320; genus UBA9320. Next base: position 41,305 of record JABIUV010000008.1, read on the forward strand.
GTAGTACTTCCATCTTGGGCTACCGCCACTATCACAGATACTTCTATGGCATCCTTGGCAAGTTTTTCTATTACGTAACCGTACTCACTTTGTAATCCTTCATCTTGTGCCGCTACGAGTGTTTCAAACTTCTGTTTGTCGAGTAATTGCACACCCTTTCCATCGTACCCACCTTTGCGGTGCTTCAGCACAAATCTATCGTCACTCCAAGCTACTACTTTTTCTTGCAAGTCGTCGGTCGTAGCCAATGTAAAATCAAGCGTGTCGACTTGATTCTTCGCATAAAATTCTTTTTGAAGCCCTTTATCTTGTATAATAGAAAGTACGGACGACTTAGGGAACACGGATTTGCCTTGTTGTTCCAATGAAGCAAGAGCATTTACATTTACGTGTTCTATCTCGTAGGTGAATACGTCTGCTTTACTCGCCAAAACGTTAATCTGATCACTATCTTGCAGGCTACCAAGCACTTGATTACTGCACACCAATGATGCTGGACAATCATTTGTTTTCTCTAAAAATACGTAACTCACATTAGTAGGCGATCCTGCTTCGAAGAGCATTTTACCCAGTTGGCCTCCGCCCAATACACCTATGATTTTTGACATAACGGTTTCTACTTGGTGCAAATGTTAATAATAAATTGGACTAGCATATCAAACCGATTAGTTTTGTTAAAATATCTTTGGGTATAATTAGTTAACACAATAAAAGCAAAATGACACTTGGCATTTGTCCATCTACACCGCCCACAGCGAGTTTTACCACAAGTGATAATAGTGTGTGTCCTAATACCAACATTACATTCACTAGCACATCGTCGGACAATACAGATACCTGGATCTGGGATTTTGGTAGCGGATCCACTCTTACATCTGCCACTACGGAAGGGCCTCACATAGTGGGCTACACCACAAGTGGAACTAAAACCATCCGACTAATTGCAGTAAATACTAACGGGACCGACACGGTAACACAAACGGTAACCATAAAACCCGGTCAACTGGATGAGCCGAGCTCTTTTGTAACGGAAGATACAGCCTGCAAAGAGCGTGTGGTATACACACTCGCCGCCATACCCAATGCTCAAAATTATACGTGGACAGTAGCAAGTGGTGGAAGCATTGTGTCCAACGCGATAAACAAAATAACCGTGGAGTGGCAGGACACGGGAGTGCATACCATTGACGTAAAAGCTTTAGGTGAATGTGGCGATAGCCCGCTCAAAGAGGAAACCGTGTTTGTGATGGGTAACCCCATTGCAGATTTTAGTTTTGATAACCAAAGCATTAGCGTGGATTTTAGCAGTACATTAGCGTATACTGAATCTGTAGCTTGGGACTTTGGTGATGGAGGCAGTAGCACAGAGACAAACCCTACTCATCGATTTGTAGACAAAGGCGATTATACTGTAACACTTACCGCGACCAACCGATGTGGTGAGGTACAAGTACAAAAAGAAATAGCAGCAAACTATGGCGTGGGAATCAACCAATTATCTAACAATACCTCAGTATATCCTAACCCTATTCGTATAGGCGAAAGTCTTACCATAAAAGGTACGCAGTACGATAATTATGAGCTTTATAGCCCTTCAGGCCAATTGGTGGAACAGGGAAATATCTTGTCAGGTCAAATAACTTTGAACGTTTCGAGCAAAGGGTTGTTTATGTTAGTACTTAAAACAGAAAATCATACGGTAAATTACAAAATCACCGTAATCGAATAGCAGATCAGATGGCACGAGTAGTAGTAGGGTTATCAGGAGGGGTAGACTCGTCAGTAGCAGCATATCTGTTACAAGAGCAAGGACACGAGGTAATTGGTGTTTTTATGAAAAACTGGCACGACACTGATTTTACTATCAGCGAAGAATGTCCCTGGGAAGAAGATAGTAAAGACGCCCTTTTGATAGCCGATAAGCTTGGCATCCCTTTTCACACTATAGACCTAAGCGAGGAATACTACGAGCGTATAGTTTCTTATATGTTTAAAGAGTATGAAAGCGGACGCACGCCAAACCCAGATGTATTGTGTAACCGCGAGATAAAATTTGATACTTTTTTAAAACACGCCCTAAAACTAGGAGCCGACTACGTAGCCACAGGGCATTATTGTCGTAAGGGAGAGAGTGAAACAGGTTTTGAGCTACTTGCTGGCAAGGATGGAAACAAGGACCAAAGTTATTTCTTGTGCCAAGTAAGTCAGGAGCAACTGGCAAAGGCACTTTTTCCGATAGGAGAACTAGAAAAACCCGAAGTACGTCGTATTGCTAAGGAACAAGATCTAATCACTGCCGAGAAGCGTGATAGTCAAGGACTCTGTTTTATTGGTAAGGTGAAATTGCCCGATTTCCTAAAGCAGCAGCTCAAAGAAAAGAAAGGGAATGTAGTAGAAATAGCTCGCGACTGGTCAGGATACAAGCAGGAACTGAAACCTACCGAAGAACATCAATACATCGAGGAAGATGGTAAGATAGTAGGCGAACACATCGGGGCTCATTTTTATACCATTGGGCAACGTAGGGGATTGAATATCGGTGGATACGTAAATCCGTTGTTTATCATACAAACCAACACCACCACCAATACCATATATGTAGGCGAAGGAGAGGACCACCTCGGGTTGAGCCGGCCAGGATTGTGTATCACCGCTGAGGACATACACTGGATAAAAGATGCCGACAAGATGAATGTGGGAGATATACGTGAATATCAGGTGCGTATACGGTATCGCCAACCGCTAGTGGCTGCTCATCTAGAAATGACCACCGATGGACTTATCATCCGCTTTGCGGAAAATCAGAAAGCTGTAGCCAAAGGTCAGTTTGCTGCGTGGTATGATGGTGATGTGTTGGTGGGGAGCGGGGTTATAAGTTAAAAAAAGGGACTGAAATTTTTTGAAAAACTTCAAAAAATGATAGGATTTGGCCACCTCCACGTCACGAACTTCCAACGTTCTCTCACCCTAAGATGAGGTCATTACCGACAAGTCTGGATTTAAGGCCTGCTCTTATACGCATTGGTTACGGCCGGAAATGTAATCGGTGTAAATTTTTCAAATTGCCCAGTCCCTTCAACAAAGGAACAACACTTTTCTTGAATTAGTTTCATAAACTTGCATAAAACCGGACCACCTTGATAAGCATCTTAATGCCAGTAAAAAATGCTGGTAAATACCTGAAACCTTGCCTCGATTCTATCGTAAATCAAACCTATGCCTACTGGGAGCTTATTGCTATAAATGATGGAAGTACAGATGGTTCTGAGCAGGTGCTCCGCAACTATGCGGCACGATATCCAAATATAACAACAGCTAACAGTAGTGGAACGGGGATTATAAAAGCCATGCAATCAGCATACAAGCTCGCTAAAGGGAGTGTAATTCATCGAATGGATGCTGATGACCTTATGCCACCCAACAAGCTCTCACTTATGGTAAGTGCCCTAAAACCATATAGCGTAGTAACAGGGAAAGTCAGCTATTTCTGCGATGAGCACGAGGTGGGAGATGGCTTTCAGAAGTACACGACGTGGCTCAATGGGTTAATGGATGGTGGTGATTTTTGGAGGGATGTATATCGCGAGTGCCCTATGCCTTCATCTGCTTGGATGATGCATCGTGCAGATTTTGAGCAAATTGGTGGTTTTCAATCTACGTTAATGCCCGAAGACTACGATTTGGCTTTTCGTGTATTAAAAAGTGATTTAGCAGTTATTCGACTAAAGGACATCATTCATCATTGGCGTGATAGTGCCACACGCACCTCTCGCAATGAGTCTCTTTATTTTCCTATCGCCTACCTACCGCTTAAGGTTCACTATTTCTTAGAACTACACTATAACACCTCGAAAACACTGACATTGTGGGGTGCTGGTAAAAAAGGTAAATTGGTTGCTAAGCAACTTATAAAAAGAGACATCTCTTTTAATTGGGTGACCAATAACCATCAAAAGATTGGAAAGGATATTTACGGAGTAATTCTAAAATCAGATAAGAACCTAAAGTATAAAGCGACTCAAATGATACTAGCACTCTCTTCTCCAGATGAACAGATAGCATTACAAACAGACTTGGATAGGAATGAGCTACTGCATATCAAGGACTACTTTTGGTTTTTCTAATTATGATAACTCAGTAATGCAGGCTCACAGGAATTGAAATTGCACGTTGACAACACAGATTCCGCTGATTCACACACTAAACAAACCTACTCCACTTCCTCATAATCCACGTACTCACCACCTTTAGAGTGGTCTACGGTAGACTGTTTATTGGGTTGAGAAGGTCTGGGTATTCCTCCAGGTTGCTGCCTATTAGGTCGCTTAGCAGATGAAAACGTTCGTTTGTATAACCAATAGACTACAAGCCCTATGATGATGTACTTAAACACGCTTATCTACTCAAAAACATTGATTTTTGGTTGTACAACTCGCGGAAAGCAGGATCCTTGGTGTCCTCAACAAAGAGTATTGCCTCACCTGTTGACTTCATCTCTGGCCCAAGTTCCTTGTTTACATTCGGGAATTTGTTGAATGAGAATACTGGCTGCTTAATCGCATATCCATGCTTGTATGGCTTAATGTCAAAGTCTTTGAGCATTTTGTTCTCTAGCATAACTTTAGTAGCAATATTCACATAAGGTACTCGGTACGCTTTACAGATGAATGGCACCGTTCTACTTGCTCTCGGATTAGCCTCTATCACATATACCTCCTCGTCTTTTACTGCAAATTGTATATTAAGCAATCCACGCACATTCATAGCCTTGGCTATTTTCTTGGTGTATGCTTCTATTTTATTTATCACATTGTCTGAGAAACTAAATGGTGGCAACACCGCCGACGAATCACCGGAGTGTATACCCGCTGGCTCTATGTGCTCCATTAACCCTATGATATGACAATCCTCGCCATCACTTATACTGTCACTCTCAGCCTCTTCGGCTCTATCTAAGAAGTGGTCAATTAGTACCTTGTTACCTGGCAAATCACCAAGCAGATCGATTACGGCTTTCTGTAGATCTTCATCATTAATGACGATTTTCATACCCTGACCACCAAGCACATAACTCGGACGTACGAGTACAGGATAACCTACTTCTCTGGCAACTTCTATCGCTTCATATGCATTTTCGGCTACGCCAAATTTAGGGTAGGGTATACCCAAATCCTTGAGCAAGGTAGAGAATGAGCCTCTATCTTCTGCCAAGTCCATGTTTTCAAACGAAGTTCCGATGATTTTAATCCCTTCATCTCTCAATCTTTCGGAAAGTTTGAGTGCCGTCTGACCACCAAGCTGTACGATTACACCTTCTGGTTTTTCTAATTGGATGATATCCCACAAGTGCTCCCAAAAAACAGGCTCAAAGTATAGCTTATCTGCCGTATTGAAATCCGTACTTACCGTTTCAGGATTACAGTTCACCATAATGGCTTCGTAACCCGACTCTTGTACAGCCTTTATGCCGTGCACACAACTGTAATCAAACTCTATTCCTTGGCCTATGCGGTTAGGTCCTGAACCGATAACAATGATTTTCTTCTTGTCCGAAACCTTGCTTTCATTCTCCCCATCAAAGGTGGAGTAGAAATAATTGGTAGGCGATGTGAACTCAGCCGAGCAGGTATCCACCATTTTATAGGTTCGGTTTATGCCCATTTCTGTTCGCTTAGCATACACGTCCATATCGGTAATGTCGCCACCTATGAGATGTGCTATTTGTGAGTCTGCAAATCCCTTTTGCTTGGCAAGCCTAAAAGTTTCAGCATCTATATTATCTAGCGTGTATTTTTTAATCTCACGCTCCATTTTTACTATTTCATAAATCTGCTCTAAGAACCAACGATCTATTTTAGTGATTTTCTGGATACTGGTGATAGGTACACCTAGTGCCATGGCATCGCGTATGTGGAATATTCTATCCCAGCTCGGATTAGCCAAACTCTCCAAGATAGGGTCTAGTTTTTTCAACTCATACCCATCGGCACCTATTCCTTGGCGTTTTAATTCTAATGATTGACATGCTTTTTGCAGAGCCTCTTGAAAACTTCTTCCTATGGCCATCACCTCACCTACCGATTTCATCTGTAAGCCCAGAGTGGTTTCTGCACCAGGGAATTTTTTGAAATCCCAACGCGGTATTTTTACGATAGTGTAATCTATACTTGGCTCAAAAAACGCCGAAGTGGTTTTGGTTACCGGATTTTTGAGTTCGTCGAGATAGTAACCCAAGGCAAGTTTAGCAGCAATGTTGGCAATAGGATATCCTGTTGCCTTAGATGCTAATGCCGAACTACGCGAAACTCGTGGGTTTATCTCTATGGCGATAATCTGCTCATCCTCCGGATTTACCGAAAACTGTACATTACATCCTCCAGCAAAAGTTCCGAGATTTCGCATCATATCAAATGCCATATCTCTCATCTGTTGGAAACACGTGTCGCTCAGTGTCATAGCAGGAGCTACGGTAATACTTTCACCCGTATGAATACCCATCGGGTCAAAGTTTTCTATGGTACAGATTACAGCAATGTTGTCGTTTCCATCTCGGAGCAGCTCGAGCTCGTATTCTTTCCAGCCGAGTACTGCTTGCTCTACCAGCACCTCGTGTGTAGGCGATGCTTCCAGCCCGCGTTTTACCGCTTCGTCAAATTCTTCTTTCTTGTGTACGAATCCACCACCGTATCCACCCATGGTAAATGAAGGGCGAATCACCAATGGGAATCCGATTTGCTGTGCTACTTCCTTAGCCTCTAGGTACGAGTTTGCTATCTTGCTGGTAGCGATAGGAATGCCCAGCTCTATCATAAATGAGCGGAAAAGATCCCTATTTTCTGTTTTTTCTATGGCGGCAATGTCTACACCACGTATTTTCACATTGTACTTATCCCACAGGCCTATTTCCTCGGCTTCTATGGCGAGGTTTAGAGCAGTTTGCCCTCCCATGGTAGGTAGTACGTGGGTTATGCCAGGTTGCTCTATGAGTATTTTCTCCAAACTGGCTGTGGTAAGCGGCAGGAGGTAAACGTTTTCGGCCATGGTGGGGTCGGTCATGATAGTGGCCGGATTAGAGTTTATGAGCGAAACTTCTATTCCTTCTTCTCTCAAACTTTGTGCGGCTTGGCTACCACTGTAGTCAAATTCGCAGGCTTGTCCGATGATGATGGGTCCACTACCGATGATTAGGACGTGTTTTATACTACTATCTTTAGGCATTACAGTTTAAAATTGGGCAAAGTTATTGGATAAAAAGCACCTAGCAAGTGATGTGGAAAAGGTGGGAAAATGGGCAGGGTGGTTTTGTAGACGCTTTAGTACACCCTCACACCCATATTGTATTCCCTAATTTCAAACAGTGTACCATCAGGGCAATAGAAATAACATTTGCCGTATATTACTTATACGTCATTTAAAGGAAAATAGCCTAAGAAGTTTTTGGTGTTTAATACGTATAGATTTGAGTTTTGTAATGCGTTTGGCATTAATCTATAAAGTTTAGACTGTACAAAACTTTAGCCCGATGAAGGTCATTTAGAAAGCTATCGTGATAATAAGAGTTAAACCAATCTGGCTTAAAGTCCTGTGAGGGTGTTTCATATTTAGACCAATAATAGTATTCTTTGTTTAACAGCAGATCAACATTGTCGCTATACGTCGATTTAACGGAGGATTTTGATTCTAAGCTCTTAATTACCAATGTTAACCTTAATGAGTCTATACGATTTCTAAATAATATTGTGTCACCTTCACCCGAAGTTAAAAGGTCTTCGATTACTGTACCTAACGTCACAGTATTTGTGTGCCTAACATATCCAAGTTTGTTCGTATCTCTATATTATCATTTAGAACCGTAAAGCAAGTTGTAGTTACAAACTGCCTTTTTACCTCCCCTTTAACCATTAAAACTAGCCTTCTCTTGCCAATCTCCACGTTTGCCTTGTGCCAGCACAGCATCTTGGGCTATGTTGCCGACATAAAACAAACCTAAGCAACGCTCATCGTCTTCTAACTGAAGAAACGCTCTAAACGCATCGCCCATAGCATACGCTGGTGAACTCCAGTAGCCACCATACTTGTCCGTTGCGGCGAGAGTAAGCCACATATTCTGCACCGCCATAGCAGTAGCTGCTAGCTCCTCCCATTCCGGTACTACACTCTTTTTCGAGTTGCGGTGCATACATATCGCTATGATATGACTTACCTGGCTTTTGCGTTCCTCTATCTTTTCTAATTTTATACGTTTAAATTTTTCGGCAGGCGTATCCCTCACATAGCACGATTTACACTCATCTAGCAAAGCATGCATAGCCTCACCAGTGTACACCTTAAATCGCCACGGCTCTGTATTGCGATGGTTGGGTGCCCAATTCGCCATTTCTAGCATTTTAGCTATAAACTCTTGCGGCACTTGCTTCCCACTCATCTGCTTGGGAAAAAGGGATCTTCGTTTAACGATAACTTCTTCTAATTCCATTATTGATAAACAAAATTATCATTATGATGTTCTAATATTACTTTTGAACACAAACAAATAAACAAGAAATAACATGTCATTTGAATTACCACAATTACCGTATGCACACGATGCACTTGAGCCACACATAGACGCTCGTACCATGGAAATCCATCACACCAAGCACCACAATGGATATACCAACAACCTAAACAATGCCGTTGCCGGAACAGACCTAGAGGGCAAAAGCATAGGAGATATCCTTACCAACCTAGATATGAGCAACAATGCTGTAAGAAACAATGGTGGTGGATACTATAATCACAATCAATTTTGGACGGCAATGAGTCCTAATGGCGGCGGAAACCCAACGGGAGACCTTGCTGCTGCTATAGATGCTGCTTTTGGAAGTTTCGATGAGTTTAAGGCTGCATTTAGCAAAGCTGCTGGCACACGTTTTGGCTCGGGATGGGCTTGGTTATGTGTAAATGGTGGTAAGCTTGAAGTATGCTCATCTGCAAATCAAGACAATCCACTTATGCCAGGAATAGGCTGCGGTGGAACACCAATATTAGGATTAGACGTGTGGGAACACGCTTACTACCTAAACTACCAGAACAGAAGACCTGATTACGTTGCAGCGTTTTTTAATGTAGTAAACTGGGACGAAATAGCTAGCCGTTTTGCTGCTTCTAAATAAGCTCCATTCATAATAACACAAAGAAGCCTTGCACATAGCGTGTGAGGCTTTTTGCTTTACGAAGATTTGCTAAGCTTGGGCCAAATAAAACAAGTTAAAACACGACATTTAGCGACTAGGGTGGTATAATACCCTTTGTACATTTACTTTTGTATTATGAATTTCCTTAAATGGTTTACCTACATCTTAGCTTTCACAGCATTTGTATGGTTTGTTTTTTTTAGACCTACTAACCTAAGCAACCTATTTGCTGCAAGCGATCCTACAGCGGTAGACCAAGGTGAAACTAGCGGTACAGAAGAACCAACAACAGACATTACTTCTGATAGCATCGACCCCTATGTTGAAGATACTGCAAGCTATGCCGATGAGAGTACTGCCGGTGACGTAATAGATGATACATACACCGAAACCACCACTGACGAAACAATAGACGAAAGCACCACCGATGCTACAGATGTTGTAAATAGTAGTGGCTCTATAAACGTAAACGACCCTTACCTCTTACTCGTTGGTAGTTTTTCTAAGCGATCTAATGCCGAAAATTTTTTGCGTAAGCTACAGTCCAAAGGGAAAGAAGGCGTCATAAAAGAAATACGTGGACTACATCGTGTAATAGCTGCTTCTACCGGAGATAAAGCCGATAGTAAAAACATCTTAGACCAATTTACCCAACGATACAATATGGAAGCTTTTGTATTGAAACAATAGCTTACTCGACTTAAAACTGTGTAGAGAGTGTAAACCTTAACCCACTAAAAGCAGGCTCTAGCCTACATACACCACCTGTACATACCACACCCTCTACTTGCTTAATGTAGGCCGCTGTAAATGAAGTAGTTTTAACATTATACTTCACAAATACACTTGGATAGTGTAGCACTTGGTCTGCTAATGATTCGTTCACAATTCGCACCGGATTGGTGTTTATCATATTACTTATCGCCACTGAGTACTTGGGTGAATTGTTCCACTCCAATATGCCGTGATAAAAACTTCCTAAGTCTTGCTCCGTATTCAGCATTTGTGATTCTAGTCTAATACTGTTTTTACGGTTTATCTTGTAAGTTACCTCAGCAAATGGCGTTATTGTTTCTACATTTTTAGCTTTTTTAGGGTCTTTTACTTCGTATACCGCTTGATTATACGTCACCATCTGAAGGCCCACTTTACCTTTCCATTTCTTGTTAATCTTATGCTCTACTTGCACAAACTGCTCCCTGAAGAGCTGCTCACCGTTGAGGTCTGTAATGTCAGAAAAATTGAGTGTCGCATTTGTCTTTTTATTAAATGAATAAATCACCTCCGCTTGTATGCCTTGCTCACCTACAAACTGGGCAGGTGCCTGATAGCGTGCTAACATTCGGTAGCTCGCCTGTCTGCTGAGTGATGGCTGGTATGATAAAAAGCCTTGTAGTAGCGATAGTTCCGAGTATGGAGATACATTGAGTGCAAAATTGTCTATTCTACGATATTGCACATTCACTCCAAGGCCACCTTTCTTATTGGCACCTAGTTTTCTTTTGGAGTAGCTCATTCCTGCCAACACAAGCGTGCCATCGCTGCTATATAAGTTCGCATTGTTATCTTTAATAGGCTCTGCCGTTTTGTAATTGAACTCACCGTTGAAACCAAAATCGCCTAGTGATGCATTGAAATATCCATTCATCACGTAAGTATTATACTTGGGATAAAAACCATCTTCTACGCTCAGGTTCAACTCTTGTATCTCCGTCACTAATTTGGAGTAAGAATTTTCGTCTAAAGTACGATTTACCGCAGAGGCTCCTACATTAATAATACCTCCTGACTCGGTATAAAACCCTTTTTCAGCATTGATACCTTTTACCACTTGTGGTGAAGCATCAAATCGCCGTTCCAGGCCACCTTTTTGTCTTCCGGTAAATGCTTTTACCACAAAATCATCCGATATAGTGTACTTAGCACGTACACCTTCCATAGCGTAATCTATACCGATAAGCCTGTTTTCAAAAGCTCTAAACGCCGCTCCCGAACCAAACTGATCATAAAAAGAACCTGCAGTAAGCTCCAGGTCGCCTATGCTTTTTTTCACCTGCCAAAAACCCAAACCTTGATCTGAGTAAGCACCGGCTCTGTTTAGCAGATTGCTATTGTTAAACAAATCATATCGTGCAGCAAAGTGCCACCCTTTGATATCATAGTTCATATACAACCACGCCTCAGAACTGCTTATCTGTTTACCATACTGAGGAGAGGCTCCTTCCACTGCTCCAATAAGCGAATCTCTTAAGAAAACCGAAAAATTGGATTGAAAGTTCCCACTAAAAACTCCTTTATCTTGAGCTACTACGGACAGGTAATTTATGCTTATAATCACCGTAAGTGTTAAAATCCTTTTCATAATAGGCGGTAAAAGTAAATAATTCTTAAAATACACACTATTTTAGTTTTTTTTGAAGTGTGAATGTATCTCAGTTAATCTCAGAAATCAAGTCGAAAAAAAGCTATCTATGTGTCGGTTTAGATACGGATATAACCAAGTTACCTGACGGAGTACCCAAAAACACTTCGGGTATACTGGAATTTAATCGTGAGATCATAAACGCAACAAAAGACTATGCTGTAGCCTACAAAATGAACACAGCATTTTACGAGCAACTAGGAAGCGAGGGGTGGAAAGTACTGGAAAAAACAAGAGAAATGTTGCCGAGCAATGTATTGAGCATAGCTGACGCAAAACGTGGTGATATAGGCAACACGAGTACCATGTATGCCAAAGCTTTTTTCGAAACGATGGATTTTGATGCCATCACGGTAGCTCCATACATGGGGCTAGATAGTGTAGAGCCTTTTCTGAAATTTGATAAAAAAATAACGATCGTATTAGGACTGACATCTAACCAAGGAAGTCTTGATTTTCAGACCAATGCCTTGTACCATCCGCCGCTTTACCAAACCGTGCTACAACGAGTAAGCACGTGGAGCACTATGGAGAACCTCATGTTTGTAGTAGGAGCAACCAAGGCAGATGCGCTGCAAGAAATACGCAACATTGTTCCCGATCATTTTCTGCTCATACCCGGTGTAGGTGCTCAAGGAGGTAGTGCTACCGAAGTATGCCAAAATGGTAAAAACAAAAACGGTGGATTGCTCATCAACTCTTCTCGCGGCATCATTTACGCTTCGGGCAACAGTGATTTTGCAGAAGTAGCCCGAGCCAAAGCCAAAGAACTCGCCGAAGAAACACAACCCTATACTACCCACCTATGAGTTTTCGGTACAACGAAGATTTGCTTCAGTTTATATGGGAGCACCAGTTGTACGACACCCAAAATCTCACCACCAATAGTGGTCAACACATTCAGGTAATAAACCAAGGATTTTTGAATAGGAGCAATGGTCCCGATTTCGAAAATGCCAAGATTATCATAGACGATACTACGCATTATGGCTCTGTAGAGATTCATATAGATGGGAAAGACTGGAATCACCACGCCCACCATCAGGACAAGGCTTTTAATAATGTAGTACTTCACGTGTGCTACTCCATACTTACAGATGTAGTGCGTGAGGATAGCACCAGCGTTCCATCCTTGGCGATAGGCGATAGGATAAACAATGCGGCACTTTTAAAATACGACCGCCTAATGAAAAACAAGGCATACATCCCTTGTGAAAATCAAGTGCATACGCTCAGCGACTTTGATAAAAACATGTGGTTAGACCGCATGATTGTAGAGCGGCTAGAATCTCGTTGTGCTGCATTTGACACTTACCTTACCCATTCCAAAGGAGACTGGAACCATGCTTTTTTTACGGCTTTAGTACGTAGCTTTGGAATGCCCGCTAACACCGAGGCTTTTGAAGAATTAGCTAATATGGTCACTTATGACATCATACAGAAACATCACAAGTCACTCTTTCAGCTTGAGGCATTGTTTTTTGGAGCAGCAGGTTTGTTACGCGATGAAATTGCCGACAATTATTATGTTGGTTTGCAAAAGGAGTGGGGTTTTCTTAGCCAAAAGTATGGGCTAAGCTCATCACACACTTTACTCAAAACAGGTAGAATGCGACCTATGAACCTGCCTACCGTAAAAATAGCGCAGCTAGCCGCGTTTTTTCATCACGTACCATTATTTATACAAAAGGTCCTGGATTTGCCCGCTGTAGATGAAGTAAAACGTAAGCTCACTTTTACGCCCTCTGATTATTGGGAAACGCATTATACATTCAAAAAATCATCAGAAAAGAAAACCAAAGGAATCTCCACCGGATTTGTCAACCACCTTTTTCTGAATGCCATTATACCATTCGTGTTCTTTTATGAAAAAAATAAAAAAGACGGGGCTACAGACAAATCCTTGGCGTATTTGCAATCCATAACTTCGGAGAAAAACACGATTATTACCCAATGGAAAACCATAGGTATGGATAGTAAAAATGCATTGACATCACAAGCATTGTTACACCTGTATAAAACATATTGTAAATCTCAGCGTTGTTTACAATGTAACTTAGGCAAAAAGCTGCTGCTCAAATAGGTATGGAAAAAATCAAAAAAAAAATAGAAAACTACGCCTTTGGGGTGTGTGCTTACTTAGGCGACAAGTTTAACATACGTTCTAGCACCATTCGCCTGTACTTTATCTATGTTTCATTTTTTACCTTTGGCAGTCCTGTAATTATCTACTTTGTACTTGCTTTCTGGCTCAATATTCGGCACTATTTAATTCATCGCAAACACTCTGTTTGGGATTTATAGTACAATTAGCAATTGTACTTTTTCCTATTCACTCATTTTTTAAGCGTTAATAAACGTTATTCAGGTGCATGTTACCTTTGAACTATGCAACAGCAAATGGCACTTTACAGAACAACTAAAGGTTTTCAGCAGAACCATAAATCCACTGCGTTGAAATGTCAAAATTGTAATCAAGAGTTTCTTGCGAATCGTAAGACTGCAAAATTTTGTAGCAGCTCTTGTCGCTCGCAATTTTGGATGACCAAGAATAAGAAAAAAGTAATCACAATAGCCGTTCCAATAGATATAGATGACGCATACCTAGAGAAGATAAAAAGTATGTTGGAAAACTATAAATCTACTGCCGACACTCAAGAAAAGATGCCTCTGAAATCACACCACAATGAGATGTTTTCTACTGAAAAAGAACTTAGAGCATTTATGGCTCAGGCTGGGTTTACGGATTACAAAATCCCTAAACACGACCTAGGAATATACTACGACGAAGGTCTTACTATCAAAAAGACCGAAGCAGGTTTTGAAGTAAAAATATTGGCATAACGCCTAATAAACTTTTACTCAAACACTAAGTCAATATCATCGCTTAGTGGATGTGCTTGACAGGTTAAGATATATCCTTCGTTTATCTCAGCATCACTTAGTCCTTCGCGTTCGTCCATAGACGCTTTACCACTTTTTAATCGTGCTCTACACGTGGTACAAACCCCTACACAGCAACTATATGGTGGATCAAGTCCAGCATCCTGTGCCGCTATGAGTATAGTCTGTTCTGGCTTTACAGTTATCTCTTTTTTGTCACCAAAAACCTCTACCTGAATCTTACGTTCTATTACCTCTTCACTGTAATTTAGTGCCTCGGTACCTTCGTTGCTCTCGTCGGCAGGTTGTTCTTTCTTAGATACTGCAGTGAAATACTCCGTATGAATATTTTCATCTCGCACACCTATTGTTTTCAGTCCTTCTACCACTACATCCATCATAGGGCTTGGTCCACACGTATAATATTGAGCTACGGGGTAATTAAGTCCTAGTTCTTGTCGAGCAATTTCCGAAACCTTTTCTTTGGTAAGGAAACCTCTGTGACCCATCCAAGCTCCCTTGGGTTTGTCAAGGCTGTGTATCACCTTAAAATTATCGTGAGCAGCCTCTAAAGCATCTATTTGCTCCTTGAAAATGATACTATCTTCGTCTCTGTTGGCGTACACTAAGTAGCACTTGCTATTGGGCTCCGATATCAATGCTGTTTTGATAATACTATACAGTGGAGTGATTCCACTTCCACCGCCAAATAGGAAGTAATGATTTGCTGCATTGGCATCTGGTTCTAGAATAAACTTACCCATAGGTGGCATAATGTCTAGCACATCACCTTCCTTCACTTGACTATTGAGATATGTGCTCATTTTACCGCCTTCTACCTCTTTTACGGCAATGGTGATTTCCTCGTCTCCCAAAGGACTACTGCACATAGAATACGACCTACGCACCTCTTCACCGTTTATCATAATACTAAACGTAAGGTACTGACCTGCTTTATACGTGTACTGCGATGCCATCAAGCTCGGTACATCAAATGAGATACTCACGGCATCTTTAGTTTCTCGCGTTACTCTGGAAACGGGTAGGGTAAAAAATCCTGCTGGCATATTATTTCTGTACTAGTTTTTCTAAAATTTCTACTGCATTAGTTGCAGCACCTTTTCTCAAATTATCTGCTACTACCCACATATTGAGGGTGTTGGCTTGTGACTCGTCTCTTCTAATTCTTCCTACCATCACATCATCCTTACCTTCAGCATTGATAGGCATAGGGTATATGTTATTGTCTATATCGTCTACCACAGATACACCTTCTGTGTTGGCAAGAAGTTCTCTTACTCGCTCTATTTCAAAGTCATTTTCGAAAGCTACATTCACAGATTCGGAATGACCACCTACCACAGGAATACGCACTGCGGTTGCTGTAACAGGAAGGTTGGGTTTGTTCAATATTTTTCTGGTTTCGTGTACCAGTTTCATTTCCTCTTTGGTATAGCCGTTTTCTAAAAAGATATCACAATGCGGAATACAATTTTTGTCAATAGGATAGGCATATACCATATTGTCCGACTGACCTTTGGCACGCTCTTGCTCCATTTGGTCTACGGCATCTTTTCCTGTACCGGTTATACTTTGATAGGTAGATATAACGAGTCGCTTTATCTTAAACTCTGCATCTAGTGGTGCTAAAGCCATCACCAGCTGTATGGTAGAACAGTTGGGGTTTGCGATTATCTTACTGTCTTTTGAGATACTTGACTGATTAATTTGAGGTACCACAAGCGGACATTCTTCTTCCATTCTCCAAGCAGAAGAATTATCAATCACCACTACTCCCCTTGCCGCAAATTTTGGTGCCCACTCCTTGGAGAGCCCACCACCAGCTGAGAATAAGGCAAAATCAAGGTCCTTTTCGATGGCATCTTCCAGTAAGCAGACATCATACGATTTACCACCATAGGTTATTTTTTTTCCTAGTGATGATTTACTGGCTACGGGATATAAGTTTTCTACTTCTATACCTCGTTCTGCTAAAACCTGAAGCATAGTTCGGCCTACCATACCGGTAGAGCCTACAATAGCTAAGTTCATACTGTTATTGGTTGTTTTGTTAAGTTTAATGTTCTGCCAGAGTGCTCTGCCTGAGCTCTTAGCACTTTGATCATTTCGCCCATAGAGTTGAGGTACATACTCTGAAAACCGTCAGACAACGCCTCTTCTGGCTCATTGTGTACTTCTATCATTAGCCCATCTGCTCCTGCCGCTATAGAGGCTAAAGAGAGTGGTGTTACTAGGCTTCTCTTCCCGGTACCTTGACTTGGGTCGGCTATTACGGGTAGGTGGCTTAGTTCTTTGGCGAGTGGAATAGCTGCTATATCCATGGTGTTTCTCACCGAAGTGTCAAACGTTCTAATTCCACGCTCACACAGTATTAAATTCTCATTGCCCCCAGTCATTATATATTCAGCGGCAAGGAGCCATTCTTCTATAGTGCTACTCATTCCTCTTTTCAGAAGTATCGGTTTGTCTACTTTGCCCAATTCTTTCAAGAATTGATAATTTTTAGCATTACGAGATCCTACTTGTAGTATGTCGGCATACGGATACACCTCTTCTATAAGCGTAGTGTCTAGCACTTCGGTAACGATCTTTACACCGTATTTGTCTGATGCCGCTTTGAGTAGTTTGAGCCCTTCTTTTTTTAATCCTTGAAATGCGTATGGAGATGTGCGGGGCTTGTATGCTCCTCCTCTCATAAATTTTACACCTAAGTCAGAAACGCCTTTTGCTATTTCATCTAATTGTTGCTCTGACTCTACCGCACAAGGGCCAGCTATGAGACAGAGTTCCTTAGCTCCAACAAGCTCATTTCCCACTTTTATCACAGACTTGTGATCGTTGTGCTGTTTACCGACTAACCTTATGTCTGACATTACTGCAAATAAAACAGATTGCTGCTAATTGAGTTTTGTATACGTCACAGAAATCTTGATTGCTTCTTGTGCTGTATTGGTGTTTATCACTGCTCTGTGGGGAGTAAGTGGCGAGTCTGTAGGTACTCTCAGGTAAAAACCGTTAAAATTATCTACTCCGCGTGTTCTGTAATCATCTACTAAGCGTTGTAAAAATCTGTTAAACCTAAAGTTATAACCTACGATTCCTGCATCATAAGCACCTCCATAATTCAACGTAGTTTGATTCTGAAAATCTGTAAGATCTTCGAAGAAAACAGTCTTATCGGTTAGCGTATCTACCGCATATAACAAAACCCTAGGTGGAACAGCGTACTCACTTGTGATTGTACTCTGATCTACTAAAACCGTCATGTGTGCCTCATTTATTACTATTTTATCTGTGTTCTGTTGTATAAATGTGTTTAGGTCTGGGAACTCAATCTTAATTTTTGTCCCGTTCATTGACTGTAGGTAGGTCTTGTCAAAATGTCCACTTCCACCTAGCTGTGATGCTACCGCAGCATTGGGTGTGGTCTCGAAGTAGTTGATTGATTTGGAACTCACACCAAGTGGTATGGTCACATTAGTAGTGTCATAATACACCAGCACTCGAGATAGGGTAGAGCGTGTTTCTATAGCTACAATAACTCCATCACCTGAAATAACATTTTTGGGCACCAGTACCACCCCTTTCAGTATAGTCTTAAGCTCATCGTTATTAAAAGAACTCAGGTCCAATATCTCTTGGCCAAAAGTGTTGTCTAAAGTTATAATTATCTCAGGAGATATATCAAATGTGTCATCCCCTATGATTTCCTCCTTATTTAATAAGTTAAACGCACCTGTGTATTCGCCAATTTTTGCACCCAGTTCAGGTCTATAGCTATCATATATGGCCACAGAGTCGTCAGGCATGTCTTCATTTAGCTTATATACATCAAAGGCGATTTGGCTGGCAGTATCTCCGTGCCTAAGCAAGTATGGTACACCACCTACCGATTGGTTCAGGTCAAATTTTAATATCAACCGTGTAGAATCTGCTGTTTTGTCTGCGAACCCATCTCCAGATTCCGTTATTTTTGGCTCTATGATAAGGCTTGCTATACTAGTGCCCACTTCTGGGTCGTTTACCATCCCAAACAAGCCCGTAGAGAGGAAATCTGTTCGTATAGAGTCGTCTTGTACGGTACGGCAAACTGCTTGGCTAAAAGAAGCCTTTTCGGAGTTTTCCAGCACATCGTTTTCTACTAGCGTAAGACCTATGTCAGTTGCTTCTTTTTTACAAGCGGCAACGGCAAGTAAAAAGAAAAGGGGCAACAACCCCTTAACTTTTATTTTTCTATTGTTGTGTTTCACAATTATTGTTCTTTATCTGCAAATAACGAATTGTAAAAATTCAAGTAGTTATCTGCTGTTTGTTCATCTGTATGGTTGAGAACAGGTTTGCTTATCGAGTCTATTTTTTGACTAACCGTTTCATCTATGGTACGGCACTTTACTACAGCATCTGCGTGAGCTACACCGCCCATATGCATACTTGTACAGTCTGCTTTGGAAAACGGCTCTAACTCTTCGTCCTCTATATAGTTAAGACTTGCCTTACGCATAAAGTCTTCGCCTAGGTCTTCTTTAAAATCATTTTCATATACCGAATAAATCACCTTAGCGTTAGAAAACACTGGCTCGTCTTTGTACAATGTCTTTAGGTAAAGCGGGATTAAACTTGTCATCCAACCTTGGCAATGAATGATGTCTGGGTACCAACCTAATTTTTTAACGGTCTCTAAGGCGCCTTTGCAGAAAAAGATGGTTCGTTCGTCATTGTCTGCAAAAAACTCTTCGTTCTCGTCATTGTACACGAACTTACGGTGAAAGAAATCCTCATTGTCCAAGAAATAAACTTGCATCTTGGTGTTTGGAATAGAGGCTACCTTAATAGTAAGCGGGTTATCATTATCATCTATGGTAATATTCATGCCTGAGAGTCTTACTACTTCGTGCAGTCTATTACGTCGTTCGTTTATCACCCCAAAACGAGGGACAAGTATGCGTACTTCGTTATCTTTTTCTTGAATTTTTTGTGGGAGATATCGTGCTATTTCGGCTAATGGCGTATCTCCATCTAAAAAAGGTCTCATCTCAGACGAGATAAATAGAATTTTTTTTCTTTCCTGTGTGTTATCCATCGAACGTATTAATGTTTTACAATTGCAAAGATACTGCCGTACACATCGACAATAACAACGTACAAGTATTGTATTTGTAGTATTTTTTTTGTATATACATGCACATAATAAAGACATCCGACACGCTTAAAAAGCACCTAATTGCATTACGGAAAGAGCAACCAAAAGTTACAATCGGGTTCGTTCCCACCATGGGGGCCTTACACCAAGGTCACCTCTCACTCATAGATGCTAGTGTAAGTGAAAACGATATAACCGTTTGTAGTATTTTTGTAAATCCAACTCAATTTGGCGATGCAGCAGACTTAGAAAAATACCCGAAGCCTATAGAGCAAGACATCGAAAAGCTTGTAAAAAATGACTGTTCTATTTTGTTCCTTCCCAGCTATGACGATGTATACCCATCTGACTACAAACAAATGATCTTTGCCATAGGTGAATTAGAACACAAAATAGAAGGAGCAAGCAGACCTGGTCATTTTCAGGGCGTATGTAACGTGCTTCACCAGCTGTTTTCACTCATATCGCCCACAGCTGCATATTTTGGTCAAAAGGATTTTCAGCAGACAGTAGTAGTCAAAAAACTCGTCGAGATCACCGACTCAAGTGTAAAGATAAGGGTGGTTCCAATAAAACGTGAACCACACGGGCTAGCCATGAGTTCTCGAAACGTAAGACTAAGTGCTAAAGGCCGTCAAAACGCAGCGTTCATACACAGGGCACTCTCGCAAACCAAGGAAGATTTAGCGTCTATGACAGTAGCCAAAGCAGTAGCCAAGGCAAAACAATTCATCAATGCACAAAAAGGAGCAGCTATTGATTACCTCTTAGCCGTAGATGCTAAAACATTAGAAGAGATAAGCTCGCTCGATGAAGCTGAGAATATTACATTACTTACCGTAGTTGAGTATGAGAATGTTCGTTTACTCGACAACATCATATTGAAGTAACCTTCTTTAGTTTTAATATTAAAGCTTGGCTAGTTTCGGTGTGTTACCTGTGAACTTCGCACTACAGGCTCATTTCGCAATCTCCTAAAATAATGTCCCATGAAAAAAGCCCTTCACATAGTGAAAGGCTTGGAAAGTTGCGGGAACAGGACTCGAACCTGTGACCTTCGGGTTATGAGCCCGACGAGCTACCACTGCTCCATCCCGCGATAATTGGCACTTTACACTCATCTGATTTAAGACTGACAGTAAAAACTGACAGTATGATATTATATAACGTAACAATTGGACAAGACAAAAAACAACCTTTCATCAATGTTTATTATAACAATAAACGCTATCGATTTTGGAACGGCAAGATCATAGGGCTTGATTTAAAAGCTAGGAACGAGCCCGAATTATTAAAAGCAGCGTTTGAACTAAAACTCAGAAAAGGATGGAGACCAAAACCAAGAGTAGAGAAAAAACTAGAAGAACAACTTTCGGTTGTTCAAGCTCTTGAGAGAGCCGTTACTTTAAAAATATCGCAACGTTGCTCTGAAAGGTTTATTAAAGATGCAAGTAGAGTAGTGAAGCTTTGGATAAAATTTGAGGCACAAGAAAAAATAGTAGGGTTACAGTTAAATAAACTTGAACCACAAACCATTAAAAAGTTTTTAGTGAGACCAACTTGGAGCTCTAAGACACAACGAACCGTAAAGAGCACATTAAGTCCATTGCTCAATGAGTTTAGACCCGGCATTGTAAGCCAAGTAAAATTGAAGAAACCCATATCGTCACTACACAAACCATTTGACGATGTAAGACTAATCCTTAATGATATTAAAGAGTTTAACAAGAACTTATACCTATGCTGCCTAATGACCTATGGCTGTCTTCTCAGACCTCACAGAGAGATACGAGAGCTCACTTGGGGCGACTTTACAGATGACCTTAGCTACATTAATCTTTCAGGTAGTAGAAACAAGTCAGGAAGAAATAGAATCGTTCCTGTACCCTCATATATAAAGGAAGAACTATCATCGGGGGAAAGCAATCTTAATATATTCTCAGGGAAGGACGAACCCCACAATGGAGACTACTTTAAGACCCTTTGGAGTAGATATAAAAAACAATCAGATTTAATCGAAGAAGGACAAACATTATACTCCTTTAGACACTCAGGTGCCATTGATATCTTTAAGAGAACGGGCTCTATTACCAAGCTACAAAAAGCTATGGGGCATTCATCTATAAATGTAAGTCTAACCTATTTAAGAGGTTTAGAAATAGCTGGACTGAAGGAAGAAGATATGCCTATGATTTAGTTAAATAGTTGATATTAACCAATTTTATTAGACTTGAATCTATTACACGTTTGACATAAAAGCGGGACATTTCTTTTAGTATTAGCAGCCCCCTCACTAAAGGGTATTATGTGAGCAAATTAATAATAGCCTTTTACAACCTTCAGTTTTCTTACTTTAACAATTTCTTGAAATTCAATTTCACAATCAATGTCATTCATAACATCTCTTTGAAGGTCAGAGACCCAATCTTTTACCTTAGATTCAATGTCATACTCTGAAGGTTCAGAATTAAACTCCAGCGTTACTCTGTCTTTTGCAGGTCTTTTGGTATCGCTTATCTTTGGGAAACACCTAGTAAACTTATAAGTTACTTTATAATTGAAATCTGCCATAATTACATTTTTATTTGAAATAATTTAATTTAAATATAATAAATATGTTGACAAATTCAACCACCATTAAGAATCTCTTTTAAAGTCCCACTTTTGATTGTCACCTCCGTGTTTTTCCCATATTTGTAAATGTTGTCCATTTTTAATATCACTCTGTGGAATATCAATACAATATTTTTTATTAATTGCTGACACAATACTGCCATCATCCTCAAAAATCCATTTTTGATTATCCCCTCCGTGTTTTTCCCATATTTGTAAATGTTGTCCATTTTTAATATCACTCTGTGGAATATCAATACAA
>JABIUV010000007.1 GCA_018700895.1 Bacteroidota bacterium
ATAGCCTCTCCTTTACGGTAGACTACCTCCAAACCAACTACACCGGTCACGCAGCCATCGATATAGACTACACTACCTTCAAATTACGCCAAGCTGAGCTTACAGACCGATTTAATAAAAAGGGGCGACTAACAGGGGATGTACGGCATACTAATTTCAAGGATTTTAATTTCAATTTAGCGATAGATCAACTCGATAATTTTGAGATAATGAATACCGGCCGAAAGGACAACAGCCTTTTTTACGGAACTGCATTTGTAGATGGGGATATGAAAATTCTAGGCCCGATAGATGATATCCTCTTACAAATAAACGCAAAGAGTAGGAAGGGCACTGAAATAGCCATCCCTCTAGACAATATAGAAGCCAGCGGAAATTTAAGCTACGTCCAGTTTGTAAACCTAAAGGAAGACAATAACCAGCTCAATGAAAACTTCAAATCTGAGGCAGGAGTACGTATGGATTTCAATTTTGAAGTAACTAATGATGCCAATGTCACGCTCATATTTGACGAATTACTAGGCGACAAAATAAAAGCTTCGGGTCACGGAAACCTACGGATGGAGATAAACACCTATGGTGATTTTAATATGTATGGAGGACTTACCATAGACAAAGGGAGTTACCTTTTTACAGCCTTGGACCTTATCACGAAGTATTTCACTGTGAACCCTGGAGGCACTCTTTTTTGGGACGGCAATCCATACAATGCTAAGATAGACCTAGAGGCGATAAAACGGGAATATCCCGTACCCAAGACGCTAATGAGCGGATCGACGGAAGATTTGGAGCAATACAGCCAGAGTATTCCAGTAGATTGCTATCTCAAGCTCAATGGGTTATTATTTGACCCAGAGGTATCTTTCGACCTTAAATTTCGCACTCAAACCTCTATCAATGGAAGTGCGAGTAATGCCCTAAACAACACTTTGGAACGCATACGCTTAGACCAGGAGGAACTCAACAGACAGGTTTTTGCACTTATGGTACTAGGCACATTTGTACCTCCTAGTTTTGCCAATGGTGCAGCCCTCAATGCTGAAGATGTAGTAGGAAACACAGGTATAAATAGTTTAAGTGATTTTGCGAGTAGCCAGCTCAATAATTGGCTCAGTCAGATAGATACACGTTTACAGCTAGGAATAGATTACCAAACCTCTACACAGTCTGAACAAGCTGAACTTATACTCTCCTTACGTCGTAAGTTCTACAATGATAGGTTAGAGTTCTCCGCCTCAGTAGATGCTGCATCAGATGGCAATAAACCGTATGACTTAAATCTGAGTTATGATATCACCAAAGACGGAAGTGTACGTTTAAATGGATTTCAGAAACAGACCACTGACCCTACCTTAGGCAATCTAAACAACATTCAAACAGCAGGAGTAGGATTATCCTTTCGCTACCAGTTTGATAAGTTTAGAACCCGAAAAAAGAAGTTAAAACCAGAGAAAAAAATTACTGGAAATCTGTAGTAAGTTTGAAACGGAGCACACGTCCATTCCCTTTATCACATACCCAAACAATACGATTTTTGTAGGCTACGGCACTAGGCTGATTAAACTGTGTGAGGCCTTCACCCGTACCGCCAAAGCTAGCCATCTGATACTTGGCACTGGCCGCACCTGCCGGTGGTTTTACTCCCTCTAATCCTGTGGTTGTAAATTGATATAATGAGTCTTTAGCCTCATCTACTACGAGGATAAAATTGGTACCATCGCCTGTGATGGTTATGCCTACAGGACGACTAAACTTATCAGGAGTAGCGAGGTTACCATCTGCTACTGTTTCGTCACTTTCAAACAGAATACGTGGTTCATAGCTCGAACCAAAATCAGACTCCAAGTAATCTATCACCTGCACCTTAATAGATGTATTTTCTGACACTGATGTAAAGACAAAGTGGTCTTCGCCTCTAGCCGAAATTTGAGGTGGTTGTACAAAACTAGCTAAGCCTGCTGGTTGCTTAAAATAATCTCTGAAGAAACCGTTTGGGGTATTTACTACCACCGGTGTAAGGTAATTTCCTGCTTCATCAAAAAGTAAAATAGCATCATCGGGGCCGCCAAATTTTTGTGGGTTATTGTCAATTCCTGTTCGCGTCACATAAAATCTGTTATCGGCCAGTACTGCTATTTTTTTGAATCTTACAAGTGTATCATCGGCCGAAAAGGTCGATTTGTAGTAAAACGGATGAACTATCGTATCCACTATTTGAGCATAATCCATTCCAAAGCTTGCACCGGCTCCGTGTAGATCTATTTTGTAAATACACGTTACATCAAAAGTATTACCTGCCACTTGGGCCTCCGTAGTTCCTATTGCGAGTAAGTCTAATTTTCTATTTTGTGATACGGCCTGAACTCCGGGCACGGTTATCCTACCTAGCTCTCTTCCACTTTCGTCTAGTGAAACAATCTCTTCTGTGGCTTGGTCTACCACGTATATCAACTCATCAAAACCTGCAATTATATCTACCGGCTCTTGAAAAGAGTTGAGTGCAGGCTGCACAGGAACATAAGCTACCTCTCTTGGGCTATAGATTGGCACCTCTATAAAATCGGTACTTGTTTCTTTACCAAAAAAACCTTCGCAAGCGGTGAGCAATAATACTACAACTGCCAACAAACTGAACTGAACTATTTGCTTTCCTTTCATCGTTGGTCTGTGTTGAATGGGATATTAATGCCAAAAATATGTTGAACACCCATCTGATTGGTTGGGTTTATGCCGTAATCGATATATAGCGGATGAACACCTATTCTTGTCTTTACACCCAAACCTGCCGTGGGATAATTCTGCCCTTTCACGCTCAATTTATACCCTAATCTAAGAAAGAGTAACTCATTCATATTAAGTTGACCGCCCAATCTTATATTCTCCGCATTATCACTAGGATGATTTAATTCAGCCGAAACCATGAGCTCTTTACTATCTGTGGCATACGGGATGAATGACAATCCCAATCTAAAAACCGTAGGGGCTGTATATTTCTCAAGCGAAACTGCAGTTCTGTTATACCCAACTTCCAAATCATCTCCACTCATAGAGGAGTTACCACCAAAATTTTTGACCGCTACTGCGAATGTTAAGTCCTTAAAATCTGTCGTGTAAAGAAATCCAATGTCACTTGTGACCGTATGATTGGTATACGTTGCTATGCCTTCGTATACATACTTAATGCCGATACCAAGGCTAAATTGGCGTGACAACCTGCGAGCATAGCTAAGACCAAGTGCCGTGTTATTAGCATAAAACTGCTGCCCTGTTCCATTAGGCTCAAACTCCGTTCGCACCTCCATAACCCCACTATTGAGACTATTTACAGTAAAACCTAGCACCGAACCATCATCTAGCACTTTGCTTCCTGCGAGCACCGATTGGTTGATCCCTGCACCTATCACCATATTACTGAGTGCAAGTCCTCCATTGTCTAGCTGTGCTAGAGCTGCAGGATTTACCTCGGCACTAAAAAGATTGCCCGAATTGGCTACACTAGCTCCAGCCATCCCAAAGGATTGCGGACTCATATCATTTTTTAAAAAACTTAAAGCGGACAAGCCTGCTCGTTGCCCACCAAAGTTTGGCAAAATTTGACCAAAACTAGCAGCGGTGATTAGCAGATATGTGAATAAACTGGTTGCTCTCAAAACAGTAATACAAAAGTAACAAGCTAACCCCACACCACGCACCTATGTTCATTATTAAATTGTTATTTTTTTTTACAACTAACACTTCTCTATAAATTCACCTACCGAAAACTGCACCACCAACTTTTAGATGTATTATTTGACATATATCCTTATAATCTTACATTTGTTTTACAGTAGATGACTAATGAGCTAGACGATTACCTCACCTATACGGCAAGAGAAAGTTTAAGGTATAGCAATATGCTTGTGGTAAAGGCAGGGATTGGTTACATAATTCACTGATGACTTAGGGCGACTCGGGAGCTGCTATTTCCTTCTCCTCATACTCATGTTTGCATCCTAGGATTTCGTAATATAGCTCTACAAGTTCCACTTGGTTTATATACGATGGGTGAAAACTGCAAAACTCCTTGAAGTCTGCAAGTTCTTCATCTGTAAAATTGGTGAGCGTGGTAATAATGAGGTCATCATATTTTTCACTCGATTTTTTACGTAGGCGATCGCGAGCTAGTAGCCGCTCATACTCCGCACGTTCTTTTCCTGCTTTGCTAAATCTATCGTACAGATACGTAATAGGACTACCTAGTACATAACCATCTTGAGCAGCTTGGTCTAGCCCTATGAGCTCCTTTTTCATATCTACTATTTTGAGCTTTTCTCTCACCTTCTCCTCGTCTGACTTGCCTAAGTCATTCTTTACAAACTTATTATCAAACAAGCTCCGCTCGCCTAGGATAGAATAAGTTACCTCTTTGAGGTCATATGTCTTGGGGGTAAGATAAAATGTAGTAGAGTCTTTATCTACAAAATCGGAAGGGTAAAGCACCAGCGTATCGTACACTAAATGCGATATCACAATCGGGGTATTGGGCTTATAGGTAATGCTCACATACCCGAATATATTGGTAAGCTTATCCTCCCCATAGCTATTGGTCACCTTAGCGTAAAGCACCTCTTCCCCATCAGCTAAGTTTTTGAATTGAGCATTGAAAGTAGCCACCTGTGCTTGGGTATAGCTTAAGATGCCGAGCAATATGATGAGTAATGTAGGTCTCACGTGTATCAATAGTACAACGTACAAATCAACGAAATAGTTACCGTACATTCGTAGTTTATTATGCAAAGATTTATTTTAATTTTAGGGTTAGCCCTCTTTTGTAATTGCACCTGGGCTCAAAAAATAGATACCCATCACCTAAATCCGGACAGTACAAACTACCCCAATGTATATGTGAAAAAAGTTGCAGAAGACTCTCTGCAAAGCACATTTGCAATATGGATAAAAGGGACTGTGCAGCCACATTTCCACACCCAACATACGGAGTTTGTAGAGGTGCTATCAGGCAAAGCTAGAATGACCCTAAACGGCAAAACCTTTATCATACACAAACACGACAAAATCTTAATCCCGCGTGGCAGTGTACACTCTGTGACCAACTTGCATCACCGGCCACTAAAGGTTCTCTCTATCCAAGCCCCAAAATTTGATGGAGATAGAGTTTGGATAAAACCTTTAACTTAGTAAAGTGACCAAGAACAATAAAATACTCCTCGGAATCGCTTCTATTATCCCTGTTATTGGTTTTATGATAGGTATGGGAACGTATGTAAGTTTCATATTTAGCATTATAGAATCAAGCAGTAATGGGGGGCAACCTCCTTTTTCAGACGACCCTACTGAGTTTCTCAAGAGCATTATTCCAGCATTTGCTGCTATTGGTATTTCATCTATAGTCGGTATCGCTTTGTTTGTCTACTTCATCATAGCTGCCATAAAAGACAAAAGTGCTAGCGAAAGTGACAAGGTGCTATGGGTACTCCTTTTAGTATTCCTTTCTTACCTGGTATTTCCTATATACTGGTTTGTGCGTATATGGTCTAATGATGATTTCTCTATGGAGAAAGTACCTGCGAGCGAATTGGATGAAATAGCAAGTTAGTATAAGCCGTTAATCGAGAATTGAAAGCATACCTAAATCCTTACAATCCTCCAAAGTATTCTAATAACCATATAGCGAAGCACTATACTTGGTTTGAATGTTATTGATTTTATATGCGCCAAACGGGGGAGTCAATATGAGCTCTTGCTGCACTTGCATTCTTTTTTATCGGAGTATGACAATGTAAAAGCCTGCTTTAAATACAAGATTCCTTTTTACTCCATATTCAAACCGATTTGCTACATCAATCCATTGAAAAGTAGCGGTGTAGAAGTGGTGTTTTGGAATGCTCTAAAAATGAAAAATAGCCTTCCCCTGCTCGACCAGAAAACCAGAAAACCAGAAAACCAGAAAACTAATGGTAGAGATAACCTATCGTACGATAGATAAAGTAAATTTCGAACTATTGGATACTATGATACGGGAAGCCATATCAATAGACGCTGCACTCCATATTAAGAACCTACAGAAGTAGACCAAAATCTATTTTAGTCTTACCTTCGTATCCTTGGCCAAAACACCCGAAATAGCACCCATTAAAAGTAAGCTTAAGATACTTCCAGATGCTCCTGGCGTATACAAGTACTTTGACAAAAACGAAATACTCCTGTATATCGGCAAAGCCAAAAGTCTGAAAAAGCGAGTAAGTTCTTATTTCAATAAAAATCACTATGAAAACCGCAAAACGAAGGTGCTGGTGAGTAAGATTTGGGATGTAAACGTAACTGTAGTTCCCACTGAGATGGATGCACTATTGCTGGAGAATAGCCTTATCAAAGAGTTTCAACCCAAGTACAACATCAATCTCAAGGATGACAAAACCTTTCCGGTCATAATGATTACCAAGGAGCGTTTCCCCAAGGTATATCCCGTGCGTAATCCCAAAAAAGGTGCAGGAACTTATTTCGGTCCATACGCCAATGTTCGGCTTATGAAAATTGTACTAGAGCTCTGCAAAAAGATATACCCTACGCGTAATTGCTCTTATAATCTTTCGCAAAAAAACATAGATGCAAACAAGTTTAAAGTATGCTTAGAGTATCAAATAGGCAATTGCCGAGGAGCCTGTGAAGGGCTAGAAACTGAGGATGAATACAAGGAGAGTATTAATGGTATTAAAAATATACTTCGTGGACACCTGAAGGAAGTAAAGGACCACTTCAAGTACAAAATGGGACGAGCGGCAGCCGATTGGCAGTTTGAAGAAGCTGAAAAGTACAAGCAGAAACTTGAAATCATAGACAAATACCAAACGCGGAGTACCGTGGTAAATACTCGCATAAATGACGTAGATGTAATAAATATTGCTCAAAATGAGCGGTATGCTTATGTGAACTATCTACGTATTTCGGGAGGTATTATCATCCAATCTAAAAATATTGAGATAAAGAAAAAGATGGATGAGACTACCGAGGAGTTGCTAGAGATAGCCTATGGTGAAATTAGCAATTTCAATGCTGAGATAGAAACAGAAGAAATAATTGTCCCTACTCCATTGTCACTGGAAGCCAACTTCATAGTACCCGTAAGCGGGGATAAGAAAAAACTACTGCTTCTGAGCTTTAAAAACGCTCAGTTTTATATGCTGGAGAAGACCAACCAGTACGAAAAAATAGACCCAGACCTGCGTGTAGAACGCCTCCTGACTACGATTAAAAAAGACCTTCGTCTCAAAGACCTACCGGTGCACATGGAGTGCTTTGACAATTCTAACATACAAGGAGCTTACCCAGTAAGTGCCTGCGTAGTGTTCAGAAACGGCAAGCCAAGCAAAAAAGACTACCGCCACTTTAATATAAAGACGGTGGAAGGACCAGACGATTTTGCGAGTATGTACGAGGCACTTACTCGCAGATACACGCGAATGCTGGAAGAACGAAAACCGCTACCGCAGCTCATCGTGATAGACGGCGGGAAAGGGCAACTCAGCAGCTCCGTAAAAGCCCTTAAAGATGTGGGTATTTATGGCAAAGTAGCCATAGTAGGTATTGCCAAGCGGCTAGAGGAGATATATTATCCAGGAGACAGTATGCCGCTATATATTGACAAAAAATCGGAAAGTCTGAAGGTAATACAACATATGAGAGATGAGGCCCACCGATTTGGCATAACCCATCATCGCAATAGAAGAAGCAAAGGTACAATTGTGAGCAAGCTTACTGAAATAAAAGGCATAGGAGACGAAACTGCAACAGAGTTGCTCAAAACCTTCAAATCCGTAGCTCGCATCAAAAAAACAAGCTTAGATGACTTAGCAACCGTAGTAGGTCCAGCCAAAGCTAAATTAGTATTAGACTATTTTGCAACATAAAATCACCCAATATATAGAATCCGAAGGGTTAGAAGCACTCAAACAATTATGCTACCAGCATACCACAGAATATGAATATGCGTGCGTACTAGATAGCTGCCAGCTCAATACGGGTGTACACGGCGGAAAGTACGAGCTAATGGCTGCTTATGGGGCCCTTAATACCTATCGAACTACAGTGGAATTAGACAACGCCATTGGTCAAAAAAAATGGTTGTTTGGAGCATTAGGCTATGACCTCAAAAATGAATTTGAAAAACTTAAGAGTAATAACACACCGCTAATAGAAACACCAGATTTGTTATTTTTCGAACCACAGTCTTTAATAGTCTTACTTAAAAATGGAGAAGTACGGATATATGGTAAGCCACTTAACGATTCATTTTGGGCAGAAAAACCATTAACCGAACACGAAGCAGTAAGTGAAAACTTGTCACCAAGCTCAGAAGCAGAATACATCGACAACATAAATGCCATCCATCAGCTTATCCGCCAAGGAGACGTATATGAACTCAACTACTGTGTACCTCACACTCACACTTTTGAGCGGTTTTCGCCCATTCGTTTTCAACTAGATCTTGTAAAAAAATCACCGGTACCTATGGCCTCATATCTGCGAGCGGGTCACTTACACTTATGCGGTGCAAGTATGGAGCGTTATTTACTTAAGGACGGTAGCACACTTACCAGTCAACCGATAAAAGGTACAATACGTAAGGGGAGCACACCACAAGAAGATCAAAATCTAATTGCCGAATTGGAACAATCTGAAAAAGATAGATCTGAAAATGTAATGATAGTGGATCTTGTTCGCAATGATTTGAACAGGATATGTGAGCGTGGCAGTGTACAAGTCACTGAGTTGTTCGGGATATATAGCTACCTACAAGTTCACCAGATGATATCTACCATTACAGGCCATTTAGCCCAAGATATTACCTTCAAAAATATACTAAAAGCTACTTTCCCTATGGGCAGTATGACCGGAGCACCCAAAATAGCTGCTATGCAACACATCGAAATTTTAGAAAATTTCAAACGAGGATGGTATAGCGGAAGTCTCGGCTACATTACTCCAGGATTCAACTTCGATTTTAATGTGGTAATACGCAGTGTACTATGTGATATGAATTCTAAAACATTAAACTATAACGCAGGTGGTGCAATAACCATAGACTCTGACCCAAATAGTGAATGGGATGAAGTTAAACTGAAAACAAAGGCAATATCTCAGGTATTAGGTTTTACCTAGGCACAGACAAACTCTCGCTACCCTCTATGAGTATAGCTTGAAGATGTTCTGGTTTGAAGGGCTTGCTTAAGAAACCATGCCTGTATTAGATATTGATCTTTACTTATTTCGGTAGATTGCTCTATACTTTTAAAGCTAAACTGTAAATTTGTACACTCAACGTATACTAACATGAATCACAACATTCGCTCACTCAACCTAAATGATTTTAAAAACGGAAATCCAGCTGCAAAACAGCAATTTGTTCAAGATTTAGGAGATGCATACGAAAAAATTGGTTTCGTAGCAATTTACAACCACGAGTTGAGCGATGACCTTACAGAAAACTTATACAAGTATACCAAGGAGTTTTACGCATTGCCGCTAGAGACTAAGATGAACTATCACGTAGAAGGAATAGCAGGGCAACGCGGCTTCACCTCGTGGGGAACAGAGCATAGTAAAGATAGTAAAGTGGGCGACCTAAAGGAGTTTTACCATTTTGGTCAAACTATTCCTGCGGAGCTTCAGGATACTTATGACTATCACAAAAATATAATGGTAGATGAGGTACCTAGGTTCAATGAATATGGACTAAAAGCATACGCTGCTCTTCAAGAGACAGGCAAGTATATGCTTCGAGCTATTGCTCTTTATCTTGATTTGGATGAAACTTATTTTGACAACTACATAGCTTATGGAAATAGCATTCTCCGCCCCATCCACTATGGGCCAATAGTAGATGCTCCCATTAACGCCGTACGAGCAGGTCAGCACGAAGATATAAACCTTATAACATTACTCATGGGTGCCAGTGCAGCTGGGTTAGAAGTACTCGATAAACAAAACAACTGGATACCTATCACGGCATTGCCTAATCAGCTTGTAGTAAACGTTGGAGATATGTTGCAACGCCTTACCAATAATAAGTTGCGAAGTACTACTCATCGCGTAGTTAATCCGCCAAAAGAGGAATGGGGGACTACCCGATTTTCTATTCCCTTCTTTCTTCATCCTGTGTCAGAAATGCGACTAGACTGCTTAGAAAGCTGTATTACAGAAGAAAACCCGAAGGCTTACGATGATATTTCGGCAGGAGAATTCCTCACCCAGCGATTGATAGAAATAGGCTTATTAGAGAAAAAGTAAACGTATTACCACAATAAGTCTATGCCGCACTTTTCGTTTAATCACGTAGCTCTCTCAGTCAAAAATGTAGACGAGTCTGCTGCTTTTTATCAAAAGGTACTACAACTGCAAAAAATAGAAAATACCGCATCTAACTCCAAAACACGATGGCTATCGCTCAACGAAGGCAAGCAACTTCATCTTATTCCTCGACCAGACTTTGAAATCAAGGTAAACAAGGCCGTTCACTTTGCATTGGCCACAACAGACTTTGATGAGGTTACAAATACACTCTTGAAACTAAATATAGAGTACTCTGACTGGCCAGGAACTCCCAACAAAAACTATGTGCGTAAAGACGGTGTAAAGCAACTCTACTTTCAGGATCCTGATGGATACTGGATAGAGATAAATAATGACGTTTGATTTTCTTGTAAACTTATTGTAGAAAATTTTAAAACTGATAATTACCCAGCAATCATCCCCACAAACTCCTGCATCCCTTCGCTCCCACGTTTTTGTATATGGACAACATCATTAGGCACTGTGAGTTTAGACGTAACCTCGTTGGGATCTATTACAAAAACAGGCACATCTAAAGGAGCAAAATTTACCAACCCTGCTGCTGGATATACTTCTAAACTGGTTCCGATAACCAGCACCATATCTGCCTGAGCTACGTGCATAGCTGCCTTTGTAATAAGCGGCACATCCTCCCCAAACCATACTATAAATGGTCGCAACTGATGGCCGTCGGGACATTTATCACCAAGTGCTATATCATCAAAACCAATATCACTTACGTGCTTTTTGCCTACCGAGCTACACGCTTTGGTTATTTCGCCGTGCAGGTGAAGTACATCTTTACTCCCCGCTTGCTCGTGAAGGTTATCTATGTTCTGGGTGATGATTTTCACGTCTAAGGTCTCCTGAAGTTCTGCCAATAGGAGATGTGCCTCATTAGGTAGCACCGACGCTATATCTCTACGTCTCTCATTATAAAACCTCAAAACGAGATCTTTGTCCTTACTCCATGCCTCGGGAGTGGCAACATCTCGTACATCGTAACCTTCCCACAATCCTCCTGCTCCTCTGAAGGTATTGATACCGCTCTCCGCACTTACCCCCGCTCCGCTAAGTACCACCAACTTTAATTTCTTTACTGACTTCTTTTCAAGTTCCTTTGCACACATAACACGCCCTACATTGAATAATTACCTCAAAGATATAATCAGAATTAGTTGGCCCATTATTATAGGACAACTAGGCATGGTCTTTACCGGATTTTTTGATACCCTAATGGTGGGAAAACTCGGGTACGAGTCACTCGCAGCAGCGGGAATATGCAACAGTGTATTCTTTTTCGTCAGCGTATTCCCTATTGGTGTGGCAATGGCGTACGCTACCATAGTAGGCATTCTTCAAGGTAAAGACAAAACTTCTAGCTATCGCCTTTTGGCACGCGATAGTTTTATAACGACTATTGGTTTATCTGTATTAGCGAGTGGAGTTATTTATTACTTTGTCACTCACTTTTCTATTTTGGACCAAACACCAGCGGTAGAAGCACTTGCTATACCCTATATGACCTTGCTTATGTGGTCCCTGCTTCCTATGATGGTATTCTTTTTTGCTAAAAATCTGTGTGACGGTTTTAGCTATACCATAGGCGGTATGGTGATTACATTAGCAGCCTTAGTACTCAATGTATTTCTCAACTGGGTCTTCATATACGGCCATCTAGGTTTTGAAGCCTACGGGTTGAATGGTGCTGGTTATGCTACCATTATTTCACGTGTATTCTTAGCTGTAAGTATGATGCTTATATTGTTTTACTCCAAGCGTATTCCTATTATTTGGAGTCAGTTTATTGGTTCTTTTCGTGAGTCTACCCGGATATCTTTTTACCAAAGAATATTTGCCATAGGCTTTCCTTCCGGATTACAATACTTCTTTGAAGTAGCTGCATTTGCAGGAGCTGCAGTAATGGCGGGATGGCTTGGAGCTCAAGAACTAGCTGCTCATAATCTTGCTATAACGCTCGCATCTGTTACGTACATGTTTGCCGGGGGAATATCTGCTGGCAGTAGTATTTGTGTGGCTAGGGCCTATGGCAAAAACAACACGCAAAACGTAAAAGCCTATGGTGTGAATGGACTAAAAATTGGATTCGTAGTAACCGTACTTTTCGCAATTATATTTTATCTTTTTAACAACCCTCTTGCCGCACTATTTACTGATGAGCCTGCCGTACTACAAATAGGGGCAGAGTTGCTCTTCATAGCCGCTGTTTTCCAATTAAGTGATGGCATACAGGCCATAAGTGTAGGCATACTCCGTGGCATAGAGGATGTAGCCATGCCAAGTGCTCTTATTTTCATTGCCTATTGGATAATTGCTATGCCCATTGGTTATTATTTATCGCATTATAGCTCGGTAGATGCTCTCTATCACGGGGTAAATGGCATCTGGATTGGTCTATGTATCGGGCTTACTATCTCTGCAGCATTTCTTTCCTATCGTTTTTATTATTTACTTCGTAACCAATGAGAATACTAATATCAAACCTCTTAATCGCCTTATCCTATTTGGGTTATAGCCAACTCAGCATTAGTCTATTGGCAGAGCCAACACTTAATATTACCACCTTAGGTACAGAGCCCAAAGCTTTTGTTGATTCCTTTAACAATATTAAATCTGCCGATTATACCTTGGCAGTCGGTTTTGAACTCAGAAAACAAATAGACCGCTATCAGTCTATTGCCATAATTCCTGGTTTTTATCAAACCAATGTGCTTACTACATTACGGGATCTTCAATTTTTGGATATTGTTCACCCAGAATTACCTGAAATACGTGACCTCGCATTTGCTGCAAGTAAAGTGGCAGAGGTCCGATATCGTCAACAATACATCGGCTCACAGTTTCTGTACAATAAAAAGCTACAAATCAAAGGGTTAAACTCTAAAGTAGCCCTAGAAATAGGCGGAGGACTAGGGACTTATTTCTTGGTAAATCAAGATGCCAAAGTAACCACCGAAGGATTCAGCATACAAGAATCTAGCAAGCATATCATAAAAGAGGATATAGGAGTTACGAGTAAGCCCTTTTTGCTGCAAGCTATAGCTGCTGCTGATGTGAATGTAGAAATATTGCCATTGACGAGCGTAGTAGCAGGTATAAAATTAGCCGCCCCATTTATGTTGACTACATCATCATTGCCCAGTATGACCATCTGGACACCAGCACTTCGCTTTGGAATTAGAAGGGAAATCTAACCATATAAGTTAACGCATAAGAAATACGCCACCACTAGCCGTAAGTGTCTCCACTGCATTTTCAACTGGTTTTTCGTAACGGATGACATAAAAATAGGTGTCGCTTTTGGCAGGAATACCGTTTTGCATACCGTCCCACCCAAAAGTATCCGCATAACTTTCGTATAAAAGCTCACCCCATTTGTTGTAAATAATCATACTCTGAATCACAATGTTACCAGTAGCCTGAAATACGTCATTGAGTTTATCACCGTTAGGCGTAAAAGCATTAGGAACAAAAATATCACAAGCAAACGGTAGAAAATCCAAGGTAACACTATCTGTATAGGTACCACACTTATTGGTAGTAGTAACCTTATACTCACCCGAAACACTCAAGGTTCTTCGTCCACCTTCAAAACCATCAGACCACTCATAATTAGCTTCTGGTGCTGATACATCTACATCTCTAAAACTTCCACCACATAAGGTGCTATCGCTTCCTAATTCGAAAATAGGGGCATCTATCACACGTACCATCATCGAATCCCTGAATGTACATCCATTCTCTGAACGTTGAGCCCAGAGTACTCCATCTGCTGTAACTTGAGTAAATGTATCCGTACCTCCTGTACTCCAAAGTATACTCGTTCCTTCACCCAAAATACTTTTTTCATAGCTTGTTCCCGAACATATACTTGTATCCATACCAAGCTCAAATTCAGGCACACGATATACGGTGGTAGATTGCGTGGCAGTATCTTTACATCCATCTATATCCACTGCGTATCGTACTGTATTTAATCCAAGGGCATCTGCAGTAAATCGCCCGTTTGCATCCATACCATCACCTAGCCACACCCCATTATCTAAAAGAGGTACTAAAGCAGTAGTATCTCCTTCACAGTATGATGCGTTTAACACACCAAAGACATTATTGGGTTGAGGCAACACCTGAACCGAATCCTCATAAATATCGTAGCACCCTGCTCCATCTATGGCTTCAAGTGTTATGTAATACAAGCCAATACTGCTGTAGCTATGGGACACATTATTTCCTGTTGAGCTATTCCCATCCCCAAAATTCCACGTGCTAACAACTGTACCGTCCATTGTATTATGATCAAAATCAAATAGGTTATTGTTCAAACACATCAATGTATCTAGCTCTACCAAGAGTGTATCTATCGGTCTTGGCTTCACGGTAAGTGCCATCTCAAAAGAGTCTGAGCAGAGCTCAATCCCATTAAAATCATTATCTACTACTAACTTCACCATATAAGTACCTGGCTCACTGTAAGTCTTGTCTATGAAATTATTATCTGGGCCTATTTCGAATGTTCCATCTCCGTAATACCACGTAAACTCTGAGTTAGAAATTCCAGTAGGTAAAAAATCAGGTGAAGATGTATTGGTAAATTTAAAATAATTTTGAGTTCCGTCCTGATTCAAAAAACATTGCTCTGCCGTGTTGCCAATTATATCTGTATCCAAAGTGAAAGATACGCTTGGATTTGGAGCTACAGTATCGGGTTTTATAGTAGTTGCTTGACATCCTGTAGAGCTCACACGAAGTGAAACATCATATAACCCCTTGGCTGGATATGTGTAGGTAGGAGTAGCATCTGTGCTGGTAGTACCATCACCAAATCTCCAGAAGTAACTCAATGCATCGCTACCAGAACGGGTAACAGTAGGCGTAAATGTAAAGCTATTAGCACTTAAGCATTGAAATGGATCACTTATAGAAAAATCTATCGCAAAACTCTCAGTTGTTGAGCTCGCCTCTGGATAACTCGTAGTGAGATAATTAAAAACCGTACCACCTCCGTTATACTCAAAAACAGAAAAATAATACGTGGTATTGGGTTCTAAATTGGAAACCGAAACGGAGCTGCCATTTCCGTTGTAAACTACAAATTCTGTAGCACTAAAAAAATGTCCTGACCCAAAAGAAGCATTAGCAAGATAGAAGGTATTATTCGTCGGCACTACGGATGTAGCAGCATCTTTAGAAGCTATCACAATGCGTGACCCACCATCTCCGTTGGTCCAAGAAACATCCACCGCTGAGCAAGTCTTTGTTCCAAAAACTACATTAGTAGCAGCTACCGTAGGTGCCTGAGCATATGATTGCCATACCAGTAGGGTCAGTATGATAAGTATAAATAGCTTTCTCATGCTAATTGGCAAAGATAAGACAACATTGTATTCTAAAACGTAAACTTAGGACTGACTGTTTAATGGGCATTCACTTTTTCACTAGAAAGATATAGTTCAGCATCATATACGTGCTACGATACCCAATGGAAGCACCTGCTCTGTTCTGGATTTTAAGCAAAGCTCCGATATAACCACTTCTCTATCAGCAAAATAGTCGAACATCATATTTTGAATAATATAAGGAGATAACCCAAGTGAATAGACATTAAGTACCAAGAATCCATCTTCTGACAGCAATTGCGAAACCTGCTGTAAGAGTAACCCAAGTTTTTCCTCGAGTTTCCAACGTTCACCTTTGGCTCCTATACCGTAAGCGGGCGGATCTAATATTATGCCTTGGTACTTCTTGCCGCGTTTCACCTCTCTGCTTACAAATTTGAGTGCATCCTCTACAACCCAGCGAATATCTCTAAGCTTACTATGCTCTTGATTTTCATTGGCCCAACTCACTACTTGTTTTATACTATCTACGTGCACTACATCTACTCCCGCAGCCTTGGCAGCTAGTGACGCTCCTCCGGTATAGGCAAATAGGTTAAGTACACTTGCTTTACCTTGTAGCTCTTTACTTTTCTTGTATATATAATCCCAATTTGCGGCCTGCTCAGGAAATATACCTACGTGTTTAAACTGTGTGAAGTTCAATTTCATCTTTATGAAATCATCTTTCAAACCGTATTTCAGAAACCATGGCTTAGGTTTCCCCTTAAGATTCCATTGGCCTTTGTGGCTGCCTTCTTGTGCAAAAGCACCCGTTTGCATCCCTTCCCACTCGGCTTTGCTCAGGCGTGCATTCCATATTGCTTGCGGCTCAGGGCGTGCGAGTATATGATGGCCAAATTTTTCTAATTTCATACCACTTCCTGAGTCTATTAATTCATACTCACCTTTCCAATGAATAGGAAATATCGCTTCTATCATACCTTTTTTACTTCGTCTTGTTTTATGTGTGGCATTCCGTTCATTCGCAGGTAAATACCCGCAAGTGTCACTACATCTCGCTCACAGTAGAGGCGTATTCGCTCTAAATCTTTGTCTTGGTAATACACTTCGTAAATATCGCTGCCATCTATGTCACCCTTGGGCGTTTCTATTCCAAAGAGTGTAGCTAACAACCCTAAGGACGTATAACTCTTGAAATCGCCAAATTTCCAGAGTTGCATCGTATCCAGATGTTTTACATCCCATGGTTTTTTGCCTGCCAAATCTAGTATGTCGGGCATTTCAATATCATTTACCAAAATCCTGCGGCAGAGGTACGGAAAATCAAACTCCTTACCATTGTGAGCACACAGAAAATGTGTTTTGGAGAAGTAATTATGATGAAGTAAATCACAAAATTCTTGGAGTAACTGTTTTTCATCTTCTCCGTAAAAACTCTTCACTCTAAATGAGCGTTGATCCCCAGCTTCGGCTATGAAACCTACAGAGATGCAAATAATCTTACCAAACTCAGCGTATATACCTGCACGAGGATAAAGCTCTTGGGGTGACTCATCATTTTGGGCGAGTCTCGCAGCCTTTTTGTCCCATAGTTTTTGCCAGGGCGTACTTAGCTTATCATAGTCCTCCGCTTGTGGAACGGTCTCTATATCTATAAATAATATATCCTGCAAGAAAAGGTTACCAGCTTCCACCTGCACCTCCTCCCCCAAAGCTTCCACCGCCAAATCCGCCACCAAATCCACCACCGCTAAATCCACCGCCACCACCAGAACCACCGCCGCCTATCCAAAAAGGTGGCAACCCGCTTCTGCCTCTGTGACGTGGATTATCATAATCGTATGTTTTACCATTATTGCCTCCACTACTGAAGATGATTAGAATTATAATGACGATGAGTATTATGACCCATATCGGTATCCCCTCTTGCGGGCCATTAGGACCACCACTACTTACAAATTCTCCCTCTAGGTGCTGAATGATAACATCCGTAGCCTCATTTAAGCCTTTGCCATATTGTTTATTCTTAAAATTTGGTGCAAGTTGATTCCTCACCACACGACCTGCCCTCAGGTCAGTAAGAGCTCCTTCTGCCCCTCTCCCTACTTGAATAAACATTTTACGATCATTGATGGCTACGTATATCAAGATACCATTATCTTTTTCCTTACCGCCTATGCCCCAGCTCTCGGCTAGTCTATAGCTATAGTCAAATACATCATCTCCTTCTAGCGAGGATTCCGTTACAATCACGATTTCGGTTGAAGTACTATCATAATACGCTTTGAGCTTGCGAAGCAGAAATAGCTCTTGGTCTGCCTCCAATACATTGGCATAATCCTGCACCCAACGTCTATCGGTAGGTGCTTTGGGCACTTTTTTAGCCCAAACGAGGCACGTTGCTATTAATAAAAATACTGTTGTTATTTTCCTACCCATAGCTTATGTCGTCTGGCAATTCATTTACATCATCACGCTGATATGGAAAAAAGGCTTGTAGTTGTTCACCAGCTTCGGTTATCCCTTCACATATTCCCGATACAATATTTCCCATAGCAAATTCTTGAATCATCTTGGTTTTCGTGCTATCCCAAAAACCATTGGGCACGCGAGCATTGATGCCCGTATCGCCTACTATGGCAAACTTTTTTTCTTTTAATGCTACGTATATCAACACCCCATTGCGATGCTCAGTTTCTTCCATTTTCAGATGGGTAAACATATTTTGTGCTTTAAATAACGGGTCTGTTTTGCACCATTTATCTATATGCACACGAATTTCACCCGAGGTATTAAGCTCTGCAGCAGCTATAGCTTTAAGGATTTTTTGTTCCTCATTGGGAGCTAGTGGCTCCCATTTCCAGATACTCATTTTTCTTTTCGAGTATGACTTCTAAAACTCAACGCTAGGAGCTTTATCACTACCTGCCTCTGCTTCGAAATATGGTTTCTTATCAAAAGAAAACCAGCTTGCATAAATGCTTCGCGGAATCTGACGGATATAAGTATTGTAGTCTTTTGCTACGGCATTATAACTGTTACGCTCCGTATTAATCCTATTCTCTGTTCCTTCTAGTTGATCCTGGAGCTCTAAGAAGTTTTGGTTGGCTTTCAATTCTGGGTAGCGTTCTACTGTCACTAGCAGTCGTGATAATGCACCACTTAGTTCCCCTTGTGCGGCTTGAAATTGCTGTAACTTATCAGGAGTCAAATTAGTAGGATCTATCGTTGTTTGTGTTGCTTTGGCTCTTGCTTCTATGACTTTAGTAAGTGTCTCTTGCTCAAAATCGGCATAACCTTTTACCGTATTAACAAGATTAGGGATTAAGTCAGCTCTCCTTTGATAGGCACTCTCTACGTTTGCCCAAGATTGATCTACGCCTTCCTGCATGCTTACCATCTGATTGTAGCCACAAGATGAGAATAACATTACTATTGCTGCTAACGGGAATAACTTTAAGGTGTTTTTCATTTTTAAATATGTACTCTTGATTTTGCACAAATGTACCTTTTGAGAGCAAAAAAATAACATCCAATCTATATGCTACACAGTTTTATAGTTTAGATTTGTTTCTGTAAGATGAAAGTTACTTCAAGAATATCGGTGTTCTTATCTATAAGGTTCTTACACAATCCAAGTAATTATGAGAATTAAACACCTACTTTACTAAATCAGTGTAAACATAAGCTTGTACGCTCAATTTACTGAAGATTTCAGTGATGGAAACTTCAGTAGCACTCCGACTTGGAGCGGAGACGAAAGTAAATTTACCATAGTAGGTGAAGAACTCAGAAGTAATAGCACTAAAGCATCAGATATTTTTTACCTAAGTACTCCTAGTGCACTTGCTCCAGGTGATTTGGAGTGGCGATTTAGAGTAAATATGCAATTTAGCACTTCGGGGGCTAATTATACGGATGTGTATTTAATGGCGGATACTGCGAGCCTTACACAGGTGACCAATGGATATTTCGTACGCATAGGCAATACCAAAGATGAAATATCACTCTATAAAATTGTGGGAGGAACCACTACACAGCTCACCGATGGTACCGACTCTAAGACACATAACAAAAACATCACTGTTAGAGTGACCAAAGGAGCATTTGGCACGTGGGCGGTTTATGCAGACTATACAGGAGGTAATGACTATGCTACAGAGGGAACGGCAATAGATAACGACATCACGACTAGTGACTACTTTGGATTTTATGTAAAACAGAGCACACCAAAATTCCATCTCAAGCATTTTTATGACGATATATATGTAGGACCACTGGAGGTAGATACTCAAAAACCAAGCATAACTCATACAGAAGCCTTAGATGCCAATACCATACGTATTACTGCGAGTGAACCGATTAGTATAGCTGGCACTAGCTTTGATTTGAATAATGGATATGGCAATCCAGATAATGCTTTAGCCAACGGAAATCAAGTCACGCTTACCTATTACACGAGCTTGACCAACAATACTTATGAGCTTACCATTAATGCACTTGGCGATTTGGCGGGCAATAGACTCGACACGACTGTACAGTTGAGCTACTTTGTGTTACCCAAGCCTAATACGGGCGACATTCTAATCACCGAAATATTTGCTGACCCTACTCCAAGTATAGGGTTGCCTGATGCTGAGTTTTTGGAAATTTATAACACGACGAACCAGACACTAGACCTCACGGGCTGCACTATAAGCGATGGGGGAAGTTCAGCTAGTTTACCCACCTTACAACTCGCTGCTAATAGCTACGCGGTACTTGTAAAAGACGGCACGCAAGATCTGTTTGCAAGCTATCCTAATGTGATAGCCGTACCGAGTTTCCCTGCCTTGAATAACACAGGCGACGCCTTAGAACTAAAAAATGAAAATGACATCCTACTAGATGCAGTTGCATACACGGATGATTTTTATAGAGATGTAATAAAAAAAGCAGGAGGCTATTCGCTAGAACGAATAGATTTTGAGAGTAGCTGCCCTACCGAGGTAAATTGGATAGCGAGTAACGATGCAAACAGTGGGACTCCATCACGCGAGAACTCTGTACTAGGTCAAAATCCTGATAATACCGCCCCGCAATTACTAAGTGCCGTAATCACAAGTGACAATACCGTGGAGCTACAACTTAGCGAAAAACCTACTGGTGTGAGTGATTTGACATCTGCTAACTACTCACTACTGCCTAACAATGAGCAACCTACAACTGTGATATTAGACAATGCGACCAACACCATCACGCTAACGTTTGCTTCCATTTTAGCAGAAAACTCCATTTATGAGTTAGAAATTAGTCAGTTAGGAGATTGCATTGGCAACACTATTACTGCTTTAGCTATTCAAATCATACGAACATCTCCGTTGGCGGCAAACGATGTTATTATCAATGAAATTCTATTCAACCCAAAAGAAAATGGGGTAGATTTCATAGAACTTTACAGTATCAGTAAAAAATACATTGCTCTAGACTTCCTATTTTTTCAATACGTGAAAAGTGACGGTAAGCGTGCGAATAATAAGGTGTTAGTCAATCGTATAATCGGTCCAGAAGAATATGTGGCTCTCACTGCTGACTCCAACCAACTGAAGATAGATTACCCCAATGCAACTAATCTGCTAGAGGTAGAAAACTTACCACCTATGAACAATGACGAAGGAGCATTTGCAGTTTTCAATGCACTTGGTATGACATTGGACTCTGTGGCCTACACCGAAGACCAACATTTTGCGTTGCTAAGTGATGTGAATGGCGTAAGTCTGGAACGAATAGACCCATTTACATCTAGCACAACATTAAGCAATTGGCACTCGGCCAGCAGTATGGCGGGTTACGCCACACCTGGTTATCAAAACTCCCAATACAAGGCTATTCCTTCCGCAAGCAACACATTGAATCTTGCATCTAAAACGGTATCGCC
Organism: Bacteroidota bacterium; assembly: GCA_018700895.1. Taxonomy (GTDB): domain Bacteria; phylum Bacteroidota; class Bacteroidia; order NS11-12g; family UBA9320; genus UBA9320. Next base: position 21,604 of record JABIUV010000007.1, read on the forward strand.
TGATGGCGATGGATACGAAGACGTACTCACCGTTGTCTATGATTTTTCTACCAACGGGCATATATTAAATGGTTATGTGTATGACTTATCGGGCAGGCTGATAGACCACGCTTTTAATAATCTCTCGCTCAGTACTTCTAGCACTATAAATTGGGATGGTATGCTAGAAAATGGCACCAAAATACCTGTAGGTAATTACATCCTTTTACTCGAGACATTTGACCTAGAAGGTAATATTACACGTAAGAAGTTTGCTTTCAGTATTTTAGGTTTGTTTTAACCCCAAATACTCCTAACAAATTCCGAAAATTAATGCGAAATTTCGGAATGAAATCCGAAAATTGATACTTTTTAGGGCAAATTTGTTCTGTATAATGCTCACCACCGAATCATCAAGTCATCACGACGACTTAGAAAACAAGTCAACCTTGGAACTACTCCAAGGTATGAACCAAGAAGACCAAACCGTACCCCTAGCTATAGCCCAAGAACTAGAAAGCATTCAGAATCTTATAGACGCCGCTTACATAAAAATGCTAAACGGAGGAAGACTCTTTTACCTAGGAAGTGGCACAAGTGGCCGACTAGGCATAGTGGATGCTAGCGAATGCCCACCAACCTATGGCGTACCTCAAGGCTTGGTAGTAGGAATAATAGCAGGAGGTGATCCTGCCATACGCGTAGCTGTAGAAAATGCCGAAGATGACCCACTGCAAGGCTGGTATGATTTGCAAGAGCAAAGCATCAGCAAACGCGACTTTGTAATAGGCATAAGTGCCAGCGGAACAGCACCTTACGTGAACGGAGCATTGGAACTATGCATAGCCAATGGAATAGCCTGTGGAGCAATAGCCTGCAATAAAAATAGCCAAATAGGCCAAACAGCTAATCATGCTATCGAGGTAGTAGTAGGTCCTGAATTTGTAACAGGAAGTACCCGTATGAAAAGTGGAACTGCTCAAAAACTGATACTAAATATGATAAGCACTAGCCTGATGATAAAACTAGGACACGTACAAGGCAATAGTATGGTAGATATGCAACTCAGTAATAAAAAACTCGTTATACGCGGCACCCGTATGATAATGGAACAAACAGGACTAGATGAATATACCGCAAAAGACCTTTTGCTAAAACACGGAAGCGTGCGTAATGCAGTACAAGCAGCCCAACGCTGGTAATCGTATTAAACTGAACAATTTCACCTCCTGAAACAACATCAAGAATATTGCTTTTGAATACCTACAATTTCATTTACCTTTGACCTTTGAATGAGCACTTTGCATATCAATTCTGATACATCTAAGCAACGAGAAGGCACACCATTCGTTCAAAACACCACACAACCAATGACTTACAAAAGAATTTTATTAAAATTAAGTGGCGAAGCTTTGCTTGGCGAAAAAGAGTTTGGAATAGATAGCAGCATACTCGCTATGTACGCCCGAGAGATAAAAACCGTAGTAGACGCAGGTATAGAAGTAGCCATAGTGATAGGCGGCGGCAATATTTTCAGAGGAGTAAGTGGTGTAGAAGGCGGAATGAAAGATAGAGCAAATGCAGATTATATGGGGATGCTTGCCACCGTAATCAATGCAATGGCTCTGCAAGGAGCACTTGAAAATGAAGGTGTTTTCACCCGACTTACTAGTGCTATAAAAATGGAGCAAATTGCCGAACCATTCATACGCCGGAAAGCAATACGTCACCTCGAAAAAGGACGTGTAGTGATATTTGGTGCGGGTACCGGAAACCCTTATTTCACAACAGATACCGCAGCGAGTTTGCGTGCTGTAGAGATGGAAGCAGACGTAATACTCAAGGGAACTCGTGTAGACGGTATTTATACCGCCGACCCGGAGAAAGATAGCACCGCCACTAAGTTTGATGAGATCAGCTTTACTGAAGCTATAAAACGTAATCTGAAGGTTATGGACATGACCGCATTTACATTATGTCAGGAGAACGAGTTACCTATCATCGTTTTTGATATGAACAAAGAAGGTAACCTACTCAATGTAGTAAGAGGCAACCACGTAGGTACACTAGTTAGCTAAGAACGACTCGTGTCTTCCTATCTTAAAACTTTACTATTTTATCTAGCCGGTACGCTTTGTATCGCGAGCTTCTCTTTTTACAATGGTTTCCCCTTCATTAATGGAGATACCAGTTCATACCTCAACGCGGCTTGGCAAGGAACGGTGCCCTATGAGCGACCTGTTTTCTATGGCTGGTTTCTAAAAGTATTTTCACTACATTACACCTTATGGTTGAGCATCTTAGCCCAATGTTTCGTAGTTTTTTGGACCATCATAGAAGTCATCAAACGCTTTAGTTCGTTGACTAGCAAACGCCAACTACTCCTACTTACACTTATCACCCTTATGCTTACGCACGTAGGATGGGAAGCCAACAAACTCTTGCCTGATGTTTTTGCGGGTATTGCATCATTGTTAATGTTGCTCTACCTCTGTGCTAAATCGTCACGTAAGTGGCTTTACTTTATTATGCTTATAGTAATTGGCACGATGCACAATACACACTTTGTATTGTATATCTTGGTTGCGGTTACATTTCTGTTTATAAGCATTTGGAATCCCATTTATACTAAAAGGAAACTCCTTGGGATCCTTGGTGCGGGAGTTCTTAGTCTTACACTTGTATCTCTCAGTAACTATGCGGACCATGGCAAACTAGAGCTAGGACGATCAAGCGAGGTGTTTTTGGTAGGTCAAACCGCTGAAAGCGGATTGCTATACGATGTACTATGCGACGAATGCAATACGAAACAATGGAAACTCTGTGCGTATAAGGATTCACTGCCACCTCGCGGATGGATGTATGTTTGGAATAGTAATAGTCCTTCGTATCATCTTGGCGGTTGGGATGCACTCAAATTGGAGCATAAGGAAATATTAAAAACCCTCTACGGTTCACCAAAATACTGGCCAAAGTTGGCTCTGTCATCTGTTTTACGTGGATTTACCAACTGCTTTCAACTGGACGTAGGTGATGGAATATTTAGGTGCGAATATGATAGTAACATACAACAGACTATACAACGATACTACCCCACAGACAAAGGTGAAGCACGCTGGAACAAGCAGTATATACTCACCATCCCATTCCAGTTTATTACCATTTGGCACATTATAATTATTGGGGTGCTCGTCATCGTAGCAGGCTGGATGTGGAGTACAAATAGACTAGGTGTGAATTATAAAAATCTTATCCTATTCGCACTTGTCACCATCTATCTCAATAGTTGGGCCATCGCACAATTTTCTAATATTTCTGATAGGCTAAATACACGTGTGTTTTGGATTCTTCCATTTATTTTGATAATTGTAATAGTTGAATATCTATACGCGAAAAAGATCGCAAAAAAGTAAACGATTTCTTAAGTACTTAATTAAGCACTCTTTTTTGTACCTTTATATATATGAATGTGGTAAACTATACCGACTTAAGGGTAATCAATGATGTAGAAGAGATAATCATTAAACGTAAGAATAATAAAGATCTCGTGCTTATATCATTGGACGAGTACAACTCACTTAAAGAAACCAATTACTTGCTTTCTGGAAAGAATAGAGATGTTCTAATCCAATCTATCCAACAAGCAGAAGAAGGTAACGTTAGTGAGCAAGAGCTTATAGAAGAATGATTATCAATTGGACACCAAATGCGTGGGACCAATACCTCTATTGGCAAGCAATTGACAAGAAAAAATCAAACGAATCAACGAGCTAATAAAGCACACAAAAAGAGACCCTTTCAAAGGAATAGGAAGTCCCGAGGCTTTAAAACACGACTTACTATGATATTGGTTCCGTCGTATAGATGGAGAGCACAGATTTGTCTATAAATGCACAGACACTCAAATTACGATAGTAGCCTGTAGGATCATTATTAAATGATCTACTATTAATGCAACACTAAAACTTATTCTTCCACATCATGCTCTCTACGGGCTTGATGGTACGCTTGTTATATTTAGCGTTTTTCTTTTTATTATACATCACCTCTACATCTCCTTCTACCACAAAGTATATCAACTGCCCTATGGGCATTCCTTTGTAAACTCTTACGGGCTGAGTCACACTTATCTCTAGTGTCCACGTGTTACAAAAACCAACATCACCTTTTCCCGCCGTAGCGTGGATGTCAATACCTAATCGTCCTGTACTACTCTTACCTTCTAAGAAAGGAATGTGTGCGTGTGTCTCTGTATATTCCTCTGTAACACCAAGATAAAGCACCCCTGGCTGCAGCTCAAAACCGTCTATCGGAATCTCAAAATGTTCAATTTTATTATGCTCCCGAGCATCAAGCACACGATTGGAATAGCAAGCCAAGTGCTTACCTAAGTGTACATCGTAACTATTCGTACCAAGGTCTTCTCTATTAAAAGGCTCAATAAGAATGGTTCCTTTATCTATTTCCTCTAAGATTCGTTTGTCGCTAAGTATCATCGGTTTTATGCTTGTGGCAATTTTAAGGCATTATTTCTACTTTCCAAAGTATGAGATCTCGGTCGTCTGAACATGACACAAAGGTATCGTCATCTAACCATTCTACCTTATTTATACAATTCGTATGACCGGCATATCGCTCATAGTCTATCACTTTGAGCAAATCTAACTCCTCGTCCCAAAGTTTTATTGTCTTATCCATACTGCTGCTGATTAAGAGCTTACCGTTGTAACTCAAACTCTTAGCCTGATATTCATGAGCAGGAACGCTATGCACTTGTTTGCCAATTGTTAAATCCCAAGCCCTAATTGTAGCATCACGTCCTGTACTTACCAAGGTGTTGTCATCTATTAATTCCAAATCAAAAACGGAATTTGTATGCCCCTTTAATATATTGGTTACACTATAAGTTTCCTTGTCCAGTTGGTAAATCATATTGTCTGAGGCACCTACAAACATAGAACTCTCAGAAATCGCAACACACCTCAAACTATCAGTAGATAGTATCATCTCATTCTTATCAAAACTACCCGTGAGACCGGCACTTATGGTACGCGGCCTTAAGAGTACACCATCTTCTCCTCCACTGTATTTTGGTCCTAAAAAAAAGACGCCCCCTTCGTGAAGTTGAGTGGTGCTCAACAAGGTATTTGTAGCTAGGTCTACTTCATATACTTTACCATTTCGGCTTCCTACTCTTAGGGTATTTTCAACTTTGGTTATGCTATAAAAAGCTTCTCCACTTTGTAGGATCAGTTTTCCCCTCTCTGGATTATCTACCTGCCAAGCGACCAGATATCCGCCTGCTCCGGCTGAGTATATTGTTCGGGTTGCTCTGTCGAGCACAAAGTTGTATATGGCATCCTTATGCCCTTTCAAATGTGCTACCTTTGTAATCTTAATATTTGGTATACGTGCCACTACATACGAAGAAACATATAAACAATGGAATAGTTGCACTTTGGCACATTACAGAGACTAAAGACGAACTCATTGACCTACTTCCTGAGAGCTGGCAAGCCAACCTGGATATGGATCACGTACAACCTCATAATCTCGCTGCTCGCGTGTTGGCTCATACAGTTTGTCCGGAGTTTAATATTTTGGAAAAGGATGCTTATGGCAAACCTTATTTTGACAGTGCAGATGCCAAAATAAGTATCACTCACGCAGGAGAATACGCTGCTTTTATGCTTGCAAATACCCGTGATTGCGGCATAGATATGGAGCAGATTACTGAACGCGTACGACGCATTCAGTCTAAATTTGTGAGAATGGACGAGGAGGCATTTTTGGCTCATGACCTACGTGGATTATACATGTTATGGTGTGCTAAAGAAGCCTTATATAAATTCTACGGACTAAAATCTATCGATTTCAAAAAACACCTGAAAGTGGACTACCAACCCATAGAAGAAAGTGGAATACTACTAGGGCATATCGAAAAGGACGATTACTCCAAAACCTTGGAACTGAACTATGAATTTTTTGATAATTATCTAATCTTGCATACCGCATAATGAGTAAAATAATCTGGATAACAGGAGCAGGCAGTGGCATAGGCAAAGCATTGGCCTTGGCCTATAACACACACGATAATACCATCATACTCTCTGGGCGAAAAAGACACGCCCTAGAGGAAGTGGCACAAAACCTAACCAATGCCTACGTACTGCCCTTAGATGTGTCAGACGAACAAGCGATAGCGAATGCTGTGACTGAAGTAAGTGAAACATTTGGCCATTTGGATATTTTGATAAATAATGCAGGAGTAAGCCAACGTTCACTGGCGAGCGAAACCACTAATGAGGTAGGACGTCAGCTAATGGAGGTTAATTTCTTTGGCAGTGTGCACCTCACCAAAGCTGCTCTACCGCTTTTTATGCATAAAAAAGCCGGAAGCATTGTCGCAATGAGTAGTGCCGCAGGAAAATTTGGGTTCCCTTTGCGTTCCTATTATGCCGCGAGTAAACATGCTCTACACGGATGGTATGAAACACTTAGCCTAGAGCTCAAGGATACCGACATACATGTTATGGTGGTATGCCCTGGGCGAATAAAAACAGACATAAGTAAGAATGCATTACTTGGCGATGGAGCCGCCCACGCACAAATGGACCTAGGACAAGAAAAAGGTGTCTCCGTAGAAAAATGTGTTAAGGCCATTCAAAGAGGAATAAGAACCCGAAAATCTGAAATATACATAGGTGGTGGTGAAGTACTTATGATTTACTTCAAGCGATACGCCCCTTGGTTGTTTAGATTCATAGCTAAACGAGTGAGTGCAAAGTAGGAAAAATGTGCATCAAGACGGCTACACAGGAAAAGAAAGACTTCTGTACGTAGCAAACTATGGGCTGCCATATTTGCTTCGAGAAGGATGAAAATACCATCACTCAAACCTAAGCCTGCAAGAACAAAAAACTATTCACTAACTTCGAGTACATAGAAGTATGGGAAATAGAGACATTATAATGGACCAATTACAGCAGCTGGGCAAAGTGCTAGGTGAAATCTTAGCACAAATACTAGGTTCCAAATCTGGCTCCAACACAAGCACCTTACTAAAAGAAGCGGAAGAGTCCTTGTCGACCAATTTTCAGATTGACTTTGTACAGATAATTGAGCTAAACAAAGAAGACCTCAAAACACACTTAGAGAAAATAAAATTCCCTACAGCTCATTACGAAAAACTGGGAACTATAGCCCAAGAAATGGGACTTATTAAGCGGAGGACCGACGAAGATCTTGCAAAAAAATATTTAGCTACTGCAATAAATCTCTACGACCTGGAAGATGAGCAATCACAAACGGTTTCCTTTACACGAATGAACCAAAAGACTAAGCTACAGCAGTTAATACATTCTGAGGGGTAGATAGTAATCCCTTGAATTTTAGTTATTTATATTTCTCTACAAACACTAAAAGCCTTATGTAAATTCCATTTGCCCACCAAATCCACATCAAGTATTTTCGCACACGGTGAAAAAAGAAATAAGTGGCATACAGCAGATGGGTATAGGTATACCCGACGTACACGAGGCTTGGACTTGGTATCGCAAAAATTTAAAGATGGATGTACCTGTTTTTGAAGAAGCAGCTACAGCAGCACTCATGCTTCCATACACTGGAGGTAAACCACACGACAGACACGCCATTCTCGCTATGAATATGCAAGGTGGAGGAGGTTTTGAGATATGGCAATACACCAGTCGTACTCCCGTGGCTTGCAGTTTTGAACCTAAGCTTGGTGATTACGGTATCAATATTTGCAAAATAAAAAGCCCTGATGTAGACAAAGCATTTGCCCATTTTGACAAGACGTACTTGGTATCTCAACAGGTAGAACAAACTCCTAACGGACTTAAACACTTTTTTGTAAAAGACCCGTATGGCAATCATTTCCAGATCATAGAAGCTGCGGACTGGTTCCAAAATCGCGGTGACACCACTGGCGGTGTATATGGTGCCGTAATAGGCGTGTCCGATATCGAAAAGTCAATCGCTTTTTACGGATCTATATTGGGTTATGATAAGGTGGAATGGCAAGGAGAAGGTAAGTTTGACGATCTCTCAACGTTAAAGAGTGGCAAGAGCACTTTCAAGCGAGCAATACTCACGCATAGTAAAGCACGCAAGGGAGGTTTTAGCCCATTGCTAGGACCTACGCAGATAGAATTGGTACAGAACTTAGATGAAGCAGGACAAAACATATACGAAGGAAGATACTGGGGCGACCTCGGATTTATTCACCTGTGTTTTGATGTAATAGGTATGCAAGCTCTCAAAGAAGAATGCGAAGCAGCCGGCCATCCATTTACAGTAGATAGTGCCAACTCATTTGATATGGGAGAAGCCGCAGGACATTTTAGTTATATAGAAGATCCAGACGGTACGCTGATAGAGTTTGTAGAAACACACAAAATTCCTATCCTAAAAAAGATAGGATGGTATCTGGACTTGACTGAGCGTGATGCCCTAAAACCCCTCCCACGGTGGATGCTAAAAAGCATGGGACTGAACAGAAAGAAAGATTAAAACGTTAGATAAACTTAGTATATGAAGAAGTTAGTAGCAGGAGTAGTCGTGGTCATCATGTTAATCGGAGTAACCACTCTATTAACACGTGAGGAACAAACCGTAATTGAATCTGAACCTGGTCAACATCCAGGCTGGTTTGACCATTACCGCGAATTAAAGGGAGATCAATACGGCAATATCCCTAGTGGACTCACTCGTCAATGGTACTTGGCAGATAAGGCAAACAAAGCACTCTACAAAAAGGCTGAGGATAATCTGGAGAATATAATAGAACTAGGACCATTCAATGTGGGCGGGCGTACTCGTTCTATTGAGGTGGACTATAGCAACCCCAACAGATACTTATGTGCAGGTGTTTCGGGCGGTATATGGGTAAGTCCGAATGCAGGTAGCTCTTGGACGATAGTGGACGAATACGCACCTACACTTTCTGCTACGAGTGTAACTCAGAGTCCTTTTAACCACGATTTATTTTACTACGGAACGGGAGAGCCTTTTGGCAATTCGGCAGACCTCGGTGGTTTGGGACTATTCAAGTCTGAAGATGGAGCTAACTCATTTCAACACTTGGAACATACCATGACTACAGCACTTAGTGGGATATGGAATGTAGAACATTCGCTTGTGCATGATAGCACGATATACGTTGCGACACACTCAGCAGGATTGTGGCGTAGTACAGATGCTGCCCAAACTTTCGAAAAAATATACGGGGCAAGCACAAGAGTACACGAAATAGAGGCCCGAGATGATGGTAAAATATTCATCTCTGTAAATGGTGTAGGCATAGTAGAAATAGACGAAGAAACACTAGAGGCAACCAATAGAAATGGCGGAGAATGGCCAAGCAGTGGATATAGCCGAGTAAGTTTTGATTTTGTGAGAGATTACCCTAACGTCATGTTTGCTCAACTAGCCTCTGGAGATGGTTTTGACATACATAGCCTTTACAAAACTTCTAACGGAGGTGAAACTTGGGTGAAACTTACAGACCCTCCAGGGAATGTAAGCTACGCACAAGCTTGGTACTGCTTCAAGTTAGGTACGGCTCCAGCCGACACTAACTTTGTGGTAAGTATGTGTGTAGACCCTACGTACAGTAGCGATGGAGGCCAAACGTGGCGTACCATGGCAGACCCTCACGCAGATTATCACGAGATGACTTGGATAAACGATAATGAGTTTTTAGTAGGCAACGATGCTGGTGTAAGCCGATTTAACAAAAACAACATGTCAACCTTTACCAATCTGAATAACGGGCTAAATATTACCCAATTTTATGCTGGTCATTTTTATCCTACTGGCAATTCTGTAGTAGGCGGCACGCAGGACAACGGCACTCGATTTAGCAACAATGGTATTCCTACTTTTTCCAATATAAACGGCGGTGATGGTGCTTTTTGTAGTGTAAATCAACAAGATGATAATGTACGTTATGTCTCTTCTCAATTTTTGAATATGAGACGCCAAAGCTCCACAGGAAACAGAAATATAAGCCGAACAATACGTACCGAAGTAGGTGGAGATGACGGTGTGTGGTTTATCAATCCATTTGAAATAAACAACCTAGATGGTGACCAAATATATGTGCCTACTCGATCCAAAGTATTTAGAAGTACGAATGCGGGAGATACTTGGGAATCGCTTACCGATGTAATACCAGGCGAGCAGTTCTCCGTAGGGTTGAGCAGCAGTACAAATCCCATTGCCTACATAGGCGGTACAGCATCACGCTTATACTACGTAGAAAATGCAGCTACATCTGTGGCCGGAGACGAGCTGCCAGTTTGGGATCCTCAAAACTTACCAAACCGTGCTTTCTTAGGTGGCACTATAGGCTGTATAGAAGTAGACCCTACTGACGAAACGACGATATACTGCGGATTCGTAAACATAGATACCGATAGTAGAATATGGCGAATAAGACACGCCAATAGCGACTCGGCACAGTATGATGACATAGGTGCAAATCTCCCTGAGAGTGTACCCGTGAATTGGATAGAAGTAGATCCCGAAATGACCGATCACATCTTGATAGGAACTGATTATGGATTATATACTTCGCTTAATGCAGGCCAAAGCTGGCAAAAAGAGGAGCGTTTCCCTAACGTACCTGTAGATCAAGTAAGATTAAGACACAGCGATAGAAAATTGTTTATCTACACCCACGGAAGAGGGATTTGGACGGCAGACCTGAAAGACAATCTCGTAGCTAGCGTTAGAGCAAAAAATGTGCTTGACATTAACGTATATCCTAACCCTGCTACAGACCACATAAAGATAGCTGGTCAAGTGCAACAAGTAACCATATACAACTCCAACGGGCAGAAGATACTAAGCACTAATGACCTACGCATTAACACGCAAAACTGGATACCCGGAACATACTTTTTAGAAGCGACACAAGGAGATGCTCGTACCGTTAAGAAAATAATTATAAATAGATAATCATTAAAAGCTATTTATGAAAAGCATTCTGTACTGCAGGGTGCTTTTTTATGTACGGCACTTTATGAAAGGTCTGAGACGATAGCCTCTCGCTGAGCAACAATAGACTGACGCGTCTCATCACTTATGCTCTTCCATCGTAATTCATCTCTGAGGTAAGGCAATGTGTCTACTAGTCTGTACCAGCAGATACTCCCATATATTCCTAGTGTGCCCAATATGAAGAGTATAATACCACTGCTCCATACAGATAGGGTTACAAAAGTGGCTATCATAATGATCAAGCCCATTACCATGGCACTTCCTACTTTTATGGAGTCGTGAAAAACAATGTTACGTATCTTCGATTTTACCAATTTATCAATACCCCACCATGCTATCACCCATACCACGTATATAGGGAAACTTACACCAGCCGTGAGTAGAGCTACGAGTACAGATAATACATCAAACGAACGGCTACTAACGTTGGCATCGCCTACCTTGTGCTTTTTTAAACTAGCCATATACGTCTGTACCTTAGATGCTAAATCCTCACCCATTTGATTAGCTTTAGCAATGGACAGTTTCCAAGTTTTCAATGTTTTGAAAGCAAGCGGCCTGTAGTTTTCATTTATCATTAGGCGATGTAGGAACTCTTTCTCTTCGGTATAGCCCCCTTTGGTTATTACAACATTCTCATCAAAATTTTCTTGTACTTTGCTTGTAACCCAATTGCCAAAGCTCCTCTCGTCGGCCTTTATTTCATCTACGTGATCTAATAGTCGTATCGGTGTACCGTAAGTGACATGTACCGTTTGCATCAGTGTGCCAAACTCACTATAATTTAGAGCCGTAGGCAAAACATAAAGGTCGAGTGTAAAGTCACTACGCTTCATCATATCTACCGCCATGTTTCCCGTACCGTTTTTTAGTCTTCGTACAGCCTTCTCTGGGTATGAATTGCCTTCGGTAAAGATAAGAATACTATGATTGATTTTAAAGTGCTCGTACACTTCTTCCATCGTTTGAGCATTGCCCTTGCGAGCGACGTGTGCTGCTGCATCGCGACTTCTGAAAATAGGTAACAAACGCATACCACGCAGTATATAGTTGGGCAGTGGTTTTAAGAATGTATCGCCACGTGTAAGTGTGTAAATACGTTTACCTGAGATATGCTCAAAAACTACACCATCCAAGAACGAATTGGGGTGATTACACGCCACTAGTACCGGAGCATCCTTTGGGAAATTATCTTCGTTTTCAAAATGAATTTTACGAAAAATAATACCTACCGGTAGTCGCAGTAAATTCCTGCATATATGAAATATCCACTCATTAACCATGGCTACAATATTACAGTTCCTATTTGGTCTGTTATTTTTTTTCTAAATTCTTGTAAATTGGCGTGCACATTTTGACAGATCATTATGTCTTCTTCTGTCTCAGCTACCTGTAGTTTCTCTTGGTTTTCCTTCATCAACATCTCTATATGATTAAGCTTGAGGTAATTCAAGTTTTGTACGACCTCATGCTTGTAATTGTCTTCATCCGTCTTTACGATTTTTTCAAAATTCTCCTCCCATCCCTTGCTCAAACTATGACGTCGGCTCAACACTTCTGCCGCCAATTTGCACGTGCTTGCGTTGCGTATGAAATACAACTCATTGAGTACCTTATGCTCTTGCCAGTAGGAATATGCCTCTTTGAAAATAGCTGCAAACTCCTCCGAAACTGGCCATATTTCATCTTCTTCTAATTCATTAAAGATAAACTGAGCCACATTTTGCTCCTCGTCAAATTCTCTATCGGCATACAGTATGAGAGATTTTAGTAGGTCTTCTTCTTGATGATTTTTCTTATTTGCCAGCAGAGCCTCTGGCGTCTTAAAATCGGTATAGTCTGGCACATAGTCAAACCCAGCCGGCGGGCCATCTGGAGCAGGAGGCCCCTGCTGCTCTGCCATACGACTCTCCCTGCGTTGTTCCCGTTCTTTTTGCTTACGGTTGTCCAGCTTAAACTTATTGACCTCATCTACCAATATGCGTTCGGGTATCTCCAGCAGGCTAGCCGTCTCATTGATAAACGCTGCTCTTTTTAGCGGATCGGGAAGTGCTGCTATATTCTCGGCTATGTTGCGTGCCGTTTCCGCTTTTTTGATGGGGTCATTTTTGCTTTCGCCCATCTTCACCTCTGTAATAAGCTGAATAAAATTTTGTGATTTTTGAGCTACATAATTCTCAAATTCTGACGTTCCTCTTTTCTGAATAAAACTATCAGGGTCTTCATCCTCTGGGAACAAAGCTACCTTCACATTCAGATCTGCTCCGAGTAGTGTTTTTACGTGTTTCAAACTGGCATTTACCCCTGCGGTATCACCGTCAAACAACATGGTAATATTATGGGTAAATCGCTTGAGTAGGCGTGCCTGCTCCTCTGTAAATGCTGTACCACTCGCCGCCACTACATTTTCTACTCCGCTTTGGTTCAGACTTACCACGTCCATATATCCCTCCACTAGGTACACCTCGTCCTTTACACGGATATCATTTTTAGATACACTAAGTCCGTATAGCTCCTTGCGTTTTTCATACACTACTGTCTCGGGGCTATTGAGGTACTTGGGAGCTTTGGTGTCTTTTTTTATGATTCTACCCCCAAAACCGAGCACCCTACCACTTACATTGAAAATAGGGAAAACAATACGCTCTATAAATGTATCTCTGAGATTGCCCTCTACGATTCCACCGTCGTCATTTATCTTTTTTACCAGACCCGCATCGTACAGCTGCTGAACTGTGTAGCCGTTTTTGATTCCTTCTTGCAGCAGATGATTCTTTTGCGTGCCGCTTAGCCCAATACTAAATTTATCAATCGTTTGCTGATTGATGCCTCGCTCGGTAAGATAGGGTTTGTAGATGACCTTGCCATCTTGACTTTCGTTTAGTCGCTCATAAAAATGCTTGCGGGCAAACTCTAGGCAGGCATAAACACCTTCTTTTACCCGAGCCTCTTCTTTAAGCTCATTTACGTCTATCTGTCCTTCTTCTATCTCAATGTTATACCTATCTGCCAAATGCTTAATAGCCAGCGGATAAGACAACCCTTCGTGCTCCATGATAAATTGGAAGATATTGCCACCCTTGCCGCAGCTAAAGCATTTGTAAATGCCCTTGGTAGGCGAAACACTCATACTGGCATTTTTATCATCGTGAAAAGGACAAAGCCCTTTATAATTAGCACCGGCCCTTTTCAGAGAGACGTACTCTCCCACCACCTCTTCTATAGGTGCTACGTCAAATATTTTGTCAATGACCGCTGGTGGTATCATTACGTATTACAAATAAACAATATTTCTTGTAGGAACACGCCTTGAAGGCGTGTTCCTACAAAACATGTTCCTGTAAAATCATTTACCTTTGTCCTATGAACCTATCAGATAGGATAAAACAACTCGCAGAGCAGCATTTTGATGACTTGGTGGCTACACGCCGACACCTGCACAGTCAACCCGAATTGAGTTTTGAAGAATATGAAACCACACAATTCATAGCCGAACAACTGCAAGCAAATGGTTATGATTTGCAAAAAATTACAGAAACGGGTGGCTATATAGACATAAAGGGAAAGAACCCCGAGAGCAAGACCATTGCCCTGCGTGGTGACATAGATGCTTTGCCTATCCTAGAGCAAAATGAGGTAGATTATAAATCTAAAAACGAGGGTAAAATGCACGCCTGTGGTCACGATGTACACACTACCTGCCTGCTTGGTGCTATTCGTATTTTGGATGAGTTGAAGGACGAATTTGAAGGGACGATACGCTGTATATTTCAACCGGGAGAAGAAAGACTCCCAGGTGGTGCGAGCATAATGATAAAAAATGGAGTGCTTCAAAATCCGAGTGTAGAAAAAATACTCGGCCAACACGTGATGCCGCTCATAGACGCAGGTAAGGTTGGTTTTCGCTCTGGACTGTATATGGCTAGTGCTGATGAGATACACATCAAAGTAATAGGCAAAGGTGGTCACGGAGCACATCCGCACCAAAATATAGACCCTGTAGTGGTAGCAGCACAAATCATCACCCAACTGCAAACTGTAGTAAGCCGACACTCCAAACCCGCGACTCCCAGTGTGGTGAGCATCGGAAAAGTAATAGCCAATGGATCTACGAATATCATCCCCAACGAGGTGGTAATGGAGGGTACATTTCGCACGTATGACGAGGAGTGGCGTATGAGAGCACACGCACTCATAGAGAAAATATGCAACGACACCGCAGCTATGCACGGGGCTACGTGCGAAGCCGAGGTGCGAAAGGGGTATCCGTTCCTCAAAAATGATGAGGAGTTGAGTAACGATGCACGTCAGTGGGCAGAGGACTATCTCGGGGCAGAAAACGTAGAAGACCTAGAACTGTGGCCAGCGGGGGAGGATTTTGCGTATTACAGTCAGGAGATACCCGCTTGTTTTTATAGATTAGGGATTCGTAACCAAGAGCGTGGAATCACCTCTATGCTACATACTCCCACCTTTGATATAGACGAGAAAGCACTGAAAGTAGGCAGTGGATTGATAGCGTATTTGGCAATTCAAGAATTGCAGACTTAAGACTTATGATATGAGATTTATGACTATTATTACTCCTACGAAATACTTTGGAATCCCCAAATTTAGAATCTATTTCAAACAGTCTTATATCCTAGGTCATACATCCTAAATCTGCGAAGAAGCGAAAGCAATGAGCCAACACAAACAACAACTCGGGAAAGAAGGAGAAGAGATAGCTACGGCACATCTAATAAGCAAAGGCTACAAGATACTCGCCCGAAACTAACGCAGTGGCAGAGCGGAGCTGGATATCGTGGCGATGCACGACGACTGGGTGGTCATAGTAGAAGTAAAAACTCGCGAAACCGACAAATATGGCAACCCCGAGGAATCCATAGGTACAGGAAAGATCAATATGCTCGCTCAAGGAGCCGAAGATTTTATGCTAGACAGAGACTTACACAACAATGTGCGATACGACATTATCTCCATTATCAAAAACCAATATAAAACAGATGTACATCATATGGTAGATGCTTTTTGGCCGGGGTTGTATTGAAAATAGAATAGGTTAAAGGATAAACGTATATAAATCGTCTTAATATCATTACTTATAACATATGAAAAAAATATCAATCAACCTAAAGCAAGTACTTCTCTTAACAATGATAGGCCTAGCTGGACGTTTGTCAG
Organism: Bacteroidota bacterium; assembly: GCA_018700895.1. Lineage (GTDB taxonomy): Bacteria > Bacteroidota > Bacteroidia > NS11-12g > UBA9320 > UBA9320. Next base: position 37,795 of record JABIUV010000007.1, read on the forward strand.
CACAGCGGGTAGAATAGACACGCCAGGAAACAGAAGAAAAAACAGAACGTCAAAGACCTCCCAAAGGGGAACGACCATCTTTAGATGAGATGTTCACCAAAATGGATACCGATAATGACGGAAAACTAAGTACAGCTGAAGTAAAAGGACCACTTAAAGATAATTTTGCCAAGGCAGACACCAACGGTAATGGTTTTATATCTAAAGAAGAGCTAGAGGATGCTCCAAGGCCAAAAAGAAGACCTAAACCAAGAGGTTAAAATATTATAGAAGCGAGTTAAGCTCACAATCTAGGTGATTGTGAGTTTTATTATTTTCGGGATATTCCGTTCACGTCAACAATGCTAATTAAACTAAACAATGCAATTTTCAGATTGAAGTCATTTAGGTAATTCTTAATCTAAACGCACTAAAATGCACGCAGCAACTCCCCAAACTCCCACACATCCATAAAAGAATTGTACATAGGCACAGGTGCAAGTCGTATAACATTGGGCTCACGCCAGTCCGCTATCACGTCGTTTGCTGTGAGATAGTCAAACAACGCTTTACCGTTCTCGTTAGTGAGCATACTGAGTTGACACCCACGTTTCTCGGGAGTAATGATTTCAAATTCTAGTTTATCATTAACCGTTTGAGCATCTTTTACAACCTGCTCCAAAAATGCATTTAACTTTCTGCCTTTACTCACAAGGGCATCCATTCCAACCTCCTCAAACATGTCTAATGACGCCTTATGTGCAGCCATACTAAGTACAGGGGCATTACTCATTTGCCATCCTGCTGCACCTGGCTCAGGTATGAATCCTCGCTTCATCTGAAAACGCTCACTCTCCGCGTGTCCCCACCAGCCAGCAAATCGCGGAGTATCTGCGTTGTTTCCGTGTCTTTCGTTTACAAACACACCACTTACACCACCCGGACCACTGTTCATATACTTATATGTACACCATGCGGCAAAGTCTACATCCCAATTGTGTAATTCTAGCTTCACATTTCCTGCGGCATGAGCACAATCAAAACCCGCCATTGCCCCTACCTTGTGAGCAGCAGCAGTAAGTGATTTGATATCAAAATATTGTCCTGTGTAATATTGCACACCACTAAAGAATACTAAGGCACATTCGTCTCCTACTTCTTCTATTTTAGCTACAATATCTTCGGTACGCAAGGCGTGTTCTCCTTCACGTGGTTCCATTTCTATTACCGCATCATCGTAGGCATATCCGTGATGTTTTACTTGACTCTCTATAGCATACATATCACTCGGGAAAGCTCCTCCCTCCATTATGATTTTGTAGCGTGATTTAGTAGGTCTGTAAAAACTAACAAGTAGCAAATGGAGATTCACCGTAAGGTTATTCATCACCACTACCTCCTGGGGATTTGCTCCTACTACGCGTGCCTCCTTATCAAAAAAATGATGGTATTTAAACCACGGGTTCTTTCCGTGAAAATGGCCTTCTACCCCTAGTCGAGCCCAGTCGTCTAGCTCTTGTTGCAAGTAACTTTGAACACTCTTAGGCTGCAGGCCTAGTGAGTTTCCCGTAAAATATAATTGCTCGGCTCTATGCTTACCTGGTGGCATGTAAAACTGGCTCCTATACTTGGCTAAGGTATCTTCAGCATCGAGTTTTTGAGAATGGGCTTTACTGGTGGTCATTTGCATACTGCAAATAAAGAAACAAAACGGTTAACACCTTAAAGCAACGAACTATATTCAATGGAGCACAATAGAACAATCTAAAGCGTAAATACCCAGAGAGCGTAAGCAATAAGTCCCAGACTTAGTAAGATGAGCAAGGCACTAAGCGCCAATACGGTCATAGCCATACCATATCGCTCCCGCACACCGGGATTTTTGTATTTACGATAAATACGCACTGCTAAAATGGCCAACACCAGTGAAGCTATGATGGAAACAATCAAGAATGGCGAAAGCAAAAACAAGATCAATGCGATAACAGAAAGCCTATTAGCCTTGCGATATTGTTCCTTTATAAATTCTTCGTCAGGAACGGTTGTTTTGGCAATAGAGTCCTGGGGTTGTGAAAGATGATGGGTTGTATTATTATCTTCTTGAATTTTAGAGACGTGTTTCGCTTCTATCCTATCTATCCATTCTATTTTAGCCAGCGTTTGTTGAGTTTTAGCATCTACATGCTCTGCCCATTTATCGGGTAAAGATTCATTCCATTGCGAAATTCCTTCTATATTGTCCGGTTGATTTGTAGTTTGAGCTGTGTATTCAGCAGTCTGTTTATTCTGCTTCTTTACACGAATCATTCTCCCCCTGTAGCTACTTTGGCAACTCGCCAAGGTCAGTAAAAACGCAATCCATAAAAGGTTCTTAGTCCGTATCATAGCTCCGAAGTTAAAATAACTTTAGGTATTTGCCACTACTATATCCCAAACCGTTACTATCTATGTACTGATAAGAGCAATTAAAAACAACCTCATTACAATCATTTACCACGCCATACTCCTCTTCACGTCTTACTATAATGTGATTCAAGTTTACAATCTGCGGTGGTATATCGTATATAAGAGGTAACCGTATCTTACCCAACGTATCATAAACTCCCCAAGTACCCGCGGTAGATTGCACCACAATAAGTCCGTGAACGGGTAGCAGAACCCTAGGGTGCTCAAAAGGAATAAGTATATGCATCTTATCAGTTATGATGCTCTGGCTAAAACTGTCCCCCACTACAGCATAACCGTCGGTAAAATTGCTTACTTGTGTAAATGCAAAAGGCGTAAGTCGCTTGCCCGTATGGTCTATGTAAGCGTACAATTCACCTTGAGCTACATACGCTTTTTGCTCTGAGAGTACGCTCACCTCGGTATATATATAATCACATATAAATTGGCTATCCACTTTTATCGCCATTCTATTGTTATTGGGATGCCTTATGATTTCCCAACTCTGGCCATAACCTAGCAGAGGCATCAATATCGCTATGGTTGCAAATAGTCTCACTCTATTTCTACAAATCTTACGTCATCTCCCAAAAACCAATTTTTGTTGAGTAAAATGGCTAAATACTTTAACTCATAGGTGTGCTTCCTGCGTACACACCTTACCGTCACATAGCAAAACCGATTCCCATCATCATCTTTGCCATACTCATAAGAGCTTGATTTTCGCTCTATTTTCTTGAGTTTTATTTTGTTTTTCCTTATGTACTTCAGTACTTTTTTGTACTCTTTTTGCAGTAATCGCAACATCAATTGCTGGCGGTATAGCACCTGCTCACCTCGGTACTCTATAGCCAAGGTGTCAAACGTAGACTTGAGATACTTTACTTGAGGCACAAATGGTTTGAGATTTTGGATATCCTCAGTGATAAATGCTCGATAAAAAGTATCGCACATAGCTGGTAGCGAGTCATATAAGTCATTGTATCTATATGCACTATCCGGCCTATGATCTTTGAGCACGTAAAGTTGTGCTTGCACTTGTAAGGCAAAAAATGCGATTATGAATACGATTAATATTCTCATGGATAAGAGGTTATGCAAATTTAAACTCAAAGCGAGTATTCACGCTCATATCGGAGTAATATATATGCAAATGTTTAGTCTGAATCCTCAAATCAAAGAGAATCAATATCTGAACAAGGATCTATTCTCTCATCTTAATAATTCTATTGTAGTCCAGTAGTAGTACTTTTTTGAAAAATGATACATCCGTTGAGTCACCAAATTGTCTAGCAAATTTTGGCACTTTTTGCAAATCGAGTTTCCCGACCTTCCAGCCATTCCAAGGCATTCTGAAATCTGAAGATAACACCAATGTGCCATCATACATCTGCATCACTCGTGGCGTTTCTCCCTGCGTATCCCAAAGTGTATCTATGGAGTTATCTTCTATTTCAAATAAATGGAAGTACTCTTTCCGCACAAAGAATCCATTACACTCAGTAGTAGTAACCAGTTCATAACCTTTTTGCTTACCCAAGTTTACCAAAGCGAGTAAACTATTACCGTGATTAGTATCAAAATCTCTTTTTTGAACATAGGATATATCACTCGGTATCGTAAAATTAAACTCCACTAGTACAATTTTGGGTTTGTACAATATCATAGAATCCCAGATGTGATAATCATTACCATCAACATCAATGGAGAGCAGGTCAAAATCATTAGGAATTTCGGTTTGCCCTAGAACACTATCAGTCTATCTTCCCCTTCAAAACTTATCTTCTTATTGACGAGTATAGCGTTGCCTACCTCGCTGTAATTGGCCTCTAGTTCTTTATATTTTTTAGTGCTTGCTTCTATCAAAACACCATTCCACCCACTGTTTTTTATAAGATTACAAGTATTGCTGTGCAGAACGCCATCCCACGCCCCAAACTCTACACACCAATACACTTCCTGCACAGGTATAATGTTAAAAATTTGAGCAATTACTCCATCCTCACCACATTGTGAGTAGACGTTTTCTTGATAGCTCTTTAGCCTTTAACTCATAATATTGAGTGCGAGTTTAGCTATATTTTTTTTCTAAGGGTAAAATAGATGAGCTAAGCTACTAGAGACTCACCATCAAAACTATCTATATGTATGAAGGATGCGTACATTTGTAGTATGACATCTATTTACAGATTTTTTAGTACGGCATTGCTACTCTTAGTACTCGTATGCAGCTGTAACGAAAATAAGAAAAGTGACAAATTTACCATCGTAACAACCACAGGTATTATTGCTGATTGTATTACCAATATAGTAGGCGATGATGTAACAGTAATATCGCTGATGGGTGCCGGTGTAGATCCTCACTTATATAGAGCTAGTCAAGGTGATATAGAGAAACTTACGTCTGCCGATATCATTGTGTACAATGGCTTACACCTAGAAGGTAAAATGGCCAAAATGCTCGAAAACTATGCACAACAAAAACCCACATTTGCCGTAGGAGATTATGTGAACCAAACGTTGCTCAAACGAGTAGATGAAACATCAGACTTGGTAGATCCACATATTTGGCTTAACCCTGAAATATGGATGAGTGGGATAAAAGGTGTTGCCGAAGAACTATCCGCGGCTGCACCCGAGCTGAGAAATGCAAGAGAAAAGTTTGTACAATACAACGAAGAGGTAAGTCAACTTACCACTGTACTCAAGCAGCAACTAGATACCACACTAGATTCAGATAAAAGGATACTTATTACCAGTCACGATGCATTTGCCTACTTTGGTGATGCATTCGGATTTAAAGTAAGAGGATTGCAGGGAATATCTACCGCAGCTGAATATGGCACTCGCGACGTGAAAGATCTTGTAGACTTCATCATTGATCAAGATATCAAGTCTGTTTTTATAGAAACCAGTGTAAGCGATAAAAATCTAACAGCCGTAATAGACGGTGCAAAGATGAGAGACTACCCCCTTAGCATAGGAGGCACACTATATAGTGATGCCCTAGGCAAAAACGGAACACCTGCTGGAACCTACACAGGGATGCTGAAGGCAAATGTTAACACTATAGTAGCTGGACTAAAATGAGTGCAAACACGATTATAGAAGCCCATAACCTTACCGTACTATACGGCAGAAAACCCGCACTGTGGAATGTAGACTTTACCCTACCCGAAAAAGAGGTGATTGGTATAATGGGGCCCAATGGTAGCGGCAAAAGCACCTTACTCAAGAGCATAATGGGTGTAGTGCAACCTACTAGTGGATTCACCAAGGTATATGATCAAGAGTTGGACACGGTACGCGACAGAGTAAGCTATGTCCCTCAACGTCAGGATATTGATTGGGATTTCCCAGCTAGCGTATGGGATGTTGTATCTATGGGTAGATTCCAAAAAAGAGGCCTTTTCAAAAAACTAACGACTGAAGACAAAGACATCATTAGCGAGAGTTTAGAAAAAGCAAATATGCTAGGTTTTGCCAAAAGGCAAATAAGTCAACTAAGCGGCGGACAGCAGCAACGGGTATTTTTGGCAAGAGCCATTGCCCAACAAGGTGATTTATTTCTAATGGACGAGCCCTTTGCTGGGGTAGATATTGCTACCGAGGAAATGATTGTATCTCTGCTCAAAGAAATGAAAGACGAAGGCAAAACACTGGTTATAGTACATCACGATTTGCACACGGCTCAGTCATACTTTGACCACTTGGTATTGCTTAACACACGACTTGTTGCTTGCGGCCCTACTAAGGATGTTTTCACCGATAAATTTCTGACAGATACTTATGGCGGAAAACTAACAACCATCGCCAAAATTAGTCAAGAACTGGAAAACAAAGAATTCCCCATTCGTCACAAATAAAAATGAATGTTTGGGAACATATCACCACTTTTTTTAGCGTAGAGAACTACACGCTCTTTGTAGTAAGTATAGGCTCGGGTATATTATGCTTGGCTGCTGGCGTGGTAGGCACATTTACCTACCTACGCAAACGTGCTCTCATAGGCGATGTCATATCACACTCCGTATTGCCTGGGGTAGCCATTGCCTTTATTCTAACTGGAGTAAAAAATCCCGTATACTTTCTTCTAGGAGCTATTATCTCTGGCCTCATCAGTATTTGGATAGTAGATTACGTTCAGACCAAATCTAAGTTAAAACCCGATAGCATTTTAGCCTTAACCCTGAGCGTATTTTTTGGGATAGGCGTTGTATTATTGACTAAGGTTCAGCATAGTGGTAACGCCGCACAAAGTGGTTTGGATAGTTTTTTGTTTGGCAAGGCAGCTAGTATGAGTATGCTCGATGTGCAGCTCTTCTCAGCCATTGCTATTATAAACGTTATTTGCATTGCCCTCTTTTTGCGAAGCTTTAGTATCATCAGTTTTGATGAAAATTATGCCAAGGGTTTAGGATTCAACGTCCGACTAATCAAAGGATTTTTGGCTTTACTCACCGTAGTGACGGTGGCTATAGGGGTACAAGCAGTAGGTGTAGTCCTTATGGCTGCTCTTCTCATTACCCCCGCATCTGGTGCACGATTTTTGACCAACAGTATAAGGCGAATGTTGATTTACTCCGGTATTTTTGGTTTTGCTAGTGGTATTATTGGTGTATTCATTAGCTATAGCGGTACAGGTATGCCCACGGGACCTTGGATTGTGATTGTGCTCTCCGCATTTACGCTTTCGGCTATATTATTAGGCAAGCAACGCGGTGTATTTGCTCGTATGAAGGTACGACAGAATAACCACGTAAAAATAAATAATGAGAACGTACTAAAAGACATATACAAACTAGCTGATAAGGGCTTAAAAACCATTACTACCAAGGAGCTTATTGACAAAGAAAAACATCAACCTAAAAAACTAAAAAGCACACTCGCTCGATTGGAGAAACTAGACTATGTAGACCTGGTACGAGGAATGGTAATCCTGAGTGACAAAGGACGAATAGCTGCACGCGAAGTGATACGTAAGCACCGATTATGGGAGATATACCTCAGTAAGTACTTTCAGTTAGATGCTGACCACTTGCACGATGATGCTGAGGGGATAGAACACATAATCACTCCTGAGATAGAAAAGTACCTCATAAAATTACTAGAACGCCCAGAAACCGACCCTCACCAAAGTGAGATACCATACTAATGAACGATTTTTATATCATACTAACTGCTAGCCTCGTGGCCATAAACTGTGCTCTTATGGGCAGTTTCTTGGTTATGCGTAAGATGGTAATGATAGGTGATGCCATAAGCCACGCCGTATTACCCGGTATTTTTATAGCCTATTACATCTCAGGTTCTACGGCTAGTTTGCCAATCCTCATAGGGGCGGCATTTAGCGGAATATTGGCGACGTTACTCATAGAGTGGTTTACCAAAAAAGCTCGCTTGCAAAGTGACGCGGCAATTGGTGTGTCATACACGCTCCTTTTTGCTATAGGTATCGTGCTCATTTCCAAGTTTGGGGCCAATGCCGACCTCGATCAGCAGTGTGTTTTGTACGGTGAGATAGAGTATGTTATCCTTTGGCTCAAACCCGTATTTGGGGCCTTTATGCTCCCTCAACAGACGATTATTTTATTGGCAGTATGCATTCTGCTTGTAGTTGCCGTAATCATTGGCTACAAAGGACTTTTTATCACCACCTTCGACCCTAATTTCGCCTTATCCACAGGTATAGCCGTAGGGTTTTGGCACTATTTTTTGATGAGTGGAGTATCGCTCACTACCGTAGTAAGTTTTGAATCTGTAGGAGCTATCTTAGTCATTGCCTTTTTGTCGGGACCACCTGCTATCGCCTACCTCCTTACCGAAGATTTTAAAAAAATGCTCCTATTGGCATGTATCGTTGGCATATTCTGCTCAGCAACAGGATATTATGCCGCCAAATGGCTGGATGTATCTATAGCTGGAAGCATTTCTACCGTAATAGGCATTGCGTTTACTCTCGTATTTATTTTTACTTCCGTTATCAAACGTAAGGCGGTTGTAATATCTACCTAGGTTTAATGTAAAACACGGCATTCCCAATTTAATGTATCCTATGTTCTACTTATAATTGTAGCTACGCAAGATTAAATTTTACATCGTGAGACTTTTCCGCACGCATATCTTACTGCTTATCTTACCGCTAGTACTCACGAGTACCGCCATAGCTCAAGATAGCACCGCATTTTATGTGCTCAACGCAGAGGATATGGCTATTGCCAACGTACAGAACCTGGAAGAGGCCCTTGTACTTGTGCCAGGAATGCACCACTACAGTAGCGATGGAATAAGTCACACCACTTTTGGCACACTATCTACAGGACAAATTGCCATTTTCAAAGATGATCTCCCGCTGGCTATGGACCAAAACGTAGGTGTAAATCTGAGGGTAATACCCACGTGGGATTTGAACCACATAGAAGTACACATAGCCTCGGTATCTACCCTCATTAAAAACAGTAGTTCACTCATTATACGACTATATACACGCGGTTTTCAGAAGAAAAGCGTGTGGGGGAGTGCCAGTCTTATTACCTCATCTACCAATGATTTGAGCACCAATATACGACTAGGTCTCAGTAACATTCAGCACAATCTGAATGTAGGTGTACATCGTAATTTTCAGAGTTCAATTTACAAAACTGATGGTTTACGAAGCACACTATGGGGTGGCGAGGAACGCCGTGATTTGAATTTACACTATCGGTATAATATCATAGGCTCCGTAGTACTCGATGTACAAAGCGACCATACCGCCTTACTTAAGAAAGATAAAGGCCAAATCATTCCAAATACGACACGGGTACGAGATAGAAATACAATATTCGGTTCAAATACCTTGAGCAGTCGGCTCTTTGCCCCAATTTCTAAAAACCATAGCATCACCCTATCTGGCAAGTTGCACCGCTACTCCGCTAATAATCAGGAGATAGACAAAGACCTTAACACAGGAGAAGAAGCCCCGTATACCGACACATCCCTGCTCGATAATGGCTATAGATATGGTTACATGCGATTGCTTCTTACATCAGAAAATAAAAAACTGAATTACGATGCTGGTTTGGAACTATCAAGTACCAAAGATTTAGTTTTTGGCAACGTAAATGCCATAGCTACCGAATATTCTGATTACGCAGCTTTTGCCAATATTCAGTTTTTACAGAAAAACACTGTGCTACTAAAAGGTGGAGCAAAACTGCTGGTAAATAACCTTATAGGTTATCACTTTTTGCCCAATGGAAGTATAGTACTTGCACCAAGCTCGGTAGTGCAACTCACAGGGAGTTACATACGCTCATTATCCTATCCCTCTTTTAACCGGATATTCTATAATACTCCGATGAATAGTGGTGTGGCTGGCAATGTGCGACTGCAACCCATCAAACAAAACACCATTAGCATCAACTTACAACTGGGGAACGGTGCTCTAACGGCTCAATCTGGATTACTCTATGTACAGAGCAATAACGTGATACGGATTAGTAAACAGCAATCTTATGCCAACACAGGAGCTAGTAGTACTACCTCGCTCTATTCAGTGATAAAATATCATACCAAACGAGTAGAGTTGCGTCCATACTTTGTACTTCATAGTAACAACTATGTAAGAGACAGTCTTGGTATCACATACGTGCACCCGCAGCTAGGCCTATTGGCAAAGGTGAATCTGCCTAAACTAGGAACGAGTGCGGGATTCATTATACATAATAACGGAACCCACACCAAACTAAGCCGTGAGCAAGAGGTCATTTACCAAACCGAGATTGCACCTATTCGTCGTGTATCTGTATATGCCGCCCAATCTTTATTAGCCGATAAATTAAGCATCGGAATAAGTTTGAATAATCAAGCTACGAACACATTAGTACCGCAAAATGAGTATCGTGTAGGTGTGTTAGAAAACATTCTATTACAGTCTAGCGATGTATTAGCTTCTCGCAACCAAAATATCAGCATACACCTCAGTTACCTTCTATGAGATTTGCCATTATCATATCGCTTACCTTGCTAATCACTGCATGTTTTGAGCATGACGAGCAATTGCCTAAACTAGCAAATCCCGTGGTTACACTCAACTTGGACTTGGATAAGAATCAAGCTATTTTTTTAGACCTCAAGGATATACAAGCAGAAAACGAACAACCTTTTCAAGACTGGCATCTCAAGTTTCAGAATAAAGCAAATAGTTGGGCTATATTTCTTAATACATTAAGCAATGTAGCCATATATAATACACGCATTACACAATACGACAGTATCACGCCCGAGTATAATACACAAGCCATAAAGTGGCAACTCGATATTCCTACCAATAACGGATCTGCTCCCGCTATTGGCGTATGGGGCGATTTCAACTTTGACACGCCAAAATCATACAAAGATGTATACCTCATTCGGTGGTTAAGTCAAGGTGAAGAGATCATTTATAAACTGCAAATACTGGATGCCAAAGAAAGCGAGTATCATATTCGCTACGGCACATTAGATGACTCGGAAGTATATTCCCCATGGATCCCTAAAAGTGAGGTTAGACTTCACACCTATTTTTCGCTTTCGCAAGACCAAATATTACCAGATGTAGAGCCTCCCAAAACGCAATGGAATATCTGTTTCACTTACCTTACAGATTCTATATCTAAGTACCCCAATATACCGCTTACAACCACGCCCAATGATTATTTTGGTTTGTACCAAAGTCTTGTAATCAATCAAGGGAATACAAGTATATATCTAGATACTTCTCACAGTCTTGATGCAATTAACTACTTCATTGCCAAAGACTTATCTTTTGTAAATATTGATGAAATACATAATGTATTCTATACCTACAACGATGAACTAAGCACCCACGAGGTAAACCAAAACCTCATCATCATAGTGAAAGAAGGGGACTACTACTTCGCCCTAAAACCGCTGGACTTGATAAGCACCCGACCTAAGAGTATCTCCCTTACGCTTGAGATTAAACCACTTTAGCCGAGAGGCATATCAAAATTGGCACCTGAAAAAGTTCCCGAACTCATTAACAAAATATTGAGCCCTGCAGTAATTCCTGCATTTACCGCCTCTTCTAGTTCAGCTCTACTGCTTATCACACTTACATCGCCAAAGCATTCAGCTATGTATTCCGCACCGAGTATCGGCATTTTTTTATGAGCAAATACATCTTTATCATAGTATACGATGGCCCTATCTGCGGCGTCCATACTTTGCTTATATAATGGTAAAAAATCGGCTGTAAGACTACTAAAGGTATGTAATTCAAATACTGCTAACACTCCCCCGACGTAGGTCTCTTTGATGGCTGATGTAGTCGCTTTCAACTTACTGGGTGAGTGAGCAAAATCTCTATAAATAACTTGATTATCAGACGAATATATTTTCTCCATTCTTCTGCCAGCTCCACTAAAGTCTGCGGCGGCTTTGTAAAACTGCTCCTGCGTTATACCTAACTCGGCACATACTAACTCCGCCGCTCTTAGGTTTTCCAAATTATGTTTGCCAACCACTTGCAGTTCATACTCCCCCGCAGCGGTATGCAGTATTGTCCCTTGGTTGCTTGATGTGTAGTTAGGAGTTTGGTACGCTTCGTTGAGCACCGAGGTTTCTGCACTTAGTTGAGCAAGGGTTTCGTCTTCGGCATACCAAAAATACTTTGAACCATTCTGATGACTATCTATATACTTGCGAAACGTATCTACATACGACTCCCACGTAGGGAACACATTGATATGATCATATGCTACACCCGTAATTATAGACAAGTGCGGCTCATACCACAAGAACTTGGAGCGTAAATCCAATGGCGAGGTAAGGTACTCATCACCCTCTATAACGATGATCGGAGCATCTGTCAGCTTCACCGACAAATCAAACCCGGCAATAGAACTACCCACCAGGTAGTCAAAATCAATGTCCATCTTACGCAATACGTGCATAAGCATAGCAGTCGTTGTTGTTTTACCGTGGCTGCCAGCCACTACGATACGTTTTTTGTCTTTAGACTCGTTGGCCACAAACTCCGGAAAAGACATAATCTTTAAGCCTAACTCTTGTGCCTTGTGCAGTTCAGGATTATTTGCTCTGGCGTGCATGCCTAATATGACGACATCTATATCTGCAGTGATACGCTTAGCATCCCACCCAAAAGAACTAGGTAATAAGCTCGCCGATTCTAGGTTAGATTTAGCGGGGTCGTATATGGCATCATCGCTACCTGTCACCTGATAACCCTTACGGCTCAATGCAATTGCTAAGTTATGCATTATGGCTCCACCTATTGCTATTACGTGTACTCTCATCTACGCTATTTTATTACAAGAACGAAAATAGGGAAGTGTTGCCTAGCTTTAGGCCTAAGTAATAAGCACTAGGCGTTGGTATGACTTATATTGTTTACAGCCCAAATAATCTTTGGCAAGGTTTATCTTTGTCGTAATCTAAATCTTCACACGTCTAATCACGTATGATAAACATTTTTAACAAGAGAAAAACAAGCCAAACAATACCTATGGATAAATGGAAAAGCATAACAAGAGAGCAAGATGTAAGAGACATCGTAACACGATCTAACGAGACTGCACAAATCATCTTTAAAGATAGCGTTACGTGTGGTATCAGTGCATTTGCCAAAAGTAGAATAGTAGATGGATATGATGAGATAGATGGCAAGGCCGATTTTAACTACCTCGACCTATTGGCCTACCGTCCTATTTCTAATTTTATAGCAGAGCATTTACATGTAAATCATCAATCGCCTCAAATCATTATCCTAAAAAACGGTGAAGTAGTACACAGTGTAACGCATCACGCTATTACTGCAAAAGGGATAGCTGAGAAGCTTTAGTAATCCAATAAGCTAAAAACTTTGAGTCTAACTTATTTTAAATTTAAACTTTAGCTTAATCTTAGACTTCTCTTTCTACCCCTCCAACTCACTCAATTCCAGCCACCTATCGCCTTTTTCAGATAATTCAGCTATCACTACACCAAGTCGCTCGGTAGCTTTAGATATAATGTCGAAATCCGTAGGATTATCGGCAAGTTCGGCCTCAAGGTTCGCTTTTTCTAGTTCTAGGTTTTCTATTTCCTTTTCCAAACTCTCAAACTCGTATTTCTCCTTAAAGCTCATTTTGGTTTTGGTCACCTCCTTTTCAGCCTTGGCTATCGATGCATCAGCTGCTTCTTTTTTTGCTGCTTTTTTCTCTTGTTTGGCTTGAATTTCTTGCTCTATGCGGTACTCGGTATAGCTACCGTTATAGTCACAGATGCTTCCTTGCCCTTCAAATACGAAGATGTGTTCTACTATTCTATCTAAAAAATACCTATCGTGACTCACTAGCAGAATACAACCTCCAAAATCGGCCAAGAAAGACTCTAGTTTATTGAGTGTAAGAATATCAAGGTCATTGGTAGGCTCATCCAGTATGAGGAAGTTGGGATTCTTCATTAATACCGTGAGTAAGTAAAGCCTCCGTTTCTCTCCTCCACTCAGTTTTTCTACCCGTTGGTTTTGCATCTGAGGTGGAAACAGAAATAGGTTTAACATCTGACTAGCCGTAACCTTTGCCCCATTGGCAAGCGTTATAACCTCGGCTACGTCTTTCATTACATCAATCACCCGTTTGCCCGGTTTTAGGTTTTTCATTCCCTCCTGACTGTAATACCCAAACACAACGGTGTCACCACGGTTTATCTTACCACTATCAGCCTCTTCTAGGTCCATAATCATATTCAGAAAAGTAGACTTTCCACATCCATTTTTTCCAACTATGCCTATGCGTTCACCTTTTTTGAAGGTATAATCAAACCCTTTCAGCATCACATTATCATCATACGCCTTATAGAGTTTTTTTATCTCCAGTATCTTACCTCCTATCCGCGACATCTTGACCGATAGTTCTAGGTCTTGTGTTTTCTTACCACTTTTAGCCTTGGCTTCGGTATCATAAAAAGACGAGATACGCGACTTACTCTTGGTGGTACGTGCCTTTGGACTACGTCGCATCCACTCTAGTTCGGTTTTCATCAGTTGCTGAGCCTTGCCTATTTCAGCTGCTTGTGCCGCTTCCATCTCTGCTTTTTTCTCTAAGAAATAAGCGTAGTTCCCACTATAATTCTGCAGCCTACCATCGGTCATTTCTATGATTTGGTTACAAACTGAATCTAGGAAATACCTATCATGGCTCACCATAAGTATGCTCATATTAGAGTTGCTGAGGTACTTCTCCAGCCACTCTATCATATCTAAGTCTAAGTGATTGGTAGGCTCATCGAGCATAAGTAAGTCTGGGTTTTGCAGTATCGCAAGACTAATCGCCAGACGTTTTTTTTGCCCACCACTCAGTGAGCTAATGGGCTGGTCATAGTTGGTGATGGTAAATCTAGTGAGCAGTTCTTTGAGTTTACGCTCAAAGTCCCATGCATCGGCTTGGTCCATGGCCAAAGAGGCTTGTTCAAATGCACGTTGGGTCTCCGTATTATAATCTGCCGTTTGAGCTTCGAGCGAAGCCTCATATGCCCGTATGGTGGCCATAATGTGCGAGCTACTGTGATCTATAAGCTCTTGTATGGTTCCCTCGTCAAAGGTGGGTTCCTGGGGTAAGTAGGCCGATCGTATTCCTTTACGCAACCGCACAATACCATTATCGGGTTCTTCTACCTGTGCTAAAATTTTCAATAGCGAACTTTTACCCGTTCCGTTATTGGCTACGAGAGCTATTTTGTCTCCTTTATTTATGCTTAGGTCCAAATTCTCAAAGAGGATTCTTTCTCCGAGGTCTTTGCTCAGATTTTCGCCGTTTAGGTAGTTCATGAATTGCGGCGGTAAAGGTAGGAAATCTAGTTTTGCCGCCTATCATACAAGTGAAGTTGTTTCAATTTTTCTCTTTGAGATCATAAGTGATGGAAGAAATAAATCTCTCCCGAAGGTTTAGAACAAAGTAGAAAGTTTAAGCAAAAACTATAAAAGTCCGCCTACCTACTGCTTACTACTAAAAGGGTTTTTCAATCCTTCGGCTTTGGTAATATCTACCTTCACACTGCCTACGTATATAGCAGCTTCTACACGAACAGGGATTTTATTGGCATCAGCACTTACCCATATCGTCATATCATCCTCGTCCTTGAACACTCGGTCTACCACTAGCTGTGGGCGTAGCTTATAGCATTCTATTTTACCCAAATCTGTCTTAATAATTTCCTTGCCCAAGTACTTAAATTGCAAATTGTAGATCTCCTGATCTAGGTATATATCAATAGGGAATAACTGACCAATATCCGCATTTTCATAATCAATAGTGCGAGCATAAAATGTTCCACTCACTACATCCTGCACGTAAGCGGGCATATCCATACTTTTTTGTTTACCGGTGAGGTATTTTTTCTCGTGGTCATAGTACACCAAATCTTCATCACGGTAATTATCCTCCTGCACGTTCTTATAATATTTTAGCGGAGCTATACTCTCCTTGTCTATATAGCTTATGAAATTATCACGTACTCTAAATGCCCAATCAAAGGTTTTGAACGTTCGGCCATAGGCACTCACCTTGTAAGTTTCGCGTCCCTTTACCATTACGGGTTTGTCATCTACCTTTATACTCACACTCGCCGCGTTTATCCAGCCATAGTGCACGCGGTATCTTAACTTTTCGCCGTGAGTAAATGCCTCATTGGTATTAGAGCGTAGCTCCTGATGCTCCATACCCACATTGGTGTAGGCACTGGTAAGTGTAAGGAGTAAGCCGAGTATAATGGTATGTATGTACTTCATAAGGTAATGTTGCTTTGGCTAGGTAAACCCAAGTAATGTGCCACCTCACTGCGAGCTATGATATATTGACACAAAGTTGCTTATTTGCAGGTAATTATACGAATGTACTACTTTAACCCAGGACGTATACTAGCCGTTGCACTATGTATGATAGTGTTTACTAATATATACAGTCAATACGAAAATTCTTTTTTTGATAATGATAAATATGAGGAAACGATAGACTCCTCGCACATCCAATTTCATTTTGACAATATGAGCTATTTCCGTAATGCGGAGTATCTCTCTAGGGTAGACAAAGGCTCCACCTATATTGGATTTCAGGCGATGCCTTATGTACAGTACTCCTTTAATGACAAAGCTCAAATATATGGTGGTATTAACCTGCGATATGACTTTGGCAATCCAGAAATTCGCAGCATTGAGCCTTATTTCAAATTCACGTATAACGATGTACTAAAACACAATATCGTATTTGGAAGTTTGAATGGCACTCTACAGCACGGAATGATAGAACCACTGTATGACTACGAGAAGGTAATCACAGACCGTTTTGAACAAGGGCTTCAAATCACCAAACCCGGCAAAGTGCTCAGCTACGATATGTGGATAGACTGGCACGATATGATATACTATGACGATCCAAAAAACGAGCGTTTCGTAGCCGGGTATAACGTATACCTGAATCCCATAAACAATGAAAAAAATAAACTAAGCCTCAATGCTCAAGGAATAACGGTGCACAGTGCGGGCGAAATAGACGTAAATAGCTCACCCAATTCGGTGGAGTATAACTTTACCTACGGCTTGGAATACACGCATTTCTTTAACGAGCATACCAATCTATATCTTGCAGGACACGCCGCTTTTTACGAAGATAGAAGTAACAGCAAAGTACACGGAATAGCTGATGGTGTAGGGCAATTGGGCGTATTACGTGTTACGCACAAAGATTATCAGTTTGTGCTCAACTATTGGGATAGTCACCAGTACCAAGGTCCGTGGGGAGAGCAATTGTATCACTCCACAGGTATTAAAAGCTTCCCAATAATGTATGACTACCGCAAAATAATAGGTGCACGAGTAGGTTACGAAGTAACTATTGGCAATAATCTCGTATTTTTAAACAGATTAGGGTTTAACTACAATGTGCATCCCAATAAGTTAGACATCACCATGGAAAACTATCTACGCTGGCATTTTAGAGGAAAAAAGAAGAAGGTGACGATGTATTAGCGTGTAGCTTACATTATTACATTGATGGCTATGCTTTCATAAAGCAGATGCTTGATCCACAAATATTTGGCAGCAAAATCCTAGCGATTCGGGCAATCACAGTTTTTACTCGGCCCTTTGTACTTATAGCGTTTGTTGCTTTTGCAGCTATCAAATACTAAAATAAGACTCAAACCCAATAGCATGATGGCAAATGTTTTTTTCATTGTTGGCACGAAGATATAACGATAGATGTAACAAGATAGTACTTTTGCCCACCTAAGCGTATGAAAGAAACACTGAAAATAATGCTCAAGGGAGCCGCAATGGGCGTAGCCGAGGTGATACCTGGCGTATCTGGCGGCACACTAGCATTCATCACTGGAATCTATGAGCGACTACTCGCAGCCATTAGCAATATGAACATAAGTCTGTTCAAAACTTGGAAAGACGAAGGCTTCAAAGCCGTATGGCAAAAAATAGATGGCCTATTCTTAGCGAAACTATTAGCTGGAATGGCGGTAGGGTTTTTAATAGGGCTAAAATTGGTAGTACGCCTACTCGAAAGTCATCCAGTCCATATCTGGAGTTTTTTCTTCGGACTCATATTAGCTTCTATACCGCTTATCGGTAAACAAGTGAAGAAATGGGGTGGACTAGAAATCGTATTATTAATACTCGGAGCTGGATTAGTATATTGGATTACCATAGCAGCTCCTAGCCAGGGGAGTGAGCACTTATTGCTTGTATTTTTGGCAGGAATCATAGGTGTTTCGGCACTTATGCTACCCGGATTATCTGGCAGTTTCGTACTTCTTTTACTGGGCATGTACACCATCATTATGCCAGCCATAGAGGAATTTACGCATCATCCACTAGGACCAGAAACGCTTATCGTTATCGCATTTGGGCTCGGTATGGTGGTGGGTCTGCTCACCTTTGCTAAGGTACTGAGCTACACGTTTAAAAAATATCCAAATCCTACCTTAGCACTACTTACCGGTTTTCTTATCGGCTCGCTCAATAAGGTATGGCCGTGGCAGCAAGTAACCGAAACTCGCATGAATAGTAAAGGACTTGAGGTAGTCAAATTCTCAGATAGCGTCCTACCTAGCACCTTCTCTGAGTTGGACAGTAACTTTCTGTATGGTAATGAACCTCACTTGATTTTTGCACTAGTCATTTTGGTTGTTGCTTTTGTGTTGGTTTATTTGCTAGACAAATTTAGTCTAGAGGAATGACCAAGTACGGCCTCATCGGCTATCCTGCCAAATACTCTTTCTCACCAGCATACTTTGCTCAAAAATTTGAGGATTTAGGTATTTTAGATTGCGAATACCATATTTACGAGTTGCAAGATATTAATGATATTCATCCACTCGTACATAGCGAGCAGCTCGCAGGATTCAATGTTACCATACCACACAAACAGGCCATCATTCCTCATTTAGACTACATAAGTGAGGCGGCTGTTAAGATAAACGCAGTAAATACAGTTTCGGTCATTGGAGGAAAATTACACGGAGACAATACCGACTATATTGGTTTTAGAAATAGTGCACAATATGCTCTCCCTCCTCATACCAAAAAAGCATTGATATTTGGCACAGGAGGCAGCAGCCTTGCAGTCAAATTTGCCCTCCGGCAAATGGGAATTCAGTATGCTTCTGTTTCACGAGGTGATCACGCAGAGTTCACCTATGAATCACTTACGGCTGGTGATATTCAAAATCACTCCCTACTCATAAATACCACGCCGCTAGGTATGCACCCTAATTCAGAATCGTGTGTGAACATACCATACAACCATATTACCACGAAGCACTTATGTTATGACTTAGTCTATCGCCCTGATATGACGACATTTATGGCTAAGTGCAAAGCTCAAGGAGCAACAGTCATCGGCGGTCTCAAAATGCTCGAAATACAAGCCGATAAAGCTTGGGATATTTGGAATAAATAACGCTCATTTTTACAACTTCATAAAAAATTGTACCTTGCATCTCCAATCATGAAAAAAATAATTATCTTTTTGTCTTTAAGCTTATTCGTAATTAGCACTCAAAGTTGCAAAAAACCACCTCTTCCACAGCCAGAAGAGGAGAATACAGGAACAACTTCCGAAGGCGGAAACGAAGAAGAGGAAGAAGTACTACCAAGTCCCTTCGCTGGCACGTGGGATTATACTAAGATAGAACTTACCAATGGCGAGTTAGAAATTATGAATAACGTCCTTGGTACTTTCGAAGGCTCTGGATCCGAGATAAGCGGCGAATTAGTAATAACAGAAAACCCCAACAGATACACAACGTCACTTGCATTTACTGCAGATATATCGGTTTTTAATCAACAACAAAGCTTACCTGTAGACCGCAAAAACTCCTCGGGCACTTGGACAGAAGCAAACGGTGAGATCACCTTGAAAGATGACAATGGCAATGATGTTGGCGTAATATCAAGTACTTCATCTAAGATTGTATTCACTGGTGAGTTTACCGAACAAATAGACGCTCAGTTTGGTAGTATAGATGCCACTTCAGACGTTATATTTACCGTAGAAAAATAAGTCTTTAATAGACTGAATATCTCTAGTATAGAGTTTCGTAAAGCGGAAGTATGTTTTCTAGCTTATACTTTAGTGAATGCTTCTTTGCTTGCCTTTTAAACTGTTGTAGATTTTCATCTTTTAGTATGTGCAAAGCATCGGAGGCCATCTTGGCCACATCACCTATATCACTGGTGTAGCCCGTTAATCCATCTATATTCACCTCCGGAAGTCCACCGGTATTCGTACTCACTACAGGTACTTCGCACGCCATGGCTTCTAACGCTGCAAGACCAAAACTCTCTGTTTCCGATGGGATTAAAAACAAATCAGCAATACTCAAAATTTCCTCTACGGCCTCTTGCTTTCCTAAAAAGGTAACGCCATCGCAATACTCACAATTACGACATTGATCCTCCACCTTAGTACGTTCAGGCCCATCGCCTATTAGCAATAATTTAGCTGGCGTTTCGGCTGCTACGCGTTTATAAATCTCCACTACATCTGGAACACGCTTCACTTTTCTAAAGTTAGAAGTATGAACCAATATTTTTTCGTTGTTTGGGGCTATTACTTTCTTAAAATGATCTTTGGGCTGCTTATTGAATCGTTCGAAATCTATGAAGTTTGGAATCACGCTAATATCGCCATCATAACTAAAATTATCGTACGTATCCTGCTTCAAACTCTCGGACACAGCAGTCACCACGTCACTCTCAAACAATGAATAGCTCACCACCGGTTCGTAACTATGGTCTTTGCCCACTAGTGTAATATCCGTACCGTGAAGAGTAGTTACGATCTTCAGCTTAATTCCTTCTCTAGCCAAAATATGCTTTGCAGTAACCGCAGCCGCAGCGTGTGGTATGGCATAGTGTACATGTAGAATGTCCAATTTATAGGCTTTTACCACATCTACAATTTTACTGGTAAGAGCTATCTCGTAGGGTGCAAATTTGAACAATGGGTAATTATTAAAACTAACCTCGTGGTAAAACAAATTTTGATTAAAAACATCTAAACGAGCAGGTTGGTCGTATGAGATAAAATGAACTGAATGACCTTTGTCCGCTAAGGCCTTCCCCAGCTCAGTTGCTACTACACCACTACCGCCAAAGGTAGGATAACATACTATTCCAATATTCATACTTAATAAGTGTACAAATATGGATGTATTAAAGTTTGAACCTAACATATAATCTGTTAGAAGTTTTTGCTATCTAAAATAAATTAGGTCCTAACCACTTTTTAGTAGCAGCCAAGTCCGCTTGCTTTCGTTCTGCGTAGTCCTTTACTTGATCTTCGGATATTTTGCCTACGGCAAAATACTTGCTATCCGGGTGCGAAAAATATAAACCAGAAACAGATGCCGCAGGATACATCGCAAAGCTATCTGTAAGGCTGATACCCGTATGCTCCTCTACGCTCAGCAATTTCCAAAGTTTGGCTTTCTCTGTATGGTCTGGGCTAGCGGGGTATCCAGCTGCTGGTCGTATACCTTGATATTTTTCTCTGATGAGTTCGTCATTGGTAAGTTGCTCATCGGCAGTATAACCCCATAGTGATGTTCGCACCTCGTGGTGCAAGCACTCCGCAAAAGCCTCTGCCAGTCTATCGGCCAATGCTTTTACCATTATAGAGTTATAATCATCGTGGTCTGCCTCATATTGTTCCGCCATTTTCTCTATGCCTATGCCAGCAGTCACAGCAAATGCCCCCAGATAATCCTGTTTACCTGTGCTTTGTGGTGCCACATAATCTGCTAAAGATATATTTGGGATACCACTCCCCATTTTTCGCTGCTGACGAAGAAAATTAAACGTAACATTTTCTTTACTCAAGTATACATCTCCATTCACTTCATTTGCTTCAAAGATTCCGACTATGGCTTTTGCTTGTAGTTTCTTATTGGCAATAATATCATCTAGCATTTCTTGAGCATCCTTAAAGAGTTTTTTAGCCTCTTCACCCACATACTCATCCTCAAATATTTTGGGGTACCGGCCACGCAATTCCCACGTCTGAAAAAATGGTGTCCAGTCGATGTATTTACGTAGTATTTCTAAATCAAAATCATCATACACCTTCACTCCCAAGTTTGCCGGTGCTGGAGGCGTATAATCATCCCAAACAAGAGTCAACTTATTATCCAACGCTTGCTGATAGGTTAGGATATTTTTATCTGCCTGCCGAGCGGCGTGTTGCGTTGCCAGTTCGGCATACTCTGCTTTTATATCCGCTTCAAATTTTCCTCTGGTATTTTCACCTATGAGCTGTCCTGCTACCGGTACTGAGCGTGATGCATCTAGTACATGTACCACCGGACCACTGTAATTTGGAGCTACTTTTACGGCCGTGTGAACTCTACTCGTAGTAGCTCCTCCTATAAGTAAGGGCAGTTTTATACCTCTTCGCTCCATTTCGCTAGCTACATCCACCATCTCATCAAGACTTGGGGTTATCAATCCACTCAGCCCAATGACGTCCACTTTGTGCTTTATTGCTTCATCCAATATTTTGGCTGTTGGCACCATAACACCTAGGTCTACTATCGCGTAATTATTACACGCCAATACAACACCTACTATATTTTTACCTATGTCGTGTACATCTCCCTTCACAGTCGCTAGGAGTATTTTACCTTGTGTTTGTCCCTCACTTTTCTCGGCTTCTAAATAAGGTTGCAAGTACGCGACCGATTTTTTCATCACCCTTGCACTCTTTACTACCTGAGGCAGGAACATCTTACCTGCACCAAATAAGTCTCCTACCACATTCATACCCGCCATGAGTGGTCCCTCTATGACGTGAAGCGGCTTATCGTGTTGTTGTCTAGCCTCCTCTGTATCTTGGTCTATGTACTCCGTTATTCCTTTTATGAGTGAGTGCTTGAGTCGCTCGGCTACAGGCTGCTCTCGCCAACTGAGATCTACTTCTATCTTCTTACCATCGCCTTTTACCGTTTCTGCAAGTTCTACCAAGCGCTCTGTGCCATCCTCTCTCCTATTTAGCAATACATCTTCTACCGCCACCAAAAGCTCCTTAGGAATCTCCTCGTACACTTCTATCATACCAGCATTTACTATCCCCATATCAAGGCCCGCTTTTATCGCGTGATATAAAAAGGCCGAATGCATAGCCTCTCTCACTACATTGTTGCCTCTAAATGAGAATGAAATATTACTTACTCCGCCACTTACTTTGGCATACGGAAGATTTTCCTTGATCCAACGTGTGGCATTGATAAAATCTACCGCGTAGTTATTGTGCTCTTCTATTCCAGTGGCTACGGTTAATATATTCGGGTCAAAAATGATATCTTGAGGTGGAAAATTGACCTCATTTACAAGGATATCATAACTCCTTTGGCAAATGTCTATCCGTTTTTGGTAAGAGTCTGCTTGCCCCTTTTCGTCAAAAGCCATGACCACCGTAGCAGCACCGTAACGTTTGATTAGCTTAGCTCGCTCTCTGAATGCTTCTTCACCATCTTTGAGACTTATCGAATTTACAATCCCCTTTCCCTGTATGGCTTTTAATCCTGCTTCTATGATTTCCCATTTACTTGAGTCTATCATTACCGGCACACGGCTTATGTCTGGCTCTGCGGCTATAAGATTTAGGAACTTTACCATGGCTTCTTTACCATCGAGCATTCCTTCATCCATATTGATATCTATGACTTGAGCCCCGTTTTCTACCTGTTGCCTAGCCACGTCTAAAGCCTCGTCATATAGATTATTGAGTATTAATCGAGCAAATTTCTTAGAACCCGTTACGTTGGTGCGTTCTCCTATATTGATAAAATTAATATTAGGTGTTTGTACCATTGGCTCCAGACCACTCAATCGAAGGTGATTTTCTATCTTTTTTGTCATAGATAATAGCATAGGAGTGATTAGGTTTTCAGAAGCTTATCTGTTTCGCCTCGGCGAATAGGATTTAGCACCTTGGCTCTGTAGATGACAGGTTTCCGGTTGCTAAGACTTCCGTGGGCCTAATCCCTCAGTCTTTCTTTATAAGCGATGCAAAGGTATTTAATATTCGCCCATAAAAAAACCCGCAACTTGTATCAAGTTGCGGGTTTTGATTAATCGTAAGTGCGTGGATCTATCGACGTAATTCCACAGTACCTTCTATAGGACCAAGCCCTTCATTCTCTTCACCAAACTTAAACGTATAGTTGATGATATAGAAGTATGTGCCACTTGGACATTCTACTCCAGAATTATTTACTTGACCATTCCAAGAGTTGTTGATGTCGTTAGACTCAAATACTCGTTCTCCCCATCGGTTAAATATCTTGATGTTATACTCATCCAGACTTTCACCTTCTATGATGAATGTATTGTTAAATAAATCGCCGTTAGGGCTAAAGATATTATACGGCACCAGCTTACGGATAAACGAGTTGCTTACTGGACGGCATATAGTATCCTTACATCCTTCTGCCGATGTAGCGATTAGGCATACATTATAATTGCCTTTTCTATCGTCCCAATTATAGCAATCATCTTTTTCTATACTCGTACCATTTGGTTGTGGAGATGTTTCTTCAAACGTCCACTCAAACGACACTGCATTATCAGAAGATAAATTGGTAAAGCAGAACTCAGGTCTTGCTGAACTATCTATACTAAAGTCAGCTGTAACGTTTGTTACCTCTACTTGAATAGTATCACGGTCCCAGCATCTCGGTATCTCATCATATTCCGGTGCGAGAATTACACTATATGTACCCGGCTGACCGTATGACCACGCTAGCGTGTTATTGTTAGCATCTGGTTCATTTATGGTGTCACCATTACCCATTATCCAGGATATACGTGAGTAGCGAGCATCCATAGTAGCCGTGAAGGTTATGAGCTCGTCAGGACATACAACAAGTGGATCTGCACCAATGGTCACCTCAGGTGTTGGATATACAATTACAATAATCTTTCGTTTACTGAGTAAATCTTCGCTTGTATCTGGGAATATACGTGAACATCTACTGCCTCCTGGCACTTGATCTTCTTGTACAATGTACAGCTCATAAATACCCGGCACGGCATATACGTGACCAAAAGTATCACCTATTGCTCCACCTGCATCCACGGCTCCATCTCCCCATATCATTTGGAATGTAGGCGAGTTTACATCACCTTGTCCGAAGTTTATTATTTCTAGGAAATCACCGGCACAAATTTCAGCAGTATCACGTTCTCGCCATATCTTATTCCTGAACCCAAACTCTGGTTGCGGACCCGGTATGTATACAGTCTTCTTAATACTATCTATACACCCGAGCTCTGTTGTAACTATGAGTGTAACCGTAAAGCTACCTCCTGACGTATAGTTGTGCGAAGGATTTTGTAGCAAACTCTTACGTGTGCCATCTCCAAAGTCCCACAACCAACTTGTAATTTTCTCACAAGATAGTTTTGTGCCATCTGGACATTCCTTCTCACACGGATCAACAAATTTCGTGCTATCTGTAAACTCTACAATCGATGCACAATTCACGATAGAATCACCAAATACGAAGTCTGGTGTAACTTCCGACACAAACGCTTTAAGCATAGTAGTATCTGTACAGCCGATACTATCTCGAGCTACAATAGTTATATCATATACTCCAGGAGCTGAGTATGTCCAACGCAACGGAAGTGAACGCGTACTATCAAATTCTACTGTAGTAGAGTCCCAATCTGCCATAAATGTTTCCAGCGGTGGACTTGCAACATAGCGTGCAGGGTCATTCCAATAATCAAATGTTTTTATTGGGTAGGTAAACGGATCTTCTTCTCCGTATTGGTAGTAACGTATGTAGTCGTCTACCACTAGTTCTAAACCATTACAGATGTTATCATTCTGCAAGCTAAATTCATTTAAGAATCCAACATTGAGGTAAATTGCTGCACGAGCCTCACAACCATTGGTACTATTCAATATAGGACCTGGAGTCATTGGGCCGTTACCATATAGTAATACTGTATCTAGGGCTGTTGGGTTACAATCATCGTTATTTACCAACTCTTTGTATCGGTACACGTGACGATACAATCCAGTAAGAGTATCCTTTACGTTGTTCGCATTAGTATCGAGTAATAAGGTATCAAAACCAATTACAGACGAATCTCTAAAGTGGAGTATATGCTGCGTCTCAATAATTTGATTAGGTACTACAGTAGTATCTATACGGAACATTTTATCCCCCTGTCGATATACACCTATATCATTATTCTTAGGTGAGTATATCTCTTTACCAAAAGTGAAGAATTGGCTCAGTCCGGTGGTGTCAATACACGTAGTTCCTGCAGGTCCAAGGTAAAGAGCAATGTCTTCAGGTGGTATTTCTGAGTAGGTAAGTCCTAATTGTTGTTCGAATAAGTCTACAATTATTTGATCAGCATTTGTTTTTACAGCAACTGTTTTCCAATCCTTGATAATAGAAGTAACAATCGTCTCTACCGTATCTGTAATAAACACATCTTGCAACCCTTCTCTTCTCAAGGCATACGTATTAGTTCTTATTACATAATTATATAACCAATCTTCTCCGTTGTATACTATATTTTCATCATTACGTCCTGCTACTGGGCCATTATACGGCTGATAGTACTTAAACTCTTCAAAGTAGTAAGAAACCAATGGGCCTCTACCAAATCCGTTTGCTGGATAACCCCAGTTCCAACGAATTGTCTTAATACTATCTTGGAGTGATGTGTTAAATCTGAAGTAAGCTGTATCTCCAGCACACATAAAGTACTTACCATCAGCTGTAGGTTCTGGATATACAATCTCAAAAGATGCATCTAGAGGAAGTATTCTGAACATGTCTGGATAGTAGAACGTGTCAAGACAACGAGCGGGATCTGTACTTCCTGGTAACGGAGTACCGTTTCCTACGATAAGCCCTAGTGAGAATGAACCTATTGGGTTACGTGCGTATGGATCACCTATTTGACCAGAGGTATATCCTTTCACAAATTGTGTACCTAAGTTACCACGTATATCATATGGCAACACAAAAGGAATTGGCAATCCTGGAGGAGGAGGAGCTAGTAGCCCGCCATCATAAGGCACCCAAGATGCTGTCAATGCAGGATCTAAAGTAGCCGTATCGTAATTCACTGCAAACCATTGTTGTGTACAACCTGGCTTAGTCTCCGATATATCGAAAGTCAGTATATAGTTAAGATTTACTCCATCAAAAGGACATAGTGGCCCCGGCTGCAATTGCATTCCTTTTCCACTTGGAGGAGTAAGTGCTAACTGCTTGGTGCTGTTAGACTCACACATCAATGGGTGAATGGTATCCATTTGCCAGAGTGTAACTGTATTACATGTTGCATTTTCTAAGAACCAGTTTTCTCTATGTGCCGCAGAGTCTACAAATACAGCTTGCTTTACCTTACGTACCAATAAGCCAAACTCTACTTCTTGTGTTACATAATTTGAAGGCTGAGCGTACGTGGTGTCTGGAGCATTTTCCTCAATAGATACTTGTGGGAATATACTATCTCCAGATGAAAGTCTAAACTGCCAGTTTGGTTCTATAGTAGTGATTACAGGGCCAGTAACGCTGTAGGTAGAGCCTGGGGCAGCACCACCTGGAGGTGTTCCTACCGGTACTTCTAGCTTGAGCAAATCCAATGTAACACCAGCAGGTATAAAGAACTGCATGTCTTGATATGTTACAGTCCATTTTGTAGAACCGTTACCCGCTAATGGGTTGTTTCTACCTAATGAGTCTTCATCATGACCCAAAGTATCCGTCATATTATTGATGGAGAAGAAGGTATCTAATGTAGCATCATAATAGAAAATTGTTCCGTAAAATGCCGATGGTGGTCGTTTGAGTGTGAAATAAAATGGCTCAAAGAACGGACCAGACGTTTGCCTTATCGAAGCGATAAGTGCGGTATCTACCCAGAAACCATCTAGCTCATTGTAAAGTGAATCAGCCACCAGTGCATTCCCTCCGGAAGGCACCGATATAGAGTCTAATACTACGCCACTTTCATCGCGTATTAAATATCTATATGATGAGTCTACAGGTACGGTAAGCACAATTGTTTTTGGCACGATCATAGTATCTGCCGAGTACACGTTTACTTGGTAACATTCTTTCAGGTTCTTATTAATTCTAGTCTCTCTGTAAGGCTGTGTATAGTTTCTTCCGTCTTGGAAAGTTCTATAAATCTCATCCCAAGGTGTATACCAATGACAAGGAGCACTATCTATTCTGTAGTTACAGTTTATGCCTACGTTTTGATTCACCCAAGGTCTGCTATCTGTGGTACACTGAGGAGCAAAGTTGTCTCCCATTGTCCATACACGCCATATATTGGGTCTGTAATCTCTATTAGGCATGTTTTGTGGCTGCACTACTAGAGGTATAGCAACTTGATCACCTGCACCAACCCCCGTACCTCCTGGAGGTGGTATATAGTTAAATACAAAACGAGGTCTGTTATTAATACCAAATCTATAACTTACACCAGGTGCACCTGCGATGATGTCTTTGTGCCAAGTGGTATCTCCAGTGGTGGTAGAAACAGCTGCTATTGAATCCTTTGCTGCATCATAATATACCTTAAACCCTTGCTCCGTAATCGTATCGGTAGGCAAGGCATATACTGAATCCGAAACTAGTTGATTACCATATGAATCTTCTTCCCACTCTCTATATCTAAAAGTGTACTGCCCATTGAATATATTAAATATTCTATCAAAGCTATATTGCGGATAATATACTAATGAGTCTTCGTCATTTCTATCAAAATCGTGTTGGTAAAATCCAGAGGCATTTGTCATACATACCGTATCCTCTATGATACACTGGTAAGTCTGCTCTATTGCTACTCTGTTTCCTGCAGATTCTATACCAGTACCTGGCCCTACTACTTGAATAGTATCATATACTGTCACATCACACGGTCCAGAAACTACACGTAAACTTATCTGGTAAACCCCAGGACCATACGCCTGTCTTGGTGAATTTGGCGTTAAATCTTGATCGTTGGTATTATCATTACCCCAAGGTGGTTGACCATAGTTCCACAAGAACTGACTAATAGGTGAGCCATTTAGCCCTGTCACATTAAATGTAGGTTGATAAGGAGCACACGACGGTGAAGTGGTAAATATTTTTGGCTCCAAGATAATGTTTACAACCCCTACTTGAGATATAAACGTATCTGAACACCCATAAGCACTTACTATAAACTCTGGCTGAAAAGCACCTGCCGTGGTATACAAATGCTCTACAATGTTGTTATCTGCATTGTTGTAATACTCTGTATTTATAGTGCCATTACCTTTTATGAAGGTGCCATCTCCCCAGTTCCATCTAAATGAATCTATATCTGATAAAGGCGGTCCAGAAATATTCTGAAAACGTCCAAGTATCTGAAAACAAGCTGGATTAGGTGGTGGAGTTACGTTAGCATAATTCGTCCCAATTTTAGGTGCCACAGAGATGTAGTCAGTATACACAATACGTGTCAAACATCCACTCGTGTCATACGACTCTACCGTCATATCATAAGCACCACCAGATGGGTCCAAAAAGTTAAAGCATAGGTCTATTGGGAAAGTAGGATTCTCTATAATCGTATCCTGACCATCACTAAAAACGTAGCGTTGTCGCTCTATTAACCCTCCTGGAGCTACCGATGAATCGCGGAAGCAAAAGGAGTTACCACTGTAACACTGTAAAGAATCGTTTCTTCTTATGATATGTACATCTGGCGAAGGTCTTATGAAAACATCTAACGTCCCTGTACACGGTCCAGCAAATCCATCACCGGTGAAGGTAACGGTATAATTGCCTGATTGTGCAAAGCTAAACACTGGATTTTCAGAAGCACTTGTACTTTGTGGTGGCCCGTCACCAAACTCCCACAAAATAGTGGCAGTATGACCTGGTGAGTTCGCTTCGAAGGTGATTAATTGTCCCTCACAAAAAATACCCGAGGCACCTGCGGTACCGTCTGATCTTATAAGTTGAGGAGCACATTGTGAGTAAGCAAAAGCACTCACAAATACTAACATAAGAGCCATAAAGCCTTTACGTAGCAAATTGGTTTCAATGAATCTATTCATACGTTTATTCGGTTGATGTGTATTTTCTTTTGAATTCAAAAAGTTGGTAAATTTAGCTCGCTTCTTCATAATAATCAAATTTACAGACGCTTAAGCATTAATCTTACATTCTTAACTTGAGGTGCCTCCCCATTCAATTGATAGCTAATCTTGGCAATGTATTCGCCTTCTTCACATTTTGCACCTTCATTATTTTTAGTTCCATTCCACTTGTAATCAGGATTTTGAGAAACAAATACGCGTTCATTCTGGAGTGTAAAAATTTGGATAGAAAAGTTTTCGTATCCTATAATATCTACAGCATACGTATCATTCTTACCATCTCCATTGGGAGTAAAAATTTTATAAAAATTTACAGACCCAACAGCAGAAAGAGTGATGGGCAATGTGAATGTAGCATTACACGTATGGTTGATAACCTTTGCTTCTACCTTGTGTTGCCCTACTTCCATTATCGTTAACGGCAGTGCATTCAGGTTTGTTGCTATGAGTTTGTCATCCATATGCCAATTCGCAATCAAGCCTTCCTCCAATTTTAATAGGTATTTCCCTCTAGCTATCTCTTCAGAGCTAATAGTTCCCTGGAGTTCAGATACATTTATCGCTTTAGAATTGTATCCATTAGATACGGTTAGCACATCGGCAGCAGTAATTGGCAAGGTATGTTCTTTCACTCCCTTAGCCACGCAAACACCATTGACATACCAATCAGTCTCTTCCTCTTGCGAAAGCGTTATGATGTCACCTACACATGGCGAGCCATCAGAGACCAAGAATGTATGAGGTTTTTTATTCTCCTCATTATCTTTAGTGCTTGCACTTTTTGGTCCATCATTGTCTGCTGTACCTATTACTCCTCTACTGGAACCGTCATTACTTACTGTTATCTCTGTTGATTGTTGAATAGCATCTGCCTTACGAGCAGGATTTGTATTAGGTTCTCGCAGCTTATAATTTACCGTTGTTTTTATTTCTTCTTTCCTATCTGTGTGAGCAATTTGTTCTTCGGGTTCGTTTTCTACAAATGCTTCAATCTCGTTCTCTTCTGAGTTTTGTTGTACACTGGCTACAACTTCCTCCCTAGGTTCTGGTTTATTCTCGGTATAGATTACAACTCCAATAGCCACCAACCCACCTGCGAATAGTGCCACCTTGAGTAAATTTGTGGCTGATCCTACAAAATTGCCAACTTGGCTTATCAAGCTCACAGACTGTGATGTAGATGCAGACACAACACTCCACACATCGGTAGGGGCAGATGTACTGTGATCGTGCAATGTATCTTTTAATACATTTTCAAAATCAGTTATGTCTTTAAATTTCTTCATTATTCAAACCAACCTTTTAGCCAAACTTGCAATTGCTTACGTGCTTTGAAAAGTTGCGATTTACTTGTATTCTCGTTTATGCCGAGGTGTTCACTTATTTCGCGATGCGAAAACCCATCTACCACAAACATATTAAACACTGTACGATAACCCGCTGGCAATTGCTGCACTAGTGCCATCATTTTCTCGGCATCCAAACTACCCGTTTTTATACTTTCGGTTAATCTTACTTGGTTAATATTAATCTCATCGACATCAAGATGCATTTTTCGTTTGCGAATCTGCTCTATGCTTGTATTTACGAATATGCGTTTGAGCCAACCTTCAAAACTACCCAAGAAGGTGTATTTACTTATGTTTTTAAATACCTTGATGA
This sequence comes from Bacteroidota bacterium, assembly GCA_018700895.1. Lineage (GTDB taxonomy): Bacteria > Bacteroidota > Bacteroidia > NS11-12g > UBA9320 > UBA9320. The sequence goes on from JABIUV010000007.1 coordinate 69,549, forward strand.
AGCCTTCTTGCAGAGCATCTTTGGCTTCATCTTCGTTGGTCATATAGCGTAAGCAAATGCTGTACATCGTTCCTGAGTGTCTATCGTATATTTTTTTAAATGCCTTGTCGTCGCCATTGCTACATGCTGTTATCAATGATATTTCATCGTATGGGTCATGTGTGCTCATTGCAATGATTGTAAGATAGATGTACTCAGATGCGTGAAGGTTGCCTACTTATTGCACTTTTTTTACGTGATATTTTTCGGCAAGATATTCTCTCAAATTTTCGGCATAATAACCTACCGCTTCTAATGGTTCTATAATCTCCGTTTCGTTTAGTCCATCGAGTACTCGTTTATACTGAATGCTTATTATTTTTTGTTCAGCGTTAGCAATGAAACACGCTGAAAATAAATGAAAATTGAGGTGAGCCAATTCTTCCATAAACATGGCTAGGTGTTCATCCTCTGGGTAATGACATACAGGAGCTACAATCTGAAATACTCCCGCAATATTTTCTCTATTAAAATATTGCCATTGGCTACTTTCTTTAGGTTGCCATATATCTACATATAGCTCAGTATCTTCTCCACGTAATACGATATATTCTCCCTCGTTTTCACATCGTATCTGTTCTGGTTTTAGGCTTAGGTGCTTTTCTACCGTTTTTTCAAAGAGACCGATTGCTTCTGGTGCTTGCATATTGTAGGGCAAAAATAGGTTACTTCACGATAAAAGTTTGCTCTCTAATGACGCCATCTTGTGTTACTCGTACAGTATAGTTGTCAGCTATCGGGTAGTACTTGCCGTTACTCCCTTTGAGCAACTTCTCAGTAGGGTTTTCATCAAACTGCAATTCAACACTCATTTTATTATACCCCGCATAAGGCTCTCGGGTTTCGGACAGTAGGATGTTGCAATCGGCATCTTGTATTTCTATCTTTATCGATTGTACGCTTTTCGTAAACAGCTGCACATCTAAGCTCGGAATCTTTGTATCCCATATATAATTCAATTGGCCCCAATTTTTGTTGAACTTTAAATATGCGACAGGCAAGAGCGAAAACGATGAGTCTCTAAAAGTTTCATATTGATATACCGGCTCTAGTTGTACTTTAAACAAACTTCGGCCGTGAGTAGCTACTATTAAGTCACGATGATTTTCTTGTATGGTCAAACCGTGAATAGGAACCATAGGCAGATTGCTGAAATACTGAAAACTCTTACCATAATCGCTACTGATGTACAATCCACCATCCGTTCCTAGATAAAGTATTTGAGCATTACTAGGGTCTTCCATCACTGTATTAATCGGCTCATTTGGTAAATTAGCACCTATCTGCACCCATGATTTCCCATTGTTGTCCGAAAGGTATAGGTAGCTTTTGAAATGATCCCACGTATACCCGTTCAGAGCTACTAGTACACGGCTTTCTGTATGTCTACTGGCAACTACTTCCTTCACCCAAAGATGTTGAGGCAGAGAGTCAGAAATTGTATGCCAAGTCTTGCCGCCATCTGGCGAGTGGTGTATTAACCCATCGTCACTTCCTGTATAGAGTAGTCCTTCCTTCAGCGTACTCTCGGCTATACACGTTAACGTGCCGTAACTTACGTCCCCTTCCTTAACACCGTTAGTAAGGTCAGGGCTAATCGGTCTAAAATCTTTGGCTTTTTTCTTACTGCGGTATAGCTTATTGCTTCCTACGTACAGCACATCGGCATCGTGAGGAGATAATAAAATAGGGCTTTGCCAATTCCAACGTAAATGCGGCTCTTTTAGGTCATGTTTCGGATGAATGTACTGATTTTTACCTGCTACGCTCTTATAATTATAATGCCCGTACTGATAACCTGTGTAAACACTATTATCTCTTGGATCTATCTGTACCTGCATACCGTCTCCGCCGCCTATGCGTGTGTAGGCGTATTTTCCCTCTTGGTGCCACGCCGTGCTATAGTTATACTTATGAGGACCACGCCAAGTGCCATTGTCTTGCAAGCCACCATATACATTATAGTTCTTTTTGTAATCTACCGCGACGGTATAAAACTGACCTACTGCTGGCGAGTTACATTTCACCCATGTTCTGCCCCCATCATAGCTTATATTTATCCCACCATCATTACCATTAATAAGGTGCTGTGGATTATTTGGATTAACCCAAATGAAATGATGATCTACATGTACATTGTCTCCTCCCGCAAAAGAGAAATTTTGTCCTTCATCAAAAGATTGCAGCAATGGTACCCCTGCGATGAAAACGTGACTACTATCTACAGGATTAGCAGCGACCACCCCAAAATAATAACCATATGTGTAACACACATTTTTCAGAATGTCCGAATGTGCTTTAACCCAAGTAACGCCAAAATCATCACTGCGATATAGCTCAGCTCCCGTTATAGGGTCTTCAAACATGGCAGCATTATTATCATAGAAGTAGTCAAATAAATCCTTGGGATGCAGTTCCTCTTTACGCACCATCTTTTTTAATTTCTTAGACGAATATTCTTTGGCCAACTGATGTCTATCTAAAAAAGCATTAAGAGCGGAATCATTGAGTAAGAGAAAACTATCTGCACTTATTTGCTCAAAATCCCGTTTTTGAATGCCATCCCGTGCTTCTTTTTCTTCTGTGTAGCGTTGTTGATTATCTAGCAAGGCATATAATCTATTCCCTGACGAAGAAAGCCCTATTCTTCCGATATGTTCTCCATTGGGAAAAGCCTCTGACTTGGTCCACGTATCACCGCCATCGCTTGATATAAAAACACCACTATGTTCACCGCTTTCCCAGAAATTCCACGCACGTCGTGTTTTTTGCCACATCGCTGCTGCAAGTACGTTTGGATTGGACTGGTGAAGTTCCAAATCGACGGCACTCGTATTCTCATCTACATAAAGTACTTGTTTCCAATTCTCTCCTCCATCTGTGGTTTTGTATACTCCCCGTTCCTCATTGGCTGAGAAGAGGTTGCCCATTGCAGCAACCCATAGCATATTGGTATCTAGAGGATGGACAACGATTTTGCTGATATGATGGGTAGCTTGTAACCCTATATTTTTCCAACCCTTCCAATCATTTTTGCCAGCATTGAATCGACAAGCAAACACTCCGTAACCAGGATAACTAGAGCGGCTACTATTAGCCTCACCTGTTCCTACATAGATTACTTTGGTGCTCCAATTTACAGCAATCGCCCCGCAGTTATTCGTATACCCATTAGTATCAAAAATCGGACTAAAACTCTGCCCATTATTTTTTGTTTCCCAAACACCGCCCGTGGCATAAGCAACAAAAAAATGGATTGGATTAGCAGGATCTATAGCCATGTCTACCACTCGTCCACTCATTATCGTTGGGCCAATGTTTTGAGCTTCGACTCCAATATAATTAGAAGTTTGAATCAGTTCGTTTCTAACCTCGATAGCATCCAGTCGCTCGTATACGCTACTTTCTGTGACTGGGTTTGCAGGATATTGTGCAATTGCGAATGCATAACACAAGGAACAGATAAGAGTAAGAAATAAATTATTGCGAGGCATACTACAAATGTATTTACAATAGAGACATGGCTATACTCAGCTATTGCAGTTTAAAGCTAATAGGAACAATCATCCGCATACGCACCTTTTTACTACGTTGTAAGGCAGGTAGTCAGCGGGGTGACTTTGCGATAACATCTATGGCACAATCGCCTAGACAATAATCATTCTGAGTACTGTCTAGCCCTGATAGTCGTTTTTGCATTATCTCAGGATTGCTTACTAAGCCCGATGTATCTATTGTGAAACTCACATACACTTTGCCCTCTATCCCATTCTTTTTTGCAAGTTCAGGATATTTAAGATTTTTGGCAATGTACTGGGCGAATGCAGCGTCTCCTCCAGGAAATTTAGCACGTTCCTCTACGAATTGAAAAACCTCTTCCTCCGACGCGGTACTATCATTTTGGGCAAAGCTTGCTGCGGCACAAATTATAAAAACGAGTATAGCAACTAACCTCATCTGTCAAAAGTAAGGCGTTCTCCCCATTTGCTCTCATCAAACTTACCGTGACTGTAAGCCAAATGACCCGAAACAATCGTATGTTCTATAGCCGTAGTGAATACTTCACCTTCTAACGGGCTCCATCCACACTTATACAAGATATTATTTTTACTGACCTCCATCTGTGTTTCCGGATTTACAATTACAACATCTGCATAGTACCCTTCACGTAAAAATCCACGTTTTTCAACCGCGAAAAGTTCGGCAGGAGCGTGACACATTTTTTCTATCACCTTATTGGTGGTAATCTTACCCATTTTGGCGTGCTCCAGCATAAGCTGTAAACTGTGCTGCACAAGCGGTAGCCCACTCGGAGCTTTGAGGTATTTACCTTGCTTCTCATCCCACGTATGAGGTGCATGGTCTGTGGCTATAATATCAAAATAATCATTGTTAAGAGCGTACCAAAGTGCTTTTTGGTCAGCTTCGGATTTTATTGCGGGATTACACTTTATCTGGCTTCCCTTCTGTACATATTGCGTATCGTTAAAAGTGAGATGATGTACACATACCTCGGCAGTGAGTCGTTTCTCACTCATTGGTATTTTATTAGTAAAAAGCTCTATCTCTTTTGCTGTAGAAATATGCAGGATATGAAGTCTGGCATCATACTCTTTGGCGAGTTCACTTGCCATCTTACTACTCAGGTAACACGCTTCTTCGTCTCTTATAATGGGGTGAGCTTCCATTGGGATATCCTCTCCGTATTTTGCCACAAAATCTGCTGTATTCTTACGTATAGTTGCTTCATCCTCACAGTGTGTGGCTATGAGCATTGGTGTTTGCGAGAATATACCCCTGAGCGTGTCTTCATTATCTACCAACATATTACCCGTACTGCTACCCATAAATAGTTTAATCCCACATACGTCTTTAGGATTAGTCTTGAGTACTTCCGAGATGTTATCATTCGTACCACCCATAAAAAATGAATAGTTTCCTAAAGAACACTGACTTGCACGGTCATATTTTTTGGCGAGCTCTTGCTGTGTTGTACTCTGCGGGTTGGTATTAGGCATTTCCATGAAGCTGGTAGTACCTCCAGCAACAGCAGCTTTGGCTTCTGTATATATTTCTGCTTTGTGCGTAAGGCCTGGTTCGCGAAAATGTACCTGATCGTCTATGACGCCTGGAGTCACCCATTTGCCAGTAGCATCTATCACTTTGTCGGCAGAGCGACTGATTCCTGCCTTTGATATTTCAGCGATGAACCCATCTTCTATAAATATATCTGCAACATATTGTTGGTTTTCGTTAATTAGAAGTCCGTTTTTGATTAAAATTGATCCCATAATGATTGACAAATTTAATGTTCGCATCTACGGTGTATTAAAAAAAGGCAATAAAATTTTAGTAAGCCACGAAAATATTGATGGATATGAAATGACGAAGCTACCCGGAGGTGGCTTAGAATTCGGCGAGGGTCCCCACGATTGCCTCATTCGCGAATTTGACGAAGAGCTTAAAATATCTATTTCTATAGTGAACCTCCTACATACAACCACCAATTACATTCAAAGTGCTTTTAGAGCCGACGAACAGATCATCGCCATTCATTATTTAGTACACAGCGACGAGCACATCAGCAGCTATAACACTACTCAGGGAACCAAAGTAGGAAAACAAAATATTCATCACTTTGAGTGGAAAGAACTCAATAGCAAGTTACTAAATATTCTAACATTTGATATGGATAGACAAGCAATTTTGCAGTTGCTATAAGAATTTTACTACGCTAACAACAAGTTTAATACAGAATCTGTAACGTACCCCTATCGGTTCGTACGTCGCCATCACAACCTCTATAGGAGACTAGGTAAATATAGGTGCCTTGAGTCACCTTATCGCCCTTATAGAAACCATCCCAACGAGTAGTAGCTACCTCCTGCGAATCGAACACTTTTTCACCCCAACGCGTGTACACTTTCACCGAGAAGGCTGGCTGAATCACCTCGTCACTATATGGGAACCAGTCGTTATGCGTGTCACTATTAGGAGTAAATGCATTGGGTATATAAAGAATGTTTGGCAAAGCCGAAGAATCTACTGTAATGTAAATACTGTCTGAGTCTTGACAGTTAAAATTATCTGTCACAAGCACTTTGTATTTACCCTCTAGAATCGTCGTAATTGCATTTGTAATTTCACCATTACTCCATTCATATGACTTTAATCCTTCAGTAACACCTATTGTAATTGGAGTGTTTACGCAAATAGAAGTGTCATTTGCTAGGGATATATCTGGCGACTGAGATAATGTTAACTGTATGGAGTCTTCAAGCACACAACCTTCTTTATTCGTTACTCTAACGCTGTACAAGCCAGAGTCTCGTACAGTTACTGTACGTGTAAGATCCAAGGTATTCCATAGATACTCTGCTCCATCTTCACCCGCATCTAATTCTTTTAAGACAACATCACAAAAATGCTCTTGCTTCCCTAGGTCTAACCGAATAATAGAATTAGCTATCGAGAATGTATCATAGGACTCACATTCTCGCTGAGTGACCTTCACCCAGTAGGTTCCTATTTCTGTGAAATTTTTAAATCTCCCTACGCTTCCATCCGACCAGAGAAATTCAGCTTCTTCTATATCGCCTACATCTATACTATAACTGACTTCATTACAGAATAACGAATCTCTGATGCGAGGTGGTGTGGATTGCCACACTCTAATGGTATCATATTTACTACAAGTAGCATTACTCATTTTCAGTGTATATATACCCGTATCAGACACCTGAATACTCCTAGTGTTTAATCTTGAAGGGGTTTCCCATTCATACAATAAGTCAGGCTGACCAGCGTCTAAGGTAATAGAAAATATACTATCACAAATGAGCGTATCCTCTGGCAGTATTATAGGTGGTACATTATTATATGTGAGCACCACGGTGTCCTTATAGGCACACTTTCCGTAGGACACATCAGCGATATACGTTCCTGTATCTGTAGCTAAGATAAAACTCGTCGTTTGACCAGTGTTCCACGTCACTGAAACCGCATCTGCAGCTTTTGTATCTAAGAAATATCTGACCGAATCACAAAATATTCTATCTGGCCCCAAAGAAAATCCTCTAGTAGATCTAATGCGAATATTATATTCATACTCATCCTCACATATACTAGACACTACTCTTAGTGTAACAGTGTAATCTCCATTCCCTGGGTAATCATAACTCACTGGTGTACCTAAACTAAAAGTTGTGACTGTATCCTCGTTGGTAGTAGGGTCACCAAAATCCCAAATAAACTTACCCTTCAGACCCGGTTTGAGTATACTCCTATTTCTGAATGTTGCCGTATCCCCACACTCGAATGAATACGTACCATCTACCGTAGTCCCGTTGGGGATATCAAAATCCGCTAATACATCAAATTCACAATCGATAACCGTATATTGGTAATCGCTAAGTGTAGCACCAATGAGCACACCATTCCGATATTCCGATACTTTTACCCCAATAGTATAGGTACCCTTCTCTGTAGGGGTAATCGTATATTTACCCGTCTTGGGGTCTACGTATCCGGAAGGGCTGCCCGGTATCTGATTATTGGCCGTATATCCCGTATTCCATACCAGCTCACTATATATAGGTGGGCTAGGAGTATTGGGTTTTGGCACATCAGCACTTCCGCCTACGTATGGGGTGTAAAATTCATACACCAAAGAATCACCATCGGGATCGGTGGCTGAATAATCTAATTCTAAAGGAGCGTCGAGGCAAACATACGTCGGTGGTATTTCACTAAAACGTGGACTTGAATTTGTAACTGTAGAAGGAGGTATATATGACCAATACGTAGAACCTGTTTCTCCCGCATTGAATACATTTTTAGTAATCCCATTCCTACAACACAACTGATGAGCAACGATAAGTCCGTTTGCACCAGGGTCTATATTCACAACTTGTTTGTATACATATTGAATGACGCATATCCCCGACGGCTCTTTTACACACTCATAATTAACCGAGTTGACCTCAGTATTAACCGCATTGGTGAACGTGAGCTGACGTCGCGAGGCAAAAGTAACCGCGTCAAAAAAACCAATATTAGCAGAACCTCCGTCCCTATCTATTACTCCTGGATTAGCGTTTGCACAATCAAAGTAAATCTTAAACACTATCTCGTACCTACCTGCACTAAGCTGGTTGTAATACAACTCACCACCCACCACGTGAGACGCATCTGAGGAGAAGGTCCCCAAGAGCAATAACAACCCAAAGATATATGTGGCAATTCGGTTCAATTAGTTTTCTATATAAATCAAAGTTACTAAAAATTAAATACCCGGGCTATGTTAAACCCAAAGCGAATGTCACCATCGGACCATTTGGCTTTAGTATCGGTGATGAATCCTTTTTCGAATGGAGCAGCAGCATTGGTAAAAAATAACTGAAACACATGCCCACCAGTCTCTATGTTAAACCCCAACGATAGTGAATTTGTTTTGTCTGTTGCCAATTGATTAGGCAATACATAGTAGTACTCACCATTTACAGTGATTCTATTGGTTATTTTCTGTCTCACCCCTACACCAATGCTTAAAATATCATTTGGCCTGGAGATAGAGTCTACTAAGTTCTTATGTACCAAGGTCGGCGATAGTTGTATACTCAGCCCTTCTGTCATCTTACGTGCTAGTAATAGTTGGTGCGTGTAATGCAATCTGCTACTAAACAGATTTTCGCGTTCTGGCTGATCCCACCGCCACGTAGATATGCCTGTATGACTTATCCATACTGCAGAAATTGGAGTGTTTTTAGCCCCTGTACTTTGTCTGAGAAACTTATACTTTACAAAACCGTCATACGTTTTCAGCTCATTGCTGCGTCCTATGCCAATATTTAGATTATCGGTTATCCCAAAGTCTCCTCCTATACGCATAGTCGCCTCATCAAGACCAAAAAGATCGTAAAACCCTCCACTAACGAAACCAAATCGGTGGGATATTTTAAAATCAAACTCACGTTTGGCAACGGTTTCTATACTATGACCATTCACTACTCTATTGGTTTTGAAGGTTGCAGTGGTATAATCTATTATAGGCTCATCCTCTTCCAGCAAGTCTAAATCTTGTCCAAACATTAATGAGGTAACAAGCAATAAAATAAACAGTGGTAATATTCGGTTCATAACGAAATTCAATCTTGCACCATAGGTTACTTTAGGTGCTTCTTAATATTGTTTAATGCAGGTGTTTATAATCAGCATCTATACTGATTTTTATGTCGTCAGAGATTTTGTTCATCACAGTACGCGGAATTTTCACGTTGTAATCAGATGGATTTAGATTGAATGCAGCTTTTGCATTAACGACACCTCCCTTCACGGTAAAGGTGCCAGTAGTCGCCACCTCCTTAGTCACATCTTTTATGGTTAATTTCCCTGTCACTTGCGAAGTATAAGTGCCATCTGTGCTGACCTTTATTTTGGCTATGTCAGTAATAGTTCCACTAAAAGTAGCTGTACGATATTTGGTGCTTTCCATATAGTTTTCGTTGAAATGCTCCTGCATTAATGCCTTTTCAAATTCAAAATCTTTGATTAAGACACTAAATTGAATTTTTCCGTTAGCAGAAGAAAAAGCCGTTTTTACTTTGTGATTTACAGCTGATATATCCTCCACAGGGGTGTGACTAAAAAAATCGATAGTCCCCGTATTGGTTTTATAAACTCCGCCGCTATGGCTTGAGGCTGCTATAGCAATAAGTGCTAAGGTTGCTAATATTAATGTGCTAATTTTTTTCATTTTATCTATATTATCTTAATTGGGTTAATCAATAATTATGCAATCACTGAGTATCACATCTCTTTCGGCCAACAAATCAAGGTCACCCGCATCGTTCATACCTTTGCAAAGGCCTTTAATTTTAATGTTACTATATTCCTGCAAACTCTCCACTTGAGACCTTGCAGCCGTGGCGAATCCACAACGTATGAACCCATCGTCTCCATTGGCTTGCAACACAATTTGAGGCTCTTTTTCATTCTCCAAATCAATACTATATATTGAGCCACTGACTGTAATAACCTGCTCAGCATATTGCTCTGTGGCAAGGGCTACGTCAGCATCAAAAGCAGCAAATAAGTCTGAAGTGGTTAATTCTTGTAATACGTCTGCCGTAGACACATCAGTGTGTTCTTTATTGTACGCATTATAAAAATATACCATAGCTCCTAGGGCTACAAAAATCAGGGTAAGTATCAATGGTTTTTTCACGGGTTTTATATCTTATGAATGTTTACTTTTTCTAATTATTCAGTGCTCCTTGTTCTATCCAAGCGGTTACTTTATCTATATCACACTGGTTCATTTTGTCTCCTCCTTTGGGCATTTCAGATGCTGTTCCGTCGTGTTTCATACTACCAAGAAGTTTTCCGTTATTTACCCAAATTTTCAAATCGTCGTACCCATTTAAATCTACTCCGTTGGTACTCAAATCGTCGTGACAGCCAATGCAACTATAATTATCAAGTATAGGCGTGATATCACTGCTGAGAGACATATTGACTGTCTCACAATTGCTAGATGGATACAGTTCCTCTTCTGAGTTATAAGCACAAGAAGTCAGCAGTACAAAAGCACTTATCGTTAGGTATGCAATTTTTTTCACTGACACAAACATAATAAACTAGTGCTGACGAAAGCACAAGTCATATCGAAATGACAGAAAGAAGAAAATTAGGTTTTGTCTAAAGCGGTATGTTACCGTGTTTTTTTTTTGGTATTGTATCCACTTTATTCTCCAACATAGCAAATGCTTTGATAAGCTTGGTACGTGTATGCTCTGGCAGTATCACTTCATCTACAAAGCCACGCTCTGCAGCTCTATACGGATTTGCAAATATCGCGGCATACTCTGCTTCCTTGTCTGCCAATGCAACTTGGAAATCATCTGCTGCTTGTATCTCCCTTCTGAAAATAATCTCTGCGGCTCCTTTGGCTCCCATTACTGCTATCTCGGCACTTGGCCATGCAAAATTCATATCTGCTCCTATATGCTTGCTATTCATCACGTCATAAGCTCCACCATAGGCCTTTCGGGTGATTACCGTAATACGTGGCACTGTAGCTTCGCTAAATGCATAGAGTAGCTTCGCTCCATTGGTAATAATTGCATTCCATTCTTGATCTGTACCTGGTAGGAAACCAGGCACATCCTCCAATACTAGAAGTGGTATATTGAAGCAATCACAAAAACGAACAAATCGTGCTCCCTTTTGCGAAGATGCAACATCGAGCACACCCGCCAAATACGCTGGCTGATTGGCAATAACTCCTATGCTACGTCCTGCTAACCTGGCAAAACCTACTACAATGTTGGGTGCAAAGTTTTTATGGATTTCGAAAAATGAGTCAGTGTCTATGACACCATCTATAACATCGCGAATATCATAAGGTTGATTGGCACTATCAGGTACGATATCGGTTAATTGCTCTCGCGTTTCGTCTCCAAGTGTATATTCTACTTTAGGTGCCTGCTCCTCACAGTTCTGAGGCATATAGCTCAATAGCTTTTTGATGTCTTCTATTGCTTCTAGATCATTGGCTGCGGTGAGGTGAGCTACACCACTTTTTTCGGAGTGCACACTTGCACCGCCGAGGTCTTCTGAGCTTACCTCCTCATTAGTTACTGTTTTTACTACATTAGGACCAGTGACAAACATGTAACTGGTATCTTCTACCATTAGAATAAAGTCTGTAATGGCTGGCGAGTATACTGCCCCTCCTGCACAAGGTCCCATGATGGCACTAAGTTGAGGCACCACACCACTAGCTTGTGTATTACGATAAAAAATATCAGCATAACCACCTAATGACACCACACCTTCCTGTATACGAGCACCTCCACTATCATTTAGTCCTATTAAGGGTGCTCCATTTTTCATGGCCATCTCCATGATTTTACATATTTTTTCGGCGTGAGTCTCAGACAATGAACCACCAAAAACAGTAAAATCTTGAGAGAATACATAAACCAATCTACCCGCTATGGTTCCATATCCGGTAACCACGCCATCGCCTGGGTAGTGCAACGTATCCATCCCAAAATCAGTACTTCTATGTTTTACCAAGGCTCCAATTTCTTCAAAGGAATTCTTGTCGAGCAGCAAGTCCAAGCGTTCTCGAGCGGTGAGCTTATTCTTCGCGTGTTGAGCGTCTATTCGCTTTTGTCCGCCACCCAATTTAGCCTCGGCCAGCTTATTCTTTAATATATCTCGGTTATTCATTGTGATAGTTATCCTTCTAGCTGTGAAATAAGTTCTTCCGTAAGTTCCAAGTTGTGATACACTGCCTGTACGTCATCGTCATCTTCAAATTTATCAATCATTTTGAGCACCTCCTGTGCCTGCTCCAAATTTAAGGTAGTGGTACTCTTAGGGATCTGCTGTATCTCCGTACTTTTACTCTCTATGCATAGCTCTGCGAGTTTGCTCTGCATATTTCCATAATCGTCAAATGTGGTGTAAACTATGGTTACCTCATCGGTTTTTTCTACATCTTGGGCTCCGCCATCTATCAGCTCTAGCTCCAGCTCATCTACATCCTTATCTGCTAGGCTTTCATTGTCGATAGTAAAAACTCCTTTGGTATCAAAAATAAAACTTAATGACCCATTGGTACCCAAGTTTCCGCCTTTCTTGGTGAATATAGATCGGACGGCCGCCACTGTTCTATTAATATTGTCTGTAGTAGCTTCCACAAAAATGGCTATTCCGTGTGGAGCATAACCCTCGTAGGTTACGGTTTGCAGGTTTGCAGCTTCAGCCCCACTACCTTTTTTGATGGCTCGCTCAATGGTATCCTTGGGCAAATTGGCTCCTTTGCCATTTTGTACTGCTAATCTAAGAGCTGGATTTGAGTCTAAATCAGGCCCACCATCCCTTGCAGCAATTGTTATTTCTTTAATAATTCTAGTCCAAACCTTAGCACGCTTTTTATCCTGTGCAGCTTTACGGTGTTTTATATTAGCCCATTTACTATGTCCTGCCATTTGTCTTTAGTTACTCCACGTTATACTCTGGCAAACTTAGTCATATTGCACAAAAAAGCCTTCTCGATACGAATATCGAGAAGGCTTCTAATTTTCTTTCTACTTATCTTAGTGAGTTATGGTAACTTTTGATGTAGTGACTTTATCCCCATTTGTAACTTTAAGAATGTATATACCTTTTTCTACGGCATTTACATCAAGTTGGTAACTGTTTGGCGTAATAGCAGAAACTTCGTTACTATTTATTACTGTTTTCCCGTTGAGGTCTATGAGCTCTATGGTTACTGCATTGCTCTCTGCGAATAGCAAGTCTACATTCAATAGGTTAGTTGCCGGATTAGGATATGCTGCTACATTGTTATTGTACTCTAAGTTTGCTACAGAAGCACCATATTGTTTCTCCCAAAGCATTTCTTTTAGAGCAAAGTTATCCGTAGAATCCTCGTCTACAGGAAGTGCCCCTCTATCAAAAAGGTAAGCCTGCACTGCGAAGTAAATCTCGGTAGTAGTTCCTATTGTACCATTAATGCCGGCTCCAATTACAGGGCTTTGCACGCTCCCACCACTTGGAAGATCTTCTCCCAATATTATGACTGCAGGATTAGATGATACCATCAAATTATTATCCGTTTTGCGAATTAATGCCCAATTGTAATAGATACTATCTCCTGCTGAGAGAGCATCACCACTATTGCTTATGGTAAATTGCACGTCTAAAGTAGTCGTAGACTGACCATCTTTAATAAAATCCGGCTTATCAATAGAAACAAGTGTTAAATCAACTTGAGCGTAAGTTAAACTGGTTAAAACAACGAGTAAGAGAGTAAGTGTTTTTTTCATGTATTGCTGTAAATTATTTATTCAAAGGTACGTATTTAAAAACTCAAGCTATCAACGTTTGTAGTTCAGAAATGTCAAGATTGGATAATATATTGTTCTCTGTCACAATTAAGTCTTTTGAAAATCCTTGCTTCTTTTTCTGCAATTGCATTATTTTTTCTTCTATCGTATTGCGTGAAATAAACTTGTAGCTGAACACCTTATTCTGTTGACCTATCCTATGACTTCTATCACGGGCTTGTGCTTCAGCCGCTGGATTCCACCAAGGGTCTACTATGAATACATAGTCCGCAGCTGTTAAGTTGAGGCCCACGCCACCCGCCTTGAGCGATATCAGAAAAACACACGGGTTTTCTGCAACTTGAAATTCTTGCACATAGCGAGCTCTATTTTCTTTAGACGTGCTTCCAGTAAGTCTGAAATAGGGTACTTCCGTTTTCAAATCTCGCTCTAATAAGTCGAGGTATGACACAAACTGTGAGAAAACAAGGACCTTATGCCCATCGGAAATGGCGGTGGTAATTTTTTCAATGAGCACATTGTGTTTGCCGCTACTGTGAGCATATGCATCATCTGTTAGGTAAGGATGATTAGCTATCTGCCTGAGTTTAGACAACCCTTGCAGTATAGAAAATCGAGATTTTTCTATTCCTTTTTGCTCTACCATATTCACTAAGTTGTTACGGTATTCAGACTTTACCTCTTCATAGTATTTTTCTTGTTCCTCCGTCATAGGGCAGCTTATTACTTTTTCGGTGATAGCTGGCAAGTCCTTTGCTACTTCTTCTTTTGTACGCCTCAGCAAGAAGGGTTTTATTATTTTTTGAAGCTCTTTGGCTTTTTCATGGTCATCATTTTTTTCAATAGGTTTAGCATACTTTTCCTCAAACTGCTTGAGAGAACCTAGCAGACCTTGATTCAAAAAATTCATTTGACTCCAGAGGTCACGAATCGTATTTTCTATAGGTGTTCCGGTAAGTGCTAGCCTGCTTGCTGCACGCAACTTATTAATATACTTTGTAGTTTTGGCAGTTGTGTTTTTTATGTTTTGACTCTCGTCTAATACAATAATCTCAAAATCCATCTGCTCAAATAGGGAGATATCGTTGCGTAGCAAGCCGTATGATGTGATTATCAAGTCAGCAGGAAAGAGTGACTCTAGCCCTTTGACTCGCTTATTCCCAGAATGCAAGTATACCGTTATATTAGGTGTGAAAAGTGCTATTTCCTGTATCCAATTGAGCAATAGTGAAGTAGGAGCGACGAGCAGAAAAGGACGCTTATTCTCTTTCTCTTTAGTATATTTTACTCGCTGTAAAAATGCTAAGGTCTGTATCGTCTTACCCAAGCCCATGTCATCTGCCAGTATTCCACCAAATCTGTTGTTGTACAAAAACATTAACCAACTCAATCCCTGAATTTGATACGGTCTTAACTCCCCATTGAATAGTGCGTGTGGTTTTTCTTCCTGTATTTACACAAGACTTACAAGGTGATCCTTTATTTTCTTGGACTTAATAAGACTCAATACATCAAGCTGATACTTCTTTACGTTAAAGATGTTGTCCTTACCAGTATGTTGTCTAAGGGCCTCCCCCATAGCAAACCACTCTTGAGGAAACACAAACAACTCTCCATTAGCCAAAACCATCTGGGTGTTGCCTTTTTTCATCTCTTTTACGATAGTAGCAAATGGGATTACTTCTTGTCCAATCGTTATTTTTATCTCCAGGTCAAACCAATCTATCTTGTCATTAATGGTATAGTTGAGTTTAGGTTGGTCTGTACTATAGGCATGCTCTAGTTTCGTCTCCAGTTTGAAATGACTAGCCGAAAGCACCTCCTTATGCTCACGTAGCCAGCTAATAGCTGCTACTAATGATGAATCTGGCAAAAGAAAAAAGTCAGTATCATCAGGATTTAAATTTAACTGTGTAAGGGCTGCTACTCTATTGCTCTCCCATATTTTAGACCTTTTGTACTTCGTAAACTGAGGTTCATTTTCATTCCATACGAGCTGGGTATGAAAGAGCTTATTAGTCCCATAAGCAAATCTATGCTCACCGTAGCAAATGAAAAGTCGGAAACCAAATTCACCCTTATGTTCTACTAATTTTAACAGGGGTTGTGCTTCGTCTTTCTTAGTCTCTATCTCAAAGCCTTGGGCAAAAACAGGTGCTGTCTCTAGCAGAGACAACACAAACTTTTCGTAATACACCTTCTCATTTTCGGGTTTTACATGAACGAATTTCTTATGAATAAAAACCGCCAACTTACTACCCTCCACAAAATCATAAAATTTATACAAGCCACCATGGACGATCATACGTGCTGGATTTTGCGTGAGCATGAGTGCCCCTTGTTTCATAAAGGGTATACGCTCGTCCTCATATTTTAATGTTATGAAATACGATGTTCCATTTTCATTTCGTCTGAAGTGAAATAACGCCTTAGTGTACTCTGGTTTCATCCGCACTCTAAATGCCGCGGGATTAATATCATCTGCTACGTATATATCGCTGCTCTCTGCAGGCATAAGAGCAAGCCACTTGAGTATTACTTTTTCTATGTATGGGCGTATCTCCGATTTAAACTGCTCCTTGTTAAAGTATTTATGAAAATACTCCTTGGGGCGTATCTTTTTCTTGGGCGAAAATTTTCGGATAATGTTCTCAACCAATAAATAATCAAGCTCCGCTAGTTGTTCTAACTGCTGTTCCGAAAGTTGGGTATAAAATGAAGCATTGCCCGAAAACACTTTTTGGTAAGTGAGCGATAAGGTATCTACACTGGTATACGCCACTACATATGGGTGCACCAATACTCCTAGCTGCGGATGCTCGTGTACACTATATATGAGTTGATACTTTGCGTCTTGCGATACTTTCACTGCGTATTATCTTCAAAAAAATAAGGCAATATACACGGGTTCTTTATTTTGTAAAAACATATTTAACTAAAGTATGAAGACAGCTCATTTTTTGTCTACTATCTTAAGACACCCGTTATCAACCTATATATCCAGATACTTGGTCTCCAGTAACTCAAGTATTTGATCGGGTTTAGATTTTCGCCAATTGATTTCATTGAGCCCTCCGCCAAAACTTAGCGTATAATGTAGTCTGTAATTTCCCATCTCCTCTAGCACGTGAGGTAACGCATTGATAATGTAAATGCCTCCTTCTATATCATCCTTCCACTCCTGGTAATAGTCGTCCCCATCTGCATGAAAATTGAGCACGTTCTCTACGATTAGTGCAAAGTTGTGTATACCGCAGTCTACGAGGTGGTCTATGAGTTCCGTTTTGAGCATCATAATATCATTGTGTATCGCATCATTCCATTCGCCTATGAACTCTATGATACAAAACTGTTGCTCGTAATCAGCATATAGCAACTTATAAAAAAGTGTTTCGCTCCCAAAACTATCCCACTGCGGGTGAATCAGATAATTATAAACCCTATTGGTATAATGAAACTCAGAATAGACGGCACCATAATTCAAAGCATTTTCATCGTGCTCCGAGTTGTAAATATCTCGCCAAAGATAAAACGGCTCTATGCTATGCATCTATATTCGTCTCGTCCACAAGGTAAAGGGGTCTATTCTTCACATTATCACTAATCCTACTAATATACTCACCTATCATGCCTATGCCTAGTAGCTGTATACCGCCCAGAAACACTATTGTTATCATAAGAGATGCCCAGCCTGGCTGGTATACACCGAGTACAAATCGTGAATAGAGGGTGTACATAATAAGCACAAGACCTAGAGCGGCACATGCAAACCCAGATAGCGTAGCAACACGCAGCGGCCAATTAGAAAAAGAGGTTATGGCATCCAGTGCCAAGGTTATCATCTTACCATAGGTGTAGCCTGTTTCTCCTGTGTTTCGACCTTTGCGTTCGTAGGTAATATAGGTTTGATTAAAACCTAACCACGCGATTTGCCCTCTAAGGTACCGTTGTTTCTCAGGCATTTGCTTTAGAGCATTGGTCACTTTGCGATTCATCACTCTAAAATCTCCCGTATCTATAGGAATATCTATACGGGTAATTCTATTCAAAAGTTTATAAAAGACCTTTGCGGTAAACTTTTTTAGGAAGGACTCTTTGGCTCTGCTTTCTCGTTTAGCGTACACTACATCATAACCTTGCTCCATTTGTTTTAATAAAGTAGGAACTACTTCTGGTGGATCTTGCCCGTCACTATCCATTAAGAGTACCTCGTCACCTTTGGCGTAATCTATACCCGCCGACACCGCGACTTGATGACCAAAGTTTCTGCTCAGATTGATGTATTTAGCATGAGGAGATGCTGCACATATCCCCTTAATGGCTGAAAGTGAGTTATCCGTACTCCCATCATTGACAAAAATCAGTTCATAAGCTACACTGTGTTGCTGCAGCACACCCACCAATTCTTGGGTAAATGCATTCAAACCATCTTGTTCGTTGTATATGGGAAGTATAACCGAGAGCATTGGTGCAAAGTAATGGATTTTAAAATGTATGTTAACGTACTAGCCGAACCAAAAATATTCTCGTGTCTTAGAGCCTAATCAGCTCTCCGTTTTCTTCGTTTGCGTATATACCTGACTACGAGCAGGACTAAAACAGGTATGGGCACAGCGTAGTTTTAGAGCCTGAAGCTGATGCCAAAAAGTATTTGACGTGGGGCTTGGTAGCGTGCTGGGTTATTGGGCGGAGTACCGCTTTCTTCGGGACCTAAGTACCTGTCATCTCGTTGGTTGTTTGGCAAATCATCGCCCGGTTCCCAAGCTCTACCTGTTACCGGATTTATAATCTGAGCGTTTTTGTTGTTGAACATATTACGTGCCTCAACGCTTAGTGTTATTCCTTTTCTGTTTTTGTTGGCAAAGGTTTTGGTGATTTTAATATCGCCATTTACCCAAGGTGTTGCTCTCTCTTCTAGGTAATTTGTTAGGTCGGGAGCATACTCAGGTCTGCCTAGCTCGTTTTGACCTTCTAGTATCATAGGCGTATACCTAAATCCACTTTGGTATGACGAGCTGAAGTACACTTGAAACCCTTTCATCCATTTGCCGAAATACCTGAATGACGTATCGGGAGCGAATACCACACCGAGATTTATATTCCAGGGTCTATCCCACGCCAAATATTGCTCTGTACTGAGTGGCACTTCACCATTTTGCTCTATCTGTAAACTGCTTTCCCTCGCACTATTACTCTTCCCCTTGGCTAACTGATATGCTACATTACTAAACGTACGCAAATACTCTGTCACTCGCCATATCAGATTTACCTCTGCACCTTGCACTTTTGCATAATCCTGATTGATGTACATGGTTTTACTCACAGGGCGTCCTGTTTGGTCATTTACAATAACTCTACGACTCACGATATAGTCAAACCTATTGTTATTATACGCCGCCATAGTGAGCCCCATCGTCTTGCCTATCTGTGCTTTATAACCTACTTCGTAAGATACATTCACCTCAGGATTCAAGTCTGGATTGCCAAGGAATGAGAGGAAACTTCGGTCTTGAAACTCAGGGTCTAGTCCTGCGTACACAAATCGCGGATGCGGGAGTCGCATACTGTGACTGTAGTTAAAATATAATACATTATTAGCCGTCACAGGGAATGAGACATTAATCTTAGGCAGTAATCTCGCTTTGTATCGCAACCCAAAGACCTTAGCCGTTCCGTTCAGATAATCTTCTCGTACTTGGTCTATAACGGGTGCATTGGGATTATTCACCGCATCATCAGCAAATTTACCGGGTGCCCAATAGTTGAATCGCATTCCCAAACTAGCAATGATTCCTTTGTACGTTATTTTATCACTAAAGAATATACCACCATTATTAGGCTTCACACTCCATATATCGTTGCTACTTCCTATACTTATACTTGGCGTACTTGTGCTATCATTTATCTGAATAGGAGCTCCCACCCACGGGCGAGTAACATCTATCCATTGATACTCATTGAGTTTTTGTTCCCACCCAAAGTTCATTTGGTGCGTTTTATTCTCTGGATAATATCTGAAGCTTGCTTTTATAGTATGTTCCTTAGCATAATGGTCGTGCCACAATGAGCTAATACCTCCATTATTTATCAAACCCGGTCCGGGTAGTACAAACTGGATATTACGTCCCGGATTGAACACTTGTACAGGATCTGTGACAATACTTTGTTCGTCAAAAACTTGGTCTACACTTTCTGTCCTAAATGGCCTTCCATTGGCATCGGCTCTTAGGTTGGTAAATAGTCGACCTAGAGCTAAGGTTCCTACCAGCTGCTTATTTATAGTACGGCGAATATTGATGGCCGTCAGGTTAGAATGGTGTGTGTACGTTGTTGCGTTGTCAAGGTTTAAGCTTCTCTCAAACTGGAAACCTGGTGCAAGTATCGCATCGAATCCAACGATTTGTAATGTTCTCGTATTTTGATTGATACTCAGACTATGCTGATTGGTAACCGATATCTTCGTTTTTTGGTTTAACTCGTGACTTAGCTTGAGTGTATGCGTAAACTGATTGGCTTGTCGCGGAGCCCAAAAGCTATCGTTCTGTGTAAATAGTGAACTATGCAATTGATTTGCCGTCGGACCAAAGTAATAGTCTGTAAGGTTGAGCGTAAGGTTATTAAAGTAGTAAAACTTTCGCTCTTTTATCTTGATTTTACCGCCAAATGAGAGTTCGGCAATGTCCGTATTCCAACCAAAACTTGGGTTACCGCCAAAGTTATCTCTCTGCCAACTTCCTGCTACTTCAAATTTGTCTGAACCTTCTTTTATGGTAGTACTAATAACACCTGCTGTTCCACCATCGTGCTCAGCACCTGCACCGCCTGTGATGAGCTCCAGCTCGCCTATAGAGCCACTGGCCACCTGCACACCAAATCCTGTACCCGCTAATGGGTCTTGTGCACTTATATTATCTACATTGAAAGAGGTTTCGTATACACGAGCACCACGTATCTGTATACCGTCTGCCGACTTAGATACACCCGCTTGTATAGCTACTACTTCCTGCACATCACGTACATTCATTTCGGCGATGTCTTTTTTGTTTAGCGTAATGGTACTCTTAGCATCATCCAGCTCCACCACCTTCTTTTTACCGATTACCTTTACCGTCTCAAAGGTGTTGGTACGTGAGGTCATTTTGATATTGAGCACGGTAGGCTTACCTCCTTTAATGTCAATATCATTATACACCTTATCTTGATAGCCCATAAATGCTACCTTTATGGAGTACGTCCCAGGTTTTATATTTTCTATCTTGTATGAACCATCTATCTCTGATATAGCCGCTCCGTAAGTGCCCACTATTCGCACATAAGCTCCTACGAGTTTTTCTCCGTTTTCTTCAGCAGTAAGCACACCTTGCAGTGTTCCCAACTGTGCAAGACTAGAGAGCGATATGCAAATAGCTACGATGCTACCAATTAAATGCTTCATTCAGTATTTTAGAAATTACTTGGTTTTGATTGGGTTGGAGTTTATTCAGTTTGTGTAATTCCACAGTGAATAAAACAAGATTTACATCGTTATTCGAATTACGTCTTCTTATAGCAATAGCCCTTGGTCCGGTCCATCCACCGCTAGGCGTGAGCTGTGCGTTGTAAAATATCTCTGCATCTATAGCTGGATAAAATGGATCAGCTGCTAGTAAGAAATTTTGTGGTTGTAAGTCAGGGTATGCGGCATCAGTACTTATGGCTATACTATCGTTAGTGAAAAATGCCTGCCCTCTGCTTGGACTAAAACTATCTATAGACAAAACACCTCCTATTATAGAGAGGTCTGCTCCCGTAGCAAATGCTGTGGAAACTAATATTTTTTTGTCATTGTCTATTAAATTTTGAATAACAGGTGCTGCAAAATCAAGCATTTTGCCATCGGCTCCTGTAAGTGGATTACTAAAGTTAGCCTCGTCTGAGTGAAAGAATACCTTGTCATAGCTATTAGTCATTAAGCTAAATGTAGGTTCCCAAAACTTGGGTTGGTTAAGACCACTATTGCCCGCAAAGTTTACAAAATCTGCTCCTACGTAATTATCTTTTACCAGTTGCTTATATTGAGCAGTGATGCTGGCGTTATGTCCACCTACCACCAATAAGTCCGCCGATTGAGGTTTTACGTATATGCTATCTGCACTATCTATTGCACTCTCAGCATTCGCGATGTCTGTTACCTTGAGTTGTATTATGTTATCTCCATCGTTTACAAATCCATCAATAGTGAGGTCTGGGGTAGATGATAATCCATAAAATACATCAGCATTACCTAATCCTATTGCCCTAGTATCACTTGGTCGTATGGATATTAATTTTTGGTTTAGATCAATCTCGCTCCATGCCCCATCATTTGCTCGTATAAAGCCTTGCTTGAGTGTACTATTACCATCTGGGTCCGAAGCAGAATAGCGGAACGTGATAACCAGATTGGTCGTATCCGTTGGCAAACTTGCTTCTTCAAAAGCCACTATGGGTGGTGTGTTTTTTAAGGGCACTTTTAAGTATGCCGGAGTTTGATCCATGGCTCCCTCATTGTCTACAGCTCTCACATAAAAATCCACGTCTGTAGAATCCAAATCGGGGTCTATATTAAATAGGAATATCGTATCTTGAGTTTGTGTTTTGATCCAATCTCCTTCGTTTATTTTGTACTCAAAGTATTGAACGTAGCCATCTACATCCGTACCAAACCAGGTAAGGTTTACCGTGCTGTTGAGCCGAGCATCGCCTTGTAAGTTGATAGCCTCTATGCTCATAGCTGTTTCAGGAGCTACATTGGGTAGTTGTTCTCCCTTTTTACACGAAAAAACAAATACAAAGAGGCTCAGTGCAAATGCACCAAGCCCTTTGTTTACATATGTTGAATGTTGTCTCTGCATTAAAGTTTTACAAACTTAGCAGAAGCACGTTGTCCGCTATCGTTGGTAAATTCTAATAAGTAAATTCCACTGTTAAGAGTTGCCACATTTACAGTAGCAGTACCGCTTACTTGCTCAGTGAATAGTATTCTTCCGTCTAATCCTTTTACCGCTACCTGACCAATGGCATTACTAGCAGTTTTGATAGTGATTACATTACTTGTAGGGTTAGGGTAAAAAGACACACCCAATGCTTTGAAACTAGGTACAGAAATAGTAGATGTATCAGCAGCATATTTTGCTGAATCTAAAGCTGGAGTGAAACCTTGCAGGTCATCATTGTTTCTTGGCTTAACAGCGTAGTTGCCAAAACCATAATACATAAGGCCTACTAAAGCATCCATCTCCATATCTTTGGTAGCCTCTACTAGCGGCACTTCTAATATACCATCTAGTGTTTCGTAAGCAGAGTCAGAAAGCACAGACACCCATAGTGAAGAGTTGTTATTGTTATTCTTTACCCCAGTTTGTACTTTAGTGCTATTGTCATAATCGGCAGCAGTATCGTTAGACACAGTCCACTCACCAAATGGGTTAAACTGTGGGTCAGAAATCTTAACCTTTCCTGCGGCATTCACCATCTTCACTAGCATACTCTCATATTTCTCGTATCCATTATCTGCTCTTCCTGCTGCATCACTTACGGGTAATTCTATTGGAGTAATCTCCGCAGTATTTCCAGTCTTGGTTACAGAGCTAACGATGATTTCTGTAAAACCAAATGACTCCGAAACCTCACCTGTTACTTCTACCTCTTCCGTTCTCCATAGGTCAAGTAAATCTGCACTACCTCTAAGGTGTATACCACCCCACTCCGTAGCATCTTTATCTTGTATGTATATATCTTCTAAGTCATAAGGCTTAGCACTTGCGGTTACATATCCTTTTACTGTAACTACTTGGCCTCTGTATGGACTAGCATCTGAACTTGGATCTAGTACGTACTGAAGGTCAACGATACTAAGTCCGTTATCTCTTGCGGTGTAAAAAGCAGTTGCTCCAGTAGCTGCACTTGCGGTAAACGGCTCAAAGCTCTCGTTTGCGTCATTGTCGGTAGCTTTGATGTAGTACTTTACAATAGTGCCATCAGCTGCACTAGGAATAGTTGCTTCAAACTCGTCCGTAGAACCTGCTTTAAGTGTCATTGGTACAGCCGTGAAACTTGCATTTGCAGCATTTACGTCTGTTGTATAGTATAACGTTTGGCTCGCTACCGTACCGTTAAAGTCAATAATCTTAGCGGCAATAGTAGCAGCATCAGAACTTGTAGGTACTAGAGGCATTCTTGTTACCTCAGTAATACTTGGAGGAGTATCACCCAGTTTGTAATGACTTGTGTCAAATGGATTAATCTCATATCCTCTTCCTGTACCACCTGTACATCCATTTTCAGAATGAACGATAATACCCGTAATAGATTCAAACTGAGATCCTACTATAGGCGTTACAAATTCGCCAGTTGTCTGTGGGCTAGAAGCATTTCTTGGTTCCCAACTTGGCAATTTTTGAGCTAAAAATCTATCTGACACATTGATTACGTTTCCATTTACATCACTCACATCAAAACTAACACGGGTACCACCACTAAATGAACTTACGGCTACTACGGTTAGATTTTCTATCGTAACTAGTGAGCCTTCCCAAGCTTCTCCAGTACCTAAATTATTTACTCTACTTGCATCATTAAGCAATCCAAGGTTGATAGTAACGGGAGCTGGTGCTGCGGTAGTACCTATTACAGTTACAGAAGATGCATCTGAAGGGTAAATCTGTGTTTCACCACTAAAACTTCCTACTTCTCCAATTACTTCTACGATCATTCCAGCTACAAGGTTATCTAATGCAGTTACGGGTTGACTCTGTCCGCCATCTTCGTAAACACCGTGAATCTGAACAGCTGAGAAGTCTCCCATCATTGCACCACTTGCTGTATCCATAAGATGTACACCTGGTCTGTATCCTCCATTCACAGATCCTGAAGAAACTTCAGTTAGATTACCATCGTGCATTACGATTCCTACAGTTTTCACTGTTTGACCAGCATAAGCACTTGCATCATCACACGCAGCAAGATCTGTTGGACTTACATACTGAATGTCTCTAACAGACACACTTGTTTGAGCATTTACACCTAAGATTGTTACTAATCCTAAGGCTAAAACGAGTAATTGTTTTTTCATTTTTTATTTGTTTTAAAATTTTTATTTAATCACGGCAAACTTGCTTTTATACAACTTGCCTGTATCTAAGTCTTTTACGGTAAATATATATATGCCCCTAGCAATGATTTGTGTATTCTCGGTCAATAAATCCCAAGCATGCTCTCCTCCACTGTATACATTCTGTGATACGTCCTCCGCCCCAAATGTTTGATTCCAGCGAATGTCGCTTCCGTCATACTGAGCATTATGAGTTATTTGGTCCAAGAAATCTCCTGCTGCCGAAAAAACCGTGATTTCACAATTGGCTGGCAAATTAGCAAAGTACAATTTCCTGCTCTGCTCCTGAAAAGAACTTACTCCTTCCCAACTTGCTCCTGCATAATATGGATTAGGATAGGCAAATGGCAAATTGGTAGTGAGATTTTCATTTACTGGCTTACCTGCAAATGCTCTATAATTATTGGCCAACGGGCTACTCTCCAAACTCTCTAAGTTGCTCTCTTCATTGCCTCTATCAAATGCGGTAACCGAAATAGCATACTGCCATCCGTTAAGCACATTCTCTATGGTGTATTTATATTCATAATCTGTATCGTCCCCCTCAAATATAGCTGGATCTGCCAAACGCACCGCATCAAAACCAATCTCATAATTAAAGCCATTGTCGGCGATATCATACTCGCCTATCTTTACCAAATCACGTTGCAAGTTAGGCACGTTGGTTACGTCAAATCCAAGTTTGGTCATATACAAACGGTACCCTTCAAAGTCTTTTATCTGACTAATAGGATCAATGCTTTCCTCTGCATTGTCGTCCCAATATATTTCTATCTTATTGTCCGATGTTACCACCTTAGTATTTGGAATCTCCGGTGGAGCAGGAAGGATAAATCGGGTCAACTCACCATCACCATCCAAATCCTCATCCGCATCTAGCACTCCATTAAAATTGACATCTTCACCTTTGTAGGCTGTCTGTGCCCAACTAGCATTGGCCAAGAATGTACTTTGTTGCGTGCTGTTATTTTCACTATTAGGACTGCCGTCTTCTTTTTTCTTGCCAAAAATGAATGCGTAACTTACCTTGATTTTATCTCCTGGAGTAAAATCTAAGAATGGACCTACCGAAACTAAGTCGGAACGATTACCCGCCTGATTGAGCTGCTCCACATAACTACGTGACCCACAACTTGAGTTGGTAGTATTATCCGCATCCCAACACGGATGGTCGTTAAGACCTCGGGTCATTTTTTGATACCGTGTATTATCATTGGTCGGTTGGAAGTAGATAGGGTCTGAAGTACTATTAAACTGCCACGCATTGTAGTGTGCATTAAAACGCGTATTTGCATCTGGGTGCTGAAAACCATTTTTGTCCTCTGCTCCTAGAAATTTTTGCCCAACGTAGCTATCCGTAAACCCGACATCGCCTGAGTTATCATAGCAATACGCCATTTGCAGACTATCAAAGTAGCCGTTACCCCCTTTGTTATAAAAAGCAGCACCTCCGCTACCTGCAGGAGTGATATTAATATTACGTACTACCGTATTGGCCCAAAGTCCGAAGTATGCGGAATCGATGGCATTAGCTCCAGTGTTTTCTATTTCAAAATCGAGAATAACAAAGAAGTCGCTAAAAGAATAATTCCAATTGTACGAACGAGCGGTGACCTCTACATTCAGCGGGTCCAAATGCCCCGCAATCTGTGTTTGTGTTCCGGGTACTTGTACGTTTCTGTCCGAATATGTCGCTATAAAATCTTGATGCGAAACTGCGGTAGGAGTATAGTAAGGACTATTTCGGAGAGAAGAAGCCTCTCTCAGTGCGGCTCCTTGTTCTGGATAAAACTCGAAACCCGAAGATCCCGTACTGTATCCCTGCGGTGCGTCTACAGCTGCAGTACTTACTGCCACGGTACTACCATTTATCAATCCTCCAAACCAAATTCCACTCTCAAAAACGTGCTCCACACCACTACCTGCGGGGTACTCACCACTCGGGTTTCCACTACCGTCGCGGTAGCCACGCATGGCATTACCAAAGGTTCCTGAGTTAGAAACATTGAGACGTACGTTAGAAGAGTTGGTGACTTTTTCGTCGAATGACTGTGCCGAAACACCTGCACTCAACAGTAATATTGCTATAAAAGCGTGAAATTTCATCTACAAATTAGGACTGCAAATATAAAGTTATGATGCGGCCCTATGTTACCAAAACTTAAAATTTAGGCTTTGGCTTTGTCACAAATACTGACTTGATGTAATTTGGCTCATAATACGCCATATCCTCAAACATTTTTTGCTCCCATTTTTGCAATGCCTCTGGCAATAAATGCTTCGCATAAAGTGCTGAATTACAAATAGATAAGACACTATCCAATTCAAATTCCTCAACCCATTTGGCTGCTCCACTTCCCACGGCTATGGTTTTACCCTTGGCGTAATCCACAGCTAGTTGTTTATCTAATGTGACAAAATGCTCTTTTACGCGTGTTTGCTGTTGGGCATTAAATACACCTAAATAGGCATCCATACGGCGAGCGTCTATGACAGAAAGTATCGTGTCTAACGCTTTATTTTCCTCTAAGGCAGATACGGCTAACGCTCGTAATGTAGAACATGCGATAAGCGGAATGCCTGCTCCAAAACACAATCCTTTGGCCAAACTTACACCTATGCGTAACCCTGTATACGAACCCGGACCACCTCCTACTACTACCGCATCCAAATCTTTGGGAGTTATTTGGGCAGCTTGTAGTACCTCATCTACAAACGAGGCCAAGTACGTAGAATGCGAATTGGGCTCTTGCACGTGCTTTTCGGCAACGACACTATCTCCTTGAGAGATGGCTACCGAACATACATCACCACTAGACTCTATGAGCAATAACTTTGGCATTTTAGAGCTGCAAATGTAAACCAAAGGATTCGGAGCAAGACAACTTGAATCCGAAGCCAAAACTTTGGCAGTCCGAAGTAACCCCAAAGTATTTTGGCAAAATAAGTTGCAAATGTTTTGACGACGAATAACTAGATACGAACAATCATTAATTGTCTAAAATAAAATATCACCAAATAAAAGTCAACATAGCAGAAATGCCCAAGTGTGTCAAAACTGTATTTTTGCAGTACTGCAAAAAATTTTTGTAACACTACTACTGCTCGGTCACATCTACACCTTTGGCCAATCTAAAAAAGAGCAAATTACCATCTTACAGTCGAAGTTAGAACAATGCCACCTGCAGGATTCGTTATTTAGAAAAGCCTGCGAGGAAAAACTAAATAAATACTCCGATTATATTGATCAACTTAAAGCTCAACAGTCTTTGCTAGAAAAGCACATATCGAGTCTAAATGATTCATTGAAACAAGACAATGAGCAAAGAAATTCACTGTACAATAAACTGACACTATGTAATCAGGCATTGAGAAATACCCGGGATAGTCTCGAATTCGCACAACAGGAATTAGCCGATATAAACTTGGCAAGCAACAACAATCAAACGGGTGATTTTTTAAATAATTATTATATCAATAGACAGCCAATTAATACGACTTTAGGCTTTCAACTCGCCAAAATAGTAACTTTTAACGGTGATCCATATTACAATAGTAATTCAATCCCTAACATTCATAACGCGAACGAATTTTACTTACGCCATGTTCCTGATGGCAAGAACCTGAGTAAATGTGATGAAAAAACGCTAATGGAGAAAAAGAACATTTCGTTTGTGAATAAATTGATGCCGAGCATCGAGATTCTAAAAAACAAGTTGGTGACCATGAATTACCGTGATGGAAAAGACGAAAACCTACTATTTAACCTAACCAACAAACCATTAGAAGTAGATGAATCTCTAGAAATTAGGTTAACAAGCGAAGAAGTAAACAACTCATACGAAGGTGGAGACATTGCGTGGTCGATACGTCAAATAAATAATGATACCTATTTGGCCCTTAGTTGGGGTCAATTAAAAAGATTGGGTGTAAAATTATCATCTGAGCCAAATAAGATAACATATCTCACGTCAAAAGGGTATGAGTACAACCTCAATATCAGTGCTTTGCCGGATAAAAATTACAGCAATAAACCATTAACAGCTATAGAGAGATGCTGGCTTTTTAGAAAAAGAAACCATGTCTTGACCGAGGATACACTCGTAGAATCCGAACATTGTATTTTCTTATTTAAGCTTACCGAAGAAGGCTAAAAGAAAGGCGACATCAAGAGCCTCTAGATTCTAATGAGCATAGCTCAAAAAACCTCATGTACTCCCTTGCCTTATTTCCTTTGTCCCGTGTATCTAATTCGTCGACCCTCAAAAAGCACTTTCAAATCGTTGGATAAAGAGTTAAACCTATTCTAAAATTAAGTTGAAGGTTATTCGTTGACTTTACCAATTGCAGGATAAGCAAAAAAACCTGCCTTGTAGCAAATAGCAAGTCTTTTGGTGATGGATTATTTTAAAGCATTAGCCACTTAAAGGTCACCTAAGAATTTTTAAAAATGTATAACTCAAACAAATCCTATCACTCGCTCAATATCACAAAAAACTGTACTTTTAGCGAGCAATAGACTTGTTAATGCTCGCTAAATCTATGCTAAACTTTAATTTTTAGTGAGCATTAGGCGATGCTTAGCGTCTTAGGATTACTACTTATCTGCCCATCCAGGCCCTTCGGTAATCCACTCTTCATGTTGGAACAGGTGCCATTCTGCCTTGGCCATATCGTACATAGGATCTATGAGTGGTTTCGGGTTTCGGAAGTTTAGGCTCACATTTACCAAAGCATATATCTCACAACTGTCCGTATATTGTTCTTTCAGAAACTGGCAGTACTGCCATACCATATCTGGATGTATAGCCATCGTACGATATTGCTTATAACTCATATCTGCTCGCGGGTCACGTACGACCTTAGTTCCGTCCGTTTTTGTCACATGAAAAGTAGCTGAACCACTCTTGCTCCGCAGCATCATTCGCCAACTTAGTTTGTGCCCCTCTTCCGTCCAAAATACATTGCCAGGAATAGCATGGTGACGAAGTGGTAAGAGTATTTTCACCGCAAAGAATAGAAAGAATGTAGTGGTGGCTATTTTACTAAATCGTGCAGTTGGAGGTGAGAGATCTGCACTATGATGATTCTTAATTCTAAACCATTTGCGTAGTTTATCTGATGGGTAAAAAAGCACACAGGCCCCAATCATCATATACGGGAAAGTGCCTATCTGAAAAGTGATGCTATTCATCACATGAAAATATACTCCCAACCAAAAAGCGTACTTACGTGTAGGTTTCCAAAGCAAAGCAGGTATCACCAATAAGTCAAATGCAATACCACCCCACGACATTAATAATGCCTGAAAATCAGACTGATATAAGAAACCAATAGCCGAATTTCGCTTGTTTGCTAGCCATTGTGTAAGCGGAATACCATTTAGCCAATCCGGATAAATCTTGGCCACAGCAGCATAGAAAAATACGATGAGAAGTAACCATACGAACATTTGTAAGTACAGGTTATAACATTGAGATAGCGGCGTGACTCTTCCCGCTTTCGCATCCAAACTCAGTGTCCTATGAGCAGGCACCATACACATCATCATACAAAGCAGTGCCATTAGGTAATGGTGGTTGTTGTACGAGGTTTTATGCATGAGGTACACCCCTAGCCAACCTACGGTGAGTAAAACTATGAATAGCCTATAACGATAACCCAATATTACTCCAATAGCAAAAACACCAAGCAGGCTAAACCATACATACATGCCATATCCTGGTAGTGGCTGCAGGAACTCGAATCCTATAAAATTGAATGTAAACAGCGGTGGATCAAGATACACTTGCTTTACCCAACCTACGGCGATGGCTCCCCATGTCTCGAAAAACATAACCAACCCAAATACCACACGCCATAGCACAATAGGGGTGTTGTCGATAGGTTTAAAAAGGTAGTGCTGAAATCGCATGAACTGACAGCTCCTAAAATGCCGAAGGTGCAAACCCAACCACGCTTTGTGTCTGAACACCAAGCGGATGTTGATCTGCCGCTTCGGCCGCTAGTCGTCTTGCCTCGGTAGTATTGCCTAGTCGTTCTTGATTGATGGCTAGGTTATGCAGCAGCATGGCTTTCTTACGACGTTTATCTTCTACCTGGAGTCCGTCTTGCCAAATTTGTGCAGCTTCCTCCCATTTTTCCTGACGTACAGCTATTATACCTCGCTGTAGTGCATCGTTTCCGTTATCATATAATTTTGCTTGTCGTCTATACTCAATCGGGGACACAGCATTTGCATATCGTTCTCCATAATACACGCCTAAGTTAATCATCTCACGACGGTAGTTCTGGTTTAGCAGGTTAGTAGTACGTTGACGTGAGGTAGACTCAGCTTCGTAGAAATAATTGTCTTTTTCTTCCCACTCGTTTATTATTTCACCTGTTTTGACATTGTACAACCTCCAGCCCAGTTGCACATCTATTTTTCGCTTACCAATTATGAAATCTACTTCGCGGTAGGTATTATTTCCTAAATTTTGTCTACGTATTTCGATGGTATAGCTATCCTCTATATGCTGTTCAAATTTCTCCAAGGAAATAACAAGATCACTTCCCAAGCCTACTTGATTCAGATTTGCCGTAGACATTGCAAGCGGAAAATTACCATTGGCCGTATGCTTAAATTGGTCAGCCTCACTAAGAATACGGAGATAATTTTGACTTCTTATACGGCTACGCATAGTATTAAATGCTCCGTTTAGTAGATCTGGGTTATTTGGATTGAGCAGTGTGGTGCTTTCGTTGTACGGATACGCCAGTCTCACTCTATTGAGTAGAGTTACTGTGCGTGCACCTTGAGGTAAGTCTATCTGAGCATCAGCTACACCGGTTACGTAACTTACTTGCTGCGTACTTGCACAAGCCGATAGAAAAATGAGGGCGATGAATAAATTCTTTTTCATAAGATGACTACAAAGAAAAAGAAAACTAGGCTGTTACTTCATCGCCTTTAGTTTTTCTTCCAATTGATTCATCTCGTCTCGCAGTCTTGCCGCCTCCATAAAGTCCATATCCTTGGCGGCTCTGAGCATTTGTGCTTTGGTAGCTTCTATGGCCTTTTTCACACCATCTTTGCTCATATACTGCATTACTGGGTCTGCAGCTACGCTCAAGGTATTTTCTCGTCGTTCGTATGGATTCGTTACCTTTTCTAATGCCGATTTTTCTTTTTTCTCAAATACCGACTCTTTACTTCTGATGATGGTTTCTGGGTTGATACCGTGCTCCTGGTTATACTTCATCTGAACCATACGTCTGCGTTCTGTCTCGTCTATGGTCAATTGCATACTGTCAGTAATTTTATCAGCATACATTATAACCTTACCATTCACATTACGAGCAGCTCTACCTACGGTCTGCACAAGACTTCTTTCGCTACGCAAAAATCCTTCCTTGTCTGCATCTAATATAGCCACCAAACTTACCTCTGGTAAATCGAGTCCTTCTCTCAGCAGATTTACACCTATGAGTACATCAATATCTCCTGCTCGCAACCTATCAAGTATTTCTACCCTATCCATGGTTTTTACCTCGGAGTGAATGTACGTAGCCGAGATGCCAAGATTACGGATATACTTATCCAGCTCTTCGGCCATACGCTTGGTAAGTGTAGTTACCAATACGCGGTCTCCCATTTTTATACGTTCATCAATTTGCTCTAGCAAATCGTCTACCTGATTCGTACTCGGTTTTACTTCTATTACTGGATCTAATAATCCTGTAGGACGTATTACTTGTTCTACGATAACTCCTTCACTTTCTGCGATTTCGTGATCGGCAGGTGTAGCACTTACATACACCACCTGATTGGTCACCTCACCAAATTCTTCAAATTTTAACGGCCTATTATCGAGTGCTGCGGGCAACCTAAAACCGTAATCTACCAAGTTAATTTTTCGAGCCCTATCTCCACCGTACATTGCACGTACTTGAGGCAGCGTTACGTGGCTTTCATCTATAATCATCAGATAGTCATCGGGGAAGTAGTCTATCAAACAGAACGGGCGTTGCCCGGGTTGTCTGCCATCCATGTACCTACTATAATTTTCTATTCCGCTGCAGTAACCAAGCTCACGCATCATCTCCATGTCAAACTCAGTACGCTCATGTAACCGTTTGGCTTCCAACGGCTTCCCTATACTTCTGAAATAATCTACCTGCTTCACCATATCGTCTTGTATATGCGTAATAGCATTATTCAATCTGTCCTTTGGCGTAACGAATAACTGTGCAGGGAAAATAGCCGCATCAGATAATACTTCTATGCGTTGGCCGGTCATAGGGTCTATGGTTTCTATGTCTTCTATCTCGTTACCAAAAAACCCAATACGTAAGGCAATATCATCATACGCCAAGTAAATATCCACTGTATCTCCTTTAACTCTAAAAGTTCCCCGCTTAAAATCGGCAGTGGTACGCGAATACAAACTGCCTACTAAGGCATGTAACAAGGTGTTTCTCGCTATTTTTTGCCCTCGGCTAATACGTATAATACTGTCCTCGTAATCGTTTGGGTTACCTGCACCATATATACAACTTACCGATGCTACTACGATAATATCGCGTCTACCACTTTGGAGTGCAGAGGTCGTTTGCAGTCGCATTTTCTCTATCTCCTCATTGATGTTGAGGTCCTTTTCGATGTAGGTATTGCTACTTGGTATGAATGCCTCTGGCTGGTAGTAATCGTAGTAGGACACAAAATACTGTACCGAGTTATTAGGGAAGAAATGTTTGAACTCGCCGTATAACTGGGCTACTAGCGTTTTGTTATGACTTACAATGAGCGTAGGGCGTTGCGTTTGTTGTATCACATTTGCCATGGTAAATGTTTTACCGCTGCCGGTAACACCAAGTAGTGTTTGTGCTGGCAAACCTTCATTCACACCTTGCACCAATTGTTTTATTGCTTCGGGTTGGTCCCCTGTAGGTTCAAAAGGTGCTTGTAGTTCAAAAGACATAACTGCAAAGTTAGTGCATCTATACAAGTGAGCAGTGACATAAAAGTTTTATCTGGCTCCAAAAGTTTAACCAAAAATGGCGTCTGTTATTTTGAAAATTCTGAAGACGAGAACTATCAACTAGCTGCTTAGTAAAGTTAGAATACCTATTACATTGAGTCTTAGTCTAAACTATTCCCCCCTAGGCAATTTTGATCTCTCAATGTTGTGAACGATATAACTAACTAAAAAAGTCTTTCAAAGTACCCGAATCTCCTAGCTTGAAACCTCTATCTGTAAGAATTGCCTTGCCACATTCCAAATTTAAATCGTGCTCAAAGAATAACGTGTAATCCTTAGACACTGCCTCTTGTAGAAACGCTTCACGTTCACGCATCGTGTCTAAGGGGCGAATGTCATATCCCATTACATAGTTGGGGCGAATGTGTCCTGCACTAGGTATCATATCTGCCATAAATACCAATGTATCTCCGTTCACATTTATCTTAGGACAAAACATCGACTCGGTATGACCCTGAGCCAAAATACCAGATATATTTTCCGTTATTTTTAAATCATTACCTATAAAATGTAGATCACCATACTCTTGTATCGGCATCATATTCTCGGTTAGAAATGATGCTTTTTCTCTTGGATTAGGATTAATCGCATGTTCCCAATGACTGCGGTGCACCCAATGTTTTGCATTGGGGAAAGTTAGCTCATAGCCATCTTTCATTGTATTCCATTTCACAGCTCCACCGCAATGGTCAAAGTGCAAATGCGTAAGAATAACATCTGTAATATCCTTAAAATCAACACCTACATCGTTTAGTGACTTCTGTAAGGTATGGATGCCATTGAGGTAATAGTACCCGAAGAATTTTTCGCTTTGCTTCTCCCCCATTCCTGTATCTATTAGCACAAGTCTCTCTCCGTCTTCTACAAGCAGACATCGCATTGCCCAGTTGCAGAGGTTATTTTCATCCGCTGGGTTTATTCGTTGCCAAATGCTTTTGGGCACCGTACCGAACATTGCTCCTCCATCGAGCATAAAATTTCCTGTATGTATTGTTTGTATTCTCATGGGTAATTAATAGGTATGTTTTATAAATTTCGACATCTTAGATACATCTCTAGACTGTATCCCCATTATATAAACTCCTGATTCTAAATTGTTTAAATAGATGGTTTGAGGGAAGGTAGGAAAGTCCTGTATATTATTGAGAAGCATAGAGTACACCACATTGCCATACACATCATATATCAGCATGGTAGCTGGAGATATTTCTTGCGAGGCAAACTGCATACTAAAGTTAATACGGTCAAAAACCGGATTGGGATAGTAATAGAAGAAAAAGAAATCACTGCGACATACTCCGTTCTGATCAGGAGAACTGTAATTTACACCTCCTACATTTGTCATTTCGCAGCCGTTGCGGTAGGTTACATTATTGCATCCACACACAGGATCAAAACTCGGGTCATTGCACTGGTAATATGGGTTAATTCTATTGCTATCTATACAATCGTTAAATTGGGCTTTTGCCAAAAAAGGCAAGATTATAATACATAAAAGGGAAAATCTGCTCATTTTCATTTGGTCAAAAGTAAACTCTCCATTTACTCCAAGATGCGTAATTCGGTTCTCCCTTCGCATGTTTTTCTAGCATACCGTCCATCATAATGTTTATACTCATCAGACAGTTCAGAGTCATTTGCCTGTTGCTTTAACACGTGTTCCATGTAGTTTTTTAGCTTACGGCCTTGTTTTTCAGCTTGTTGTGTTAGGATTGCAATAGTCTCGGCGTCTAGACTTACTTCTTTTCTTTGTTTATTTTTTAGCATACCCGTATATCTTACGGCTAAGATACGTATAACTTGCGAAAAGTTTGAGGTTCTTTCTTCGAAACTTCTGACTAATACCTCCTCGGCAGCTCCACCTTATTGTGTCTGATATTCCACTTAAGACCGCCAATAATCCATCTGCCGGGCATACGAGCTCCTAGTATTTCTTGATACTGCGTGTCAAGCACATTACGTACATCTATGTACACAGATAGTGGCATTAGGTCCGTAGTGTAACTCACACGTGTGTTGAGCACAGCATAGTCTGTAGGTATGCTCGCATCTGCGGAAGGAAAATCTTCTGCATTTCTGGTGATTAAACTTCCTCCTACATTTACATCAAAACCATAGAACGCGTAGTTGATAGCTCCATTTAGGTTGTGCGTAGGGTGATTAGAAATGTACTTGGATGTGATACTATCCGGAGAGTTGGTCTGTAAGAACGTGTAGTTTACTCGAACCGACAGTTTATTAGCACCAAACTTCTTGGCATATTGCAGTGAAAATTCATTTCCCCAAGTAAATGCTTCAGAAATATTCTGAGCGTATAAGTAGTTGAATGTATCTGCTAGATTTGTCAAATTAGTGATATCTGATCCGCTAGTGAGAGCAAAGTCTATCAAGTCCTTGGAGTTTCTACCAAAAATGGTATTAGATAGTATCAAATCTCCTAAGAAAGCGTCTACACCTAGATCATAGTTCCAAGAAGATTCTGGCAAGAGGTCGGGATTTCCTACGCTTCTTCCTGCACTTACTAGCGGAGTATTGTTATTGTTAAACTGTTCAGTAAAGTCTCCTTGACGGATAGCTCTACCTATGCTAGATCTAAATACTAAAGCTCCATTGCGATAAGCCGCGTTGATTTGCGGGATAAACTGTAGACCGATTTGCTCTGATTGTTCCAGTCTTAGACCACCGTTTAGACTTAGCTTTTTTATCTTTTTACTAGCCAGTATAAATGCTGCATTGGACAGTCGCTTATGGTCTCCTCTATCATTGCTTGTAATATCTTGCCAGTCGGTTTGTGTTCCTGTGTTGAGGTTTATTCCTATAAACCTAAATTGGTGCGAAAGCGTAGCATTCACACGTTGCATCTCATGGTTATTAATCGAAGCCACTAAGGGATTTGGGTTAAAGATAAACTCATCCGTACTCTTTTTGTAACTTGCCGTTAGTTCTGTTTTACCAGCATCCGAGTCGTAGCTTACAGCACTTTGCAGCCACTGAGCACCTGTACTTTCTGTACTCTCATCAAAAGAACTCAGAGTGTAAAAATACTTGGCACTAAAGTCACGTGCATCCACTCCTACACGAGCATAAGCCTTTAGTTTTTTAGACCTGTAATTGGCTGCTGCTGAGTATGTTTTTAGGTCAAACTGAGTGTTGTTTAAGCTGTCTCCTCGCTGATAATTAGTGAAATTTGGGTTCACAAACTCTTCTCCATCTGAAGCCGCAGATCGCATACTGGCTGTAAATCCAAATTTCTTAAATTGCTGTTGTATCTGAAGGTCAGTAGAGGTGAGATTGTTTGCACCAAAACCCACATTTCCAGTAGTAGACGTATACCTATCTGTATTATTTAAAGCTTCATACGCTTTTGTTTTTATGTGAATGATGCCACCCACAGCATCTGCACCGAAGCTGGCTGCAGCAGAACCGCGTATTACCTCTACACGCTCTATCTCACTCATAGGAACAGGCACGTTGTTGTTATAATGGCCCGTTAGCGGATCATTGATACGCTGGTTATCAACTAATACAAGTACTTGAGAATACGTACTTCCACGCATTCCTATGTCTGCTTGTACTCCAAAACCGCCACGGCTATTGATATTGATACCGCCTACGTATTGGAATAATTCATCTATGGTGGTTACGGGTAATTGTTGTATCTGATTCTGAGAAATAATAGTAATGCTCTTGCCGCTTTCATAAACCTTAACAGGCAATCTGGTTGCTGAGACTTCTATGGAGTCTAGTGATTGTTGAGCAAAGAGAGAAAAGGAGAACAAAGCTGAGCAAAGGATAAAAATCTTACGCATAGTGTTGTTTTGTAAACTTTGCTGCAACGGTAAGACGATTTTAGCGAAAAGGCAAAGTGAAAAAGGACGAAGTCGGTTGTAGCCCATTGCGTCTTAACTTAACAATAATATACACTAAGGCCTTAGCCGTAACTGCACAAGCAGAAAATATTAAGCTAAAAATGATATGTTCATAGTGTAAAATTCGAAAGTAAACTTAAGAACTCAGAACGACAATACTTAATCTTCACCTTGGAACAGTTTACTAATCTATCACATCAAACCCACAGTACGGTCTCAACACCTCAGGAACGATAATGCCTTCGGGCGTTTGGTAGTTTTCCAAGATGCTTGCCATAATACGTGGAAGAGCTAAAGCACTGCCATTGAGCGTATGAGCATACTCATTTTTACCATCACTATTCTTGAAACGCAGTTTTAGTCTATTGGCTTGAAACGTCTCAAAGTTAGAAACAGAACTTACCTCTAACCACCGCTCTTGTGCTGCACTCCATACTTCCATATCATAAGTCATAGCACTCGCAAATCCCGTATCTCCTCCGCAGAGTAGCAATACACGATACTGTAGCCCAAGTTCCTTTAGCAGGCTCTGTACGTAGCTGCTCATATCTTCTAACAGCTCGTAAGAGTTACTTGGGTGTACTAGCTGTACGATTTCTACTTTATCAAATTGATGGAGTCTGTTCAATCCACGTACATCCTTACCATAGCTGCCTGCCTCTCTACGGAAACACGGAGAATGACCACAATTTTTTATTGGGAAATCATCCTCTTTCAAAATTACATCACGGTAGATATTGGTAATCGGCACTTCTCCTGTGGGTATAGCATATAGATTATCTACTTGCATATGATACATCTGCCCTTCTTTGTCAGGCAATTGACCCGTCCCTATTCCACTTGCTTCGTTTACGAATAGTGGTGGTTGTATTTCTTCAAAACCGGCATCTCTTCCTTTGTCCAAGAACCAATTGATAAGTGCACGTTGTAGTCTCGCCCCTTTTCCTCTATATACCGGAAATCCGGCTCCGGTGATTTTTACCCCGAGTTCAAAGTCGATGAGATTATATTTCTCACAAAGCTCCCAGTGCGGCAAATTTTGGGTCAAATTTGGTTTTTCACCGTGCTCTAAAACTACTTTGTTATCCGCCTCACTTTTGCCAGCAGGCACCGCTTCTCCGGGTGCATTTGGAATTTGGTAAAGTACGTCTAGCAACTCATTTTCTATGGCCTTTAGTTCGTCTCCTAGCTCAGAGCTCTTGGCTTTTAGCTCTGGACTTTTAGCCTTTAGCTCATTTGCTTCGTCTATTTTTTTCTGTGCGAATAGCTGACCTATTTCTTTTGATATCTTGTTGCTTTCGGCTAATACATCGTCCATTTCCAACTGCGTACTTTTACGCTTATCATCCAAGGTAAGTGCCTGATCTATGAGGTCTGTGAAATCCTTACCTCTTTTAGCCAATCGGGCAATGACACCCTCTTTGTCTGCTCGTATATCTTGTATTAATAGCATAGCGAGTACAAAGGTGAAATAAAAAAAAGGAAAACACTAAAGTTTTAACATTAAGAAGGTGAGTCTAGTTGCTCTAAGATTTAAGTAAAAGGACGACGCTTACGGTTACCCTTCAC
Source organism: Bacteroidota bacterium (assembly GCA_018700895.1). Classification (GTDB taxonomy): domain Bacteria; phylum Bacteroidota; class Bacteroidia; order NS11-12g; family UBA9320; genus UBA9320. The sequence goes on from JABIUV010000007.1 coordinate 109,042, forward strand.
TTTTCAGCAAGGACATTAAGTTTTTGTCTTTGACAAAAGTCTTAATGAAACTTAATTCCGTAATGGTCAATTTTAGGCCTTTATCAAATATTCCTCTAACTCGGTAATCCGCTCCTCTATCAAGAAGCGATCAATCACACTTTGCTTAGTAGCTTGACCCATCTGCCGGCGGAGTTTCGTATCTGAAATAAGACGTGCAGTTTTGCTGGCGAAATCCGTATTGTCTAAGTGCGTAGCTAGCAATCCTGTTTTGCCGTCTGTGATAATCTCAGGATTACTTGTAATGTCAAAAGCCACCACGGGTTTTCCTTTGGCCATGGCTTCTACTATCACAAATCCAAAACCTTCCCAACTACTGCTGAGTACAAAAATGTCTATGCTTCGCATAAACGCTTCCATGTCGGCTACAAATCCAAGGAGAATTACTTCGTTTTCTAGTTTTTTGGCACTAATGCCGGCTTGTAATTCATCGTACAGCTCACCCGTGCCTGCTATATAAAGCTTGAATTTCACACCTTGCACTTTTAGTTGCTCGGCAACTTCTATAAGATGCTGCTGTCCTTTTTGGAGTGTAAGTCTGCCCGCGTTACCTAGTATAATAGTACCTTCTTCTGCATTCACTTGGGGCAACTTAGCACCTCCATCAGCAAGCAATTTTTCGTCTATACCGTGATAAATTAACCCAATCTTATCTGCTGCTATGTACTTACTCAGATTTTCTAGCATTGTACGTTTCGTCTCTTGTGAGTTGGCTATGAGGTGTGTGCAAGCCTTGTTCATACAGTACCGATTTACGATGCTGTTTTTGATAGGCGTTGCAAGTCCTCTTAGGTACACTACCTTGTTGCACTTAGCCCAATGTGCAGCGATACTCGCTGTTTTTAAGTCTTGAGATGTGGTGAAAATTACCGTGTCTATTCCTTCATTTTGGAAGTAGGCTTTTATCCGAAGTAGTTTGAATATATTAAGAAATGAAGTACTTCCTACCTTCACCGCAATGGTCTCAAAGCCTTCACCTTGTGCTCTGTTCCACAGCTCACTGCCACGGTGAGCCGCAATGGTTACTTTGTAACCTTTCTTGCGAAAGGCCTTCGCATTTTCTAAGTGGAGCTTTTCGCCACCTCCCCAAAAATTGGAGCTATTGAAGAAGCAGATTTTTTTCATCTAATTGTATGTTACCCTTTTGGGTTGTTCAGTTCTCGGTACAGCTTTCTCTGTGAGAAAACCACTCGAACTGACAACGGTTACGACAAACTTAGGAGGTAAGACGAAAAGCCTTGTCAGTTCGAGTGTTCTTTGACGGTAGGAAAAGAATTTATCGAGAAGTGGACGAGGAGTTGAATGAATCATTGTACCAAGTAGGTTGTCACATTGAGTGATTTTTCGAAGGTAGGAGAAAAATTGTATCGAAGTGCTACAACACCGCATTATGAAACACGTTCTGTACGTCTTCGTCTTCTTCTAATTTTTCTATGAGGCCATTTATCTCTTCTTTTTGTCCATCCGTAAGATCTATAGTTTGATGCGGTATACGCTCTATATCTACTGAGGCTATCTCCACTCCTACTGTTTCTAGGCCTTTTTGCATATTGCCATAATCGGTAAATCCAGTGTATACCAACGTCTCATCTTCTACCTGCTCTATCTCTTCTAGTCCGTAGTCTATGAGTTCTAGCTCCAGCTCTTCAAGGTCTTTATCACCCTGCTCTATTTTGAAAATTGCCTTTCGCTCAAAGTTGAATTCTTGTGAGCCACTAGTACCTAGTTCGCCGCCGTTTTTTCGGAAAATGGCCCTAACATTGGCCACTGTTCTGTTTATATTGTCCGTAGCGGTTTCTATCATAAGGCTCAGACCATAAGGGCCTTTCCCCTCATAAAGTACCTCCTCATAGTTGCTTGCATCCTTGTCACTTGCTTTTTTGATGGCCGCCTCTACACGGTCTTTGGGCATATTCTCAGACTTGGCATTTTTCATAGCCATACGCAGTCTGGAATTGTTGTCAGGGTCGGGTCCGCCTTCTCTTACGGCCATAGATATCTCCTTACCTATGCGTGTAAAGGTTACCGCCATTTTGCCCCAGCGTTTCATTTTTCGGGCTTTCCTAAATTCGAATGCTCTTCCCATAAGGCAAATTTAAGTTTAAGTTGAAGTAAAAGTTTAAGATTAAGCTCAAAAATACCTAAACTCTGAATAATGTGATGGTAAGCAGGAGTCGTTCCCTATACTAGCGGCTATTCCATACACTGAAATCATAACGACAAATCTTGCATCCCTACCAAAAACATCCTTGTTATTTAAAAATAAGACAGTCCACATTTGTAGCCCAAAGATCGTTCATTGGCACAAAAAAATCCCTTACTTTTGCAACCTCAAAAAACAAGAATTAGAATATGAATTTTGACGTAATCGTAATAGGTAGTGGGCCAGGTGGATATGTAGCAGCTATTAGAGCAGCACAGCTTGGGCACAAGGTAGCAATAGTAGAAAAATCTGAACTGGGTGGTGTGTGCCTCAACTGGGGATGTATTCCTACTAAAGCTCTATTGAAATCTGCACAGGTTTTTGAATACATCAACCACGCGAGCGATTACGGCATATCGGTAAGCGATGCTAAGCACGATTTTGGTGCGGTGATAAAACGTAGTAGAGGCGTAGCTGAGGGAATGAGTAAGGGTATTCAGTTCTTGATGAAGAAAAACAAGATAGAGATACTCAAAGGTTTTGGTAAGCTGATATCCAAAGGTCAAGTAAGTGTAGATAATGAAGGTAAGAAAGAGACTCACAGTGCCAAGCACATCATACTAGCAACGGGTGCTCGCGAGCGTCAGTTGCCTAACTTGCCAATAGATGGTAAAAAAATAGTAGGCTATCACGAGGCGATGGTATTACCTAAGCAACCTAAGAAAATGGTGGTAGTAGGTAGTGGTGCTATCGGGATGGAGTTTGCGTATTTCTACAATGCTATGGGTACGGAAGTGACCGTAGTAGAATTTATGCCTAATATAGTGCCAAATGAAGATGCCGACGTAAGTAAGGAACTTCAAAAAATCTACAAGAAAAAGGGAATGACCATCATGACCAATAGTTCTGTAGAGGCTGTAGATACCAAAGGTGCTGGCTGTAAAGTAAGCGTGAAGACTGCCAAAGGAATGGAAACCATCGAGTGTGATGTGGTACTAAGTGCAGTAGGTATCCAAACCAACTTAGAAAATATCGGGCTAGAGTCTCTGGGCATAAATACTGAGAAAGGCAAAGTATTAGTAGATGATTACTACCAAACCAACGTACCTGGCGTATACGCCATAGGTGATATCGTACACGGTCCAGCTCTAGCTCACGTAGCAAGTGCAGAGGGAATTATCTGTGTAGAGAAAATAAGCGGACAACACGTAGAACCACTAGACTACGGCAACATCCCTGGATGTACGTACACATGGCCAGAGATAGCATCTGTAGGCTATACTGAAGCTAAGGCTAAGGAAGCTGGATATGACATCAAAGTAGGTAAATTCCCATTCTCAGCATCGGGAAAAGCAAGTGCAGCAGGTAGCAAGGAAGGTTTTGTAAAAGTGATTTTCGACGCAAAGTATGGGGAGTTCCTAGGAGCCCATATGATAGGTGCCAATGTGACTGAGATGATAGCAGGCGTGGTAAGTGCACGTAAGCTAGAAACTACCGGCCACGAAATGATAAAGACCGTACATCCACACCCTACTATGAGTGAGGCTATCATGGAAGCATGTGCCGCTGCTTATGACGAGGTGATACATTTATAAACAATTTCTCGGGGTTAAAACCGCCGAGAAATTGTAAACAGTCCACTTACCTTTGGTGAGTGGGCTTTTTTGTGAATGATTATTTCGATGCTAATCCTAAAGAATTACTGGGAATCTCATTTAACATTTACACCTCAACAGTCTCGTGATTCTATTAAATAGATAGCTTACGTATCTTTAAGACGTAGATACATTCACCCGTTTGTACGCCCATGATTCCTTGAATGGAACTTGCCACTTCATTCGTAAGTCTGAAAGCACGCTGAGTGTATTATTCAAGAAGATGCTATCATCACTTATCAATCCTGAGATATATGCTTGGTTAAGATCAGACATTTTCACGATGCGAATATTGCAATCCTGTAAAAAAGTGAGGTTCATTCTATTAAACAAATCAAGATTCATCTCACTATCTATCTGCCTAAAAATAGCCGACGTCTGATCGATGCTGCATCCAGTGGCCGCTGCTACCTCCTCGTCTACTCCTAATACAAGCAACTGATTATAAAATATCCCAAATTCAGCCTTGAGCTGATTGCCGTGAGCTGCCCAATTGGTACAAAAAGCAGCCAATCGTTCATTAATCTTATGAGCTTCTTCTTCGCTAAGCGGTCTTTGGGCCACGTATATCCATATTCGTCCGTTGCCATTGAGTGTAGGGAACATGGTGCGAAAGTAATGGAATGCAGCACCAAACTTCAAATTCTAAAATGCAAAAGAAGGAGTGGGAAGGCTCAAACCACACCTTCCCACTCCAATTGTTATTTCTCGGGCTATGAAGTACAAGGCTATTCAGTTACAAATGCTGCTGTGTCCTTTATTGCTTTCGTTTTGTGTAATGATTGGATGGTCCAAGTCGCTAACGCTGTGAGGGGTGTTGCAACGCACCAAACTGATCTTCTAAAAGACTACTCTAACATCTTAAAATGTACAAATTCGTGGTATAATGAAGTCAATTTTTGTACAAATTCGGAGTAAGATGAAATTGAAACCTCTTTTCATAACTCTCATAATTTACCTAAAACTCCTTACACCAATTACAATTATCCCCAAAATGAAACCCTTACATACAGTAGAACGTAAAAAAAGCCAGCTCTCTCGAGCTGACTTTTCTGATCCGTTAGATTTAGCGTGTATTACTTCAAATCAAATCTGTCTAGGTTCATTACTTTATACCACGCCGCTACAAAATCACGAACAAATCGTTCGTTGGCATCGGCACTGGCATATACTTCTGCAATAGCACGCAACTCTGAGTGCGAGCCAAATACGAGGTCTGCTCTGGTAGCAGTCCACTTGGTTTCCCCTGTACTTCGGTCTTTGCCCACAAAGTTTTCTTTGGAATCATCGGTAGCTTCCCACTGGGTCTCCATACTGAGAAGGTTTACAAAAAACTCATTCCCTAACTTGTCTTTTTCTATACCGAGCATTCCCTTATCCGAACCATCATAATTGGCCCCAAGCGAACGCATACCTCCCACTAGCACCGTCATTTCTGGGGCGGTGAGTGTAAGTAGTTGTGCTTTGTCCACGAGTAGTTCCTCGGTAGTCAATTTGTATCTAGTCTTGAGGTAGTTTCTAAATCCATCAGCCATCGGCTCTAGCAACACAAATGATTTTTCATCTGTTTGCTCTTGGGTAGCATCTGTTCTTCCTGCATCAAAAGGTACCGCAACACTCACGCCTGCATTGGCTGCCGCTTTTTCTACTGCCGCACTTCCGCCCAATACTATGAGGTCTGCTATTGATACTTTGTTATTTCCTTTCGCATCAAAATCCGCCTTGATTTGCTCATATACCGCTAGTACTTTTTGTAATTGGACTGGGTTATTCACCTCCCAATCTTTTTGCGGAGCAAGACGAATACGTGCTCCATTGGCACCACCGCGTCTGTCTGACTCACGATAGGTAGACGCTGAAGCCCACGCTGTAGATACGAGTTCTGCAAGTGTTAAATCTGAACCAAGTATTTGAGCCTTTAGTGACTTGATGTCTGCTACAGAAATCTGAGCATAGTCTGCCTCCGGCAATGGGTCTTGCCATATTAAATCTTCAGTAGGTGCTTCGGGGCCTAGGTACGTAGTTCTTGGTCCCATATCGCGGTGTGTCAATTTAAACCATGCTCGTGCAAAGGCATCATCAAACTTGGCTGGATTTTCGTAAAAATCACGTGATATTTTCTCGTAAACTGGGTCAAAACGCAGGGATAAATCGGTAGTCAACATTGTGGGTGCAAAAGACTTTTCCTTATCAAAAGCGTCAGGCACTTGCACCTTAGGATCCTTTGCCACCCACTGATGTGCTCCAGCCGGGCTCTTGATGAGTTCCCATTCGTGCTCAAATAAGTTGAAAAAATACTGATGACTCCATTTGGCTGGGGTACTCGTCCATATCACTTCTAAACCTGAAGTAATGGCATCTGGACCTTTACCTGATTTGTAGGTGCTTTTCCATCCAAAGCCTTGTTCTTCCATATCGGCAGCCTCTGGCTCTGGGCCTACATTGTCTGCTGGGCCAGCACCGTGGGTTTTACCCAGGGTATGACCACCCGCTATGAGTGCTACGGTTTCTTCATCATTCATTCCCATTCTACCAAACGTCTCACGTATATCATTCGCCGCCAGTTTTGGGTCCGGATTTCCGTTAGGTCCTTCTGGGTTTACATAGATAAGTCCCATCTGTACCGCTGCTAGCGGGTTCTCTAGTTTTCTATCGCCTGTATATCGTTTATCATCCAGCCATTTTTCTTCTGGACCCCAGTATACATCTAAGTTTGGCTCCCACACATCTTCTCTTCCTCCTGCAAAACCAAAGGTCTTAAAGCCCATATTTTCTAATGCTACGTTACCTGCTAACACCATAAGGTCTGCCCATGAGATGCTTTTACCGTACTTCTGCTTAATCGGCCAAAGCAGTCTACGAGCCTTGTCTAAGTTAGCATTGTCTGGGAAACTATTGAGCGGAGCAAAACGCTGCTGTCCTGACCGAGAACCACCTCTACCATCGCCTGTGCGATACGTCCCTGCACTGTGCCACGCCATACGTATAAAGAATGGACCATAGTTATCATAATCTGCCGGCCACCAGTCTTTCGACTCTGTGAGAGCTGCATTGATATCTGCTTTGAGGGCTTCGTAATCGAGTTTTTGAAATTCCGCCGCGTAGTCAAAATCTTCATCCATCGGGTTGGAAAGTTCTGAGTGTTGACGGAGTATACTCAGGTTAAGTTGGTTTGGCCACCAGTCGGCGTTGCTAGTTGCTACTGCATTACTGTGGCTTTTTTTAGTGGCACCGGAGTAGCCTTCTGCTTTGTCGGAGCCCGATTGGGTACATGCAGTGAATAGCAGAGCCACTGCTATCATAATGTAAGAGATAATTGATTTATTCATAAAGTATATTTTTAATAATTTATGTGGTAAAAGTAAGAATGAAGTCTACTTCGAGTACATTATATTTTGTGATAGTGGTATTGGTGATTTTGATTTTGGAGGTAGAAAACTACGACTTACTGATACATTTTAATTGGCTAAATCTGTTGGGCTTCCAATTTCCCATTAATGCTATTGCCGACCCCATAGTATTTACAGAACTATGGCGAGAGGTGGCTACCATCATAATGCTAGCCGCAGTAGGCATACTAGCCGGCACCAACAAGGTAGAGCGATTTGCCTACTTCCTCATCAGCTTTGCGGTGTGGGACATTTTTTACTATGTTTTTCTAAAAGTTTTTATCGATTGGCCCGAGAGTCTCCTCACTTGGGATATCCTCTTTTTGCTACCTGTAGCTTGGATTGGCCCAGTAATAGCTCCTGTTATATTGGCATTGCTGATGATAGCCATAGCCCTAATGCTCATTGCAAAACAAACTCCGCTCAACTGGAAAGAGTGGTCACTCTACATTGCCGGTGCATTTATTAGTATCTTATCTTTTACCATAGATTTTGTCACCTACCTGCATGAGAATGAAGGAAATACCGAACTGTATAAAGATGTAGGTGCTCTATCACTTACGTATGTTCCTAAGGACTTTGATTGGTGGATATTTGCTATAGCGGTAGTTTGTATATTAATGGGAATGATTAATTACTACGTACGCACCAGCCGAACGAAACGAAAACTAGAGGGTATGCAGTTGTTTGTGTAACTGCTTTTGCAAAAAAAAAGCACATCTCCTCCAAATTGGAATACGTTGCTTTACAATTATATTTGGAGTCAACTTATTTTTTTACAAATGACTAAATACACATTCCTTCTCATCACCCTACTCCTTTCAGCGATATATGCTGAAGCACAAACCTCATTTACCCTATCTGCAGATGCCCCATCTCTCATATATGGGGGATACTCATTAGAAGGTGGTGTAAATCGTAAAAAAATGAGATACACTTTTTCATTGGACAACATTAAGTTGCCAAACTATATCAATGCGGACTTTGACAGTATACAAGCACTACGCCAAAACATACGTTTAAAGGCAAGTCGCTTTTTGAGTAAGAAGCAAAAAGGTTTTCACATTGGTGTTGGTTTAGGATTTGTAATCGGAGAAGAATGGAGTCTACTTGATTCAGCAGGGAAGGTTAACACTAGCATTCCAAGTGTGGAGCAGAGTTACGCCACGGTAGGTTTTAATGTGGGTTATATCTATCATCCTTTTAAAAACAAAGCATTCATCAAAGGTTTTTATGTGGAGCCCAGTATTGGTGCCACTTATGCAATAGGTAAGGAAGACCTCAAGCTTGGTCTTAAAATTATAGAAAAAGAACCTATGTCGGTAACTCCAATCCGCTTTAGCTTAGGCTGGCGAATAAAATTGCCTTAATTCTTATAACGAAGCACCAACCAAAAGCTAACCAGCATTATGACCAAAACCAATTATCCAGCTCTGTATACGCTAATTACCGTCTTCTTTTTTTGGGGATTCATAGCAGCAGGCAACAGTATCTTTATACCTTTTTGTAAGTCGTACTTCTCGCTCGACCAATTTCAATCCCAACTGGTTGACTTTGCATTTTATACGGCATATTACATTGGAGCTTTGTTCCTATTTGCCTTCGGAGCAAGTACAGGCAAGGATATAGTGGGCCAGTGGGGGTACAAAAAAAGTATCGTCTACGGCCTTTTGTTCTCCGCCCTCGGAGCAGGAGCTATGATACTGGCAGTTCAGGCCAACTTATACGCAGGAATGTTGGTTGGGTTATTCATTGTGGCTCTAGGATTTTCGTTGCAGCAAGTAGCGGCAAACCCATTTGCCATACTCTTAGGAGACCCAAAAACAGGAGCTAGTCGTGTAAACTTAGGTGGAGGTATCAATTCATTTGGCACCACCATAGGGCCTATCATAGTGGCCATGGCTCTATTTGGCACTACGGCTAGTATTACCGACGAGCAGATTAAACTCTTAGAACTCAACAAGGTGATATACCTATACATCGGAGTAGGTTTACTCTTTGTACTCGCAGCAGCGTTGTTTCATTTTTCTAAAAAAGTACCCGCAGGCACCACTTCCGAACCGGTAGAGAAAGCGAATAAAGCCCTCAAAACCCTGATAATAATGACGGGAATGCTCATTGTGATGTTCAGCCCTGTATTTGCCAGTTATGCTAGTGAAGAAGCTAAGAACATTGTAGCCTTGGAAGAAACCAAAGCCACAGTAGTGGAACAATTGAATGCCACGGAAAAAAAACTCAAGGCCACGGAGCAAAATACCACATGGAACGCAGCTGAGAAAGAAAATAGTATTGTCATTTTAAACTCGGAAATCGCCGCTTTATCCTCTAAAAAGGCGTCAACAACAGATGAAATAGAGACCATAAGAGGTCCATTGGAAAAGTACCGTATGTACTGGCTCATAGGTGCTTTGTTAGTGGTAGTAGGAGGCTTACTATTTTCGTATGCTTCATCTACTAACAATCCCGAAGGCTGGGGTGCCATGCAATATCCTCAATTGGTATTGGGAATGCTAGCTATTTTCACCTACGTAGGAGTAGAAGTGGCTATAGGTTCTAACTTGGGCGAGCTTCTTAGTTTAGATGCCTTCGGTGGTCTACAATCTTCAGAAATTGCTCCTTATATCTCTATGTATTGGGGTAGTTTGATGATTGGTCGTTGGGCGGGAGCTATCAGTGCTTTCAATATAGGCGGCACGAGCAAGAAAGTAGCCCTTATGCTCGTTCCCCTCGTAGCATTTTTCATCATCATAGGGGTTAATATGCTATCGGGTAAGGATATGGAGCCATTATATTACTATGTATTGTGCGTGCTACTACAAGTGGCGGCATTTTACGTTAGTAAGGATAAACCTGCTCGTACCTTAATGATATTTGGATCATTAGGAGTAATGGCTATGCTCATCGGATTGTTTACATCTGGTACGGTTGCTATCTACGCATTTCTGAGCGGTGGCTTGGCGTGTAGTATAATGTGGCCCGCTATATTTAGCTTGTCTATCATTGGCTTGGGTAAATACACTTCTCAGGGTTCTGCATTCTTGGTGATGATGATATTGGGTGGTGGTATTATCCCTCCTATTCAAGGCAAATTATCTGACATCATTGGCATTCACCAATCATTTATCATCGCAGTAGTTTGCTTTGCCTACCTTGCTTTGTTCGCCTTCCTTGTGAAAGGTATGCTGAAGAAACAAGATATTGATATCGACAACATCGAGCTAGAATCCGCAGGGCACTAAATACCGATTAAGTTTCCACCGTCATAAACGTGCTCCTCCTCTTGATACGGAGAAACACTCTGTCTTAATTTATCACTCAGATGGCTACCTTCGTCCTATGTATTTGAAAAAAGGTGATACCATAGCCATTGTGTCTCCAGCTAGAGCTATTCAACCCGAAAAAGTAGAACCCGCTATTCGTTTTTTTGAAAGTCACGGATTTAACGTTGTGCTTGGTAAACACATCTACGATGTATCAAACCAAATGGCCGGAACAGATGCCGATAAAGTAGCTGATATACAGCAATTTCTAAATGACCCGGAGGTACGTGCTATTGTAAGTACCCGCGGGGGATACGGATGCGTACGTATCATTGATCAACTTGATTTATTTCCTCTTGCAGAGCAAAAAAAATGGTTCGTTGGCTACAGCGATGTTACGGTGTTTCACAGTCATATACATCAGCATTTTAACATACCAACCCTACATAGTACAATGCCCGTGAGTATAAGTGATGACCCATCTCCGGAGGAAATCATAAGTAATACCACCATGATAGACGCTCTCACAGGCAAGGTTTTAAGGTACGACTTACCAGCAAATGCCCTCAATAAACAAGGCAATGCCAAGGGACAACTCGTAGGTGGTAATCTCAGTATGCTTTATAGTATGTGCGGCTCTGCCTCTGACATCGACCCCCGAGGCAAAATCCTGTTCATTGAAGATTTGGACGAGTACCTGTACCACATAGACCGTATGATGATGAACCTCAAGCGTACCGGTAAGCTCAGTGATCTAGCAGCATTGGTAGTAGGTAGTATGAGTCATATGAATGATAACGCTATACCTTTTGGCAAATCAGCAGAAGAAATAATATTGGAACATGCATCTAGCTATAATTATCCCATCTATTTTGGATTTGAAGCAGGACATCAGCAACCAAATCAAGCTTTGCGTTTAGGAATGGAAGCAGAAATAAAAGATAATCAGCTACTTTTGCCAGCTTAATACCCTTCTTCATATATGGCCATTTATCAAGCAAGTAAACAACTTACCAAATTTATCATTTCGGGCATTCTTGCCGTGGGTGTAGATTTCACCGTTTACTATGTGCTGTCTCAGTTTTTAGACCCTAGCCTTAGTAAGGCCATTAGTTTCTGCTCTGGGATGGTGGTGACGTATAACATGAATAAGTTTTGGACTTGGAAACAGCCCGAAAAAAACAACAAACGACTATTACTCTTCAGTACTCTGTACGCGTTAGCTCTTATGGTAAATGTGGGCACCAATAACATAATACTCGATGCATTACCTAACTATACATTCTCATTTTCCCTCAATGATGAAAAACTAGACATCATCAAAAGGTTAGTTGTAGGCGTAGACAAACTAGGTGCATTTATCATAGCCACAGTAGCTAGTGTAGCTATCACTTATGTGGGTCAAAAATACTGGCTATTTAAAGCTAAGAATTAGTACGAAGGCCTATTGAGTATCGTCTGAGCTATGATGGCCTGTCTTAGGTCAAAATCAACAGACAACGCATCGGTTTCCTCTTCCTCAAGCTTAAGTCCTTGTGATTCTCTGATTTCATCTCGCACCTCACCCAAGTCTAAGTCTACGTCGGCGTGATGCTCGTGCTCCGGTCTGAAATCGTGCTGATGGTCTTCTATTTCTATTTTTTTACGCTTTCGTTGTTGCGATACCGTTTCATATTGTTTTTCGGGAACAGGCTGCTTGGCTTTCGCAGGTTCACCGCTAAGTTCTCGCAAGATGTCCTCTAGCGATGTTGTACTCGTACTCGCCTTTTTTCTTTTCACGGATTTCGGGCGGCTTTTCGGTTTTTCTTCCTTTTTTTTGCCCGCGGCCAAAAAACGAAATACTAGAATCGCTCCTATGATGATGTACTTGATGTATGAGCCTATATCGTCCATTGTGTCAAACGAAAATAATGAAAAAAAAGCTAGTCTTAAGCCTCGGGTCTAATTTAGGGAATCGATACGCCTACATCTATCAGGCGATACAAGCTATCAACGAAGCTTTTGACACCATATCTGCCGTAAGCCAATACTACGAAACCCCGCCTTGGGGAGACCTCAACCAGTCGCGTTTTATTAATATAGCTCTCATACTCGAAACGGATATACCTGTTTTACAATGCTTTACAAAACTACAAGCCATAGAAGCAGAACTAGGTCGCACCAAAACCCGAAAATGGGGACCACGGTGTATCGATATTGATATACTATTTTACGACCTTGAAATAATCAGCACCCCAGAGCTAACCATTCCTCATCCTCACATACACGAGCGTGCTTTTGTACTCGCACCGCTATGTGACCTAATGCCACGCTTCCTACATCCTACTCACGACCACACTGTAGCTCAACTCCTGCATATTATTACTAACGATACGCAACATTTTACACCGTGAACATTCATTGTATAGGCAACATAGCATATTGGCACGGAGTAGTGAGTGATACAGACCATAAACACTACGTCCACCATACTTTTCAAAAACAAAGTGAACTCTCACAATATGAGATACTTACGGCCAACGGACGCCTCAAGCTCAGTGTCCCCACCCAAAAAAGTACGCGTAAAGGACCATATAGCGATGTGCTAATAGATTATAATACCAACTGGCAAACAGAGCATTGGCGTAGCATAGAAAATGCCTACCTCAAATCTCCTTTTTTCCTCTACTACGGATATAAAATTGAAACCATCTATAAGACTCATTACGACACCTTACTACAGTTTAACAAGGCACTTTTTGCAACCGTGGCAGATTGCCTAAAACTCAAAACTACCTTTCTCACAGACCATACTACACCGTCCATGTACGTGCCTACACCACCGCGAGTATGCACCGCATACCCGCAGGTATTTGACGACCGAGTCGCCTTCCAACAAAATTTGAGTGTATTAGACCTGATTTTTAATCTAGGTCCCGAGGCGTCAGATTACTTGGTTTCGCTGTAAGAACCCATATTGCTAAATTTCTTGATACGAGCCTTTACCAGTTTTTTGGTGCTCAGTTCGTTTAGCTCTTTTATATTCTTTTTCAGTTCCGTCTTCAGTGTTTTGAACATCGCCTCCGGATCATTATGTGCACCACCTAGTGGCTCAGGTATGATACCGTCTATCAGCTTGTTAGCGAGCATCTTGTCCGAGGTAAGACTTAGTACATCAGCAGCCTGTTCCTTATAATCCCAGCTACGCCATAGGATAGATGAGCAACTCTCCGGCGATATTACCGAGTACCACGTATTTTCTAGCATAAGCACTCTATCACCTACACCTATACCTAGAGCACCACCACTAGCACCCTCACCTATTACTACGCATATAATGGGTACCTTCAGTGTAGCCATCACCATCAGATTTTTGGCAATCGCCTCACCTTGTCCGCGTTCCTCGGCCTCTAGCCCTGGAAAAGCACCCGGAGTATCTATCAGGCATACTACTGGCATATCAAATTTTTCTGCCATCTGCATAAGACGAAGAGCCTTACGATAGCCCTCAGGGTTAGGCATCCCAAAGTTGCGGTATTGTCGCTCCTTCGTAGTGCGGCCCTTCTGCTGACCTATGATCATCACATTGATGTTATCTATCTGTGCCAATCCGCCCACCATAGCCTTATCATCACCTACATTTCTATCGCCGTGTAGCTCTACAAAGTTTTTAGTGATGGCCTGTATATAATCTAGCGTGTAAGGTCTGTCGGGGTGACGCGATATCTGCACTTTCTGCCAACCGCTGAGGTCTTTGTACAGTGCTTTTTTCTCGCTGTTTATTTTTTTAGTAAGTTGAGCAACAGTGTCACTCATATCTACTTTGCCCTTATGGTGAGTAGCTTGAGCTTTTTGCAGTTGCTCTATCAACTCTTCTAACGGTTTTTCAAAATCTAATAATGTAGCCATACGGTTCCTTTTATTATACAAGGCAAAAGTATAAATCTTAATGGAATAGGGTAAAAATGTTTTTACTCACGCCAAAAATATGTGTGCTGAAAGATCAATGTACACGGATATGGATAGTAATGTACGTTCAGAATGAGGCTTCCTACCTTTCAGATAGAAGTTGCTACGATGGCTGGCATTTTTTCTTTCTTGGGTAATACTCGGGCTGTACACTTGTAGTCCTCGCCCAGCTAGGCAGTAGGCTATAGGCCGTGCGGTGGCTCTGTGCCGCCCCTCCACCAGCCTAGCTCTACTAGGGGGCTATCTGTACTGTGGGGTACCGCTTCCATCCCGCTGCTAAGGTCGTGTTTTTTAGTTATGACTTAGTGGTGTAGCCAATGCGACATAAGAGTCTGAAAACAAAACTAATCTATTTGTTTCGACAATGTTTCGGTAGCGAATATAGATGCTACTATTTTCTTCACCTATTTCAATCCATAAGAGGCTAAAAACCAAACTATTACAAACGAAAAAGTCCCGCCGTTAAGCGAGACTTTTGCGGTCTGGACGGGACTCGAACCCGCGACCCCCTGCGTGACAGGCAGGTATTCTAACCAACTGAACTACCAGACCGTAATTCCTTTATCTCATCGACTCGTTACCCAGCGGCTCTTCCGCAGTAAGCAGAATATTCTAACCAATTGAACTACCAGACTAGGGAAATAAACGAGTCAAAACATAAACTAACCCATTTTTAAGGTGTGCAAATATAAACGCAGTTCGGATACCGCAAATTGTTTTTTTATTTTTTTTCGCTTAGGCAAATAACCCTGCCATTTTTAAGCTCATATTGCTCTCCTCCTTCTGGACATAGGGCTCTTCCATCTCCTTCAAACTCAAGCTTATGGCCGTACTTACTCATCCAGCCTACGTGCTTTCCAGGGTTGCCTACCATTAGTGCATAAGGCAATACCTCCTTGGTAATTACCGTACCCGCACCTATAAAACAATACTCACCCAAATCATTACCACACACAATCGTCGCATTAGCACCAATACTTGCTCCTTTCCTCACTACAGTTTGCAGGTATTCACTTTTTCTGTTTACCGCACTTCGTGGATTTATCACATTGGTAAACACCATACTCGGTCCTAAAAACACATCATCTTCGCACGTCACTCCAGTATAAATGCTCACATTATTTTGCACTTTTACATTATTACCCAATACTACACGTGGACTTACCACTACATTTTGACCTAAGTTACAGTTTTCACCCAGTGTGCTGTGAGACATTATGTGGCTGAAGTGCCATATCTTAGTGCCTTCTCCAATGGTACAATCCTCGTCTATAACCGCTGTCTCGTGAACAAAATAACTCATAACGACTAGTTGAATTCTTTGGGATGTGCGTATTTATACAGGTGCTCCGCAGGCAGATTCTTGAAATACTCATAGGTGATTTTTAAGCCTTCTGCTCTATCTACGGTAGGTTCCCAACCCAATATTTCTTTGGCTCTAGCGATGTCCGGTTTACGTTGCTTCGGATCATCCTTGGGTAAGTCGTGAAATACAATTTTTTGACTCGTACCAGTAAGTGCTATTATCTCTTTAGCAAAATCAAGTATGCTGATCTCATCAGGATTACCAATATTCACAGGTTGTGCGTAGTCGCTGTGTAGCAGTCTATATATTCCTTCCACCAAATCAGCTACATAACAAAAACTTCTTGTCTGACTACCATCACCAAAGATGGTAATATCCTCACCTCGCAATGCCTGCCCTATGAATGCCGGTAGTGCTCTACCATCATTTAGTCGCATACGCGGGCCATAGGTGTTAAATATGCGTATGATTCTTGTTTCCACTCCGTGAAACGTGTGGTACGCCATGGTCATGGCTTCCTGAAAACGCTTAGCTTCGTCATACACGCCTCGCGGACCAACAGGATTTACATTTCCCCAATAATCTTCATTTTGTGGATGTACTGCGGGATCGCCATAGACTTCTGAAGTAGAAGCTATGAGCATACGAGCTCCTTTGGCAAGAGCAAGACCCAAACAGTTATGCGTACCCAAACTACCTACCTTGAGTGTTGTATAGGAATCTTGAGATAGTCGATAGGACTAGCTGGCGAAGCAAAATGCAAGATATAATCAAGCTCACCGGGCACGTGTATATACTTAGACACATCATCATGGTAAAAATGAAACTGCTCCAATGGCATCAGGTGTTCGATATTTTTCATATCACCTGTAATAAGATTATCCATAGCGATAACCTCGTAGCCCTCTTTTATAAATCTATCGCAAAGGTGTGAACCTAAAAAACCCGCTCCACCTGTTATTAATATTCTTTTCATTGTTCTGTTTTTATTTGGAACCGATACAGAAGTAACTGTAGCCCAGGTCGTTAAGCTCTTCGCGGTCGTATATATTTCTACCATCAAAGACTAATTTATTTCCTATTCTACTACTTACCGTATCCCAGTCAGGTAGTTTAAATTCTGACCACTCCGTCACTAGTAAGAGTGCTGCTGCTCCATCTAGAGCATCATAGGGATCATCTACGTATGTAATCTTGTCGCCTATCATATGCTTGGTCTCTGGCATACTCACAGGGTCATACGCTACTACTTCTCCTCCAGCTGCTTTTATCTTATCTATCAATACGAGTGATGGTGCCTCTCGCATATCATCCGTATTGGGTTTAAAAGATAGCCCCCACATCGCAAAAGTTTTACCGCTAAGATCAGCACCTAGGTGATTGGTTATCTTGTCAAAGAGTACTGATTTTTGGTCTTCGTTTACGTCCTCTACAGCCTCCAATATACGCATTGTGTAATCGTTTTCTTTGGCTGTTTTTATGAGTGCTTTCACATCTTTGGGGAAGCAGCTACCACCGTAACCTATTCCTGCATAGATAAATCGCGAACCTATACGCGGGTCGCTACCGATACCTCGGCGTACACTATTTACATCTGCACCCATTATTTCACATAGGTTAGCAATATCATTCATAAAACTAATACGTGTAGCCAACATGGCATTCGCGGCATACTTAGTCATCTCCGCACTTGGTATGTCCATAAAAATGAGTGGATGACCATTCATAATAAATGGCTTATAGAGTTTGCTCATCGTTTCTTGAGCTTTTTCAGAGTCTACGCCTACTACGATTCTATCGGGTTTCATAAAATCATCAATCGCAGCTCCTTCTTTTAGGAATTCAGGGTTACTCGCTATATCAAATGGGATATCTACTCCTCTTTTGTCGAGTTCTGCTTGTACGGCTCCTCTTACTTTTTCGGCCGTACCTACGGGAACGGTACTCTTGGTTACTACCACACCGTAGCTATTCATATTCGCTCCTATTTGCGAAGCAACTTTGAGGACATATTGCAAATCTGCACTACCATCTTCTCCTGGAGGTGTACCTACGGCAATAAAAGCGACATCTGCTCCTTTTATACTTGATGCTAGGTCGGTACTGAAATGTATTTTCTCTTTTTTGAAATTACGCTCTACCATAGCATCTAAGCCTGGTTCGTAAATGGGCATAATGCCATTGCGGAGTCCTTCTATTTTGTTAGCATCTATATCTATACACGTTACATATGTACCTACCTCGGCTAGACAAGTACCTGTAACTAGCCCTACATACCCTGTACCTACAACTGTTATTTTCATTGCGTTTTGCGTTTTATAAGTCCGCAAAGGTATTCATTGAAAATTTAATCATATACCCAATTTTAATCAACGCGAAACCCTATTTCACAAAGTAATGACATCTATCCTTTCAATTTGATGTTATTTTGCACCTATGAAAAAATGGATTGTACTCACATTTTTGATAATTACTGGTTTGATAGCTCAAGCTCAGTCAGAAATGAAGACCGAACAAGGTTTTCTTTTTTCTCCTCACGCAGCGTGGAATGTTGCAGGAGGTGATTTGGAGCAGCGGTTTGATAACTTTGCGTCTTTAGGACTAGGAGTAGACTATAAACTCAAAAACAACTTTATCTTTGGTATAGACTATGATTGGTACTTTGGGGACAATGTGAAAGATAATGGCTTATTTAGTAATATAGGTGGCACATCGGGAGCTATCATTGACCAAAATGGGGATTTTGCAGTTATTCAGCTTAATATGAAAGGCAACTATGCTACTGCCAATGTTGGCTACTTATTCAATATTGTAAAAAACCAACCAAACTCGGGCCTGCTATTCTCAGTAGGTGCAGGAATGATGCAACATCGTATAGATATTATTTCTTCTCAAGTCACGATTCCACAGGTAAATGATGAATACGAAAAAGGTTATGATCAGCTTACGTACGGATTTGCCACCAAACAATACTTGGGCTATCAATATCTCGTTGCCAAAAACAGGTATCATCTCAGATTAGGCATGGAATTTAATCAAGGATTTACACAAGGTAGAAGAACATGGGATTTCAACGCAAACACCTCAGGGCTAACCAAGCGATTTGATCGCACGATTGCTTTGAAATTTGGCTTAATCGTTCCGGTGTACACCAAAGATAAAGACGACGAAGAATTCTTTATAGACTAATTTCTTGTTTCGGTATGTCTACATATTTGCTGCGTGTCTTGCGGCAATTCTACTGCCAATAGTTGGTATATTCTCTACTAAGTTAAAATCGTTTTCTCAAACAAGAAATAACAGCAAGCGAGTACGCCCAACACCTATAAAATACTGGATACACGCAGCATCTCTTGGTGAGTACGAAATGGCCTTGCCCATTATTCAAGAACTCCTAATTCACCACAAAAAAGAGGAGATACTCATCACGATTTTTAGCCCAAGCGGGTATAGCCAAGCCATTAAAGGCGAATATGCCGATAGGGTGATGTATTTGCCGCTGGACAGATTAGGTCACGTGCGTCAATTTTATAAAGACTATGCTCCTCAACGAGCTATATTTATCCGATACGACTTTTGGTATAATTTTATAGCCGAAGGGCACAAATGCGGTACTTCATTTTATTTAGTAAACGGCCGATTCACAGATAATCATTTCATATTCAAGTGGTTTGGCAAGCCATATTTTAATCTTGTACAGCAGTTCAAGGGCATATTTACGTCCGATCAGAACAGTACGAAAGTGCTAGAGTCTCACGGTATTCGAGCACAGTTTACAGGAGACACCCGATTTGACAGAGTAAATAGTATCGCCCAAAACGCACAACACTATGAGGAGATAGAAGCATTCATAAATGGCCGAAAAGTGATCATATTAGGCTCATCGTGGCAAGAAGAGGAGCAGCTTATAGCACATCTGCTAAAGAACAAACCAGAGAATCTTGCTATCATCATAGCACCTCATGACCTCAAACGCTGCGATGCCATAGCTCAACAGCTGGCAGAGTACTACCCTCGAAAGTATACCGATGGTAATTTTTCTGTTCGCGACAACTTACTGATACTAGACACTATGGGTATGCTCTCATCTATGTATCAGTATGCTGATTTTTCGCTCATTGGTGGTGGATATAGTGGTGCATTGCACAATATTTTGGAGCCAGCCGTGTGGGGTAGTTGTATTTCATTTGGGCCATCAGTAGAAAAGTTCCCAGAAGCAGCTCAATTTATAGAGGCGGGTTTTGCTCGAGCAATAGATAACCAAGAAGAGTGGTCAGACGAGATTTTGAGATTAATTGCTAATGAAGATGAACTTGCGTCTCTAAAAAATATGGCCAAGCAGTTTGCCAAGGCAAACATTGGTGCTGCTTCGCGAGTTATATCTCATATATTATGAGACCGTTTTTAGTTATAATCACTCTTATACTTTCTCCTGTCCTATTTGCACAAAGCCTAACCGGCACCATACGAGGTAAGGTAGTGGATAAAAACAC
Organism: Bacteroidota bacterium; assembly: GCA_018700895.1. GTDB lineage: Bacteria > Bacteroidota > Bacteroidia > NS11-12g > UBA9320 > UBA9320. The sequence goes on from JABIUV010000007.1 coordinate 129,275, forward strand.
CGAAGAGCCGCTTATAGGTGTGCTAGTAGCAGCAACATTAGACCAAAAAACACAGAACAGAATAACAGACGAAACGGGGAGTTTCAGAATAGAGAATGTACCCGTAGGACGATATACCATTCGCTTTTCGCACCTTGGGTACGAAGAGGCTGTTGTAACTCAGCTGGAAGCAACTAGCTCTAAGCAAGTAGTGCTGGACATAGCGATGGAAGAAAAAATAACAACATCATCTACCATCGTAGTACGAGCCCGTAAAGACAAGGCTAAAACTATCAATCAGATGGTATCGGTAAGTGGTCGCACCTTTAGCATAGAGGAGAGTCAAAGATATGCGGGGAGTAGAGGTGACGTGGCTCGTATGGCACAAAATTTTGCTGGGGTACAAGGTTCTGACGACAGTAGAAACGACATCGTAGTGAGGGGCAACTCGCCTATGGGCGTATTGTACCGACTAGAAGGTGTAGATATCCCAAACCCCAATCATTTTAGCACAGCAGGAACTACTGGAGGTCCAATTAGTATGCTCAATAACAATGTGTTACAAAACTCCGATTTCCTGAGCGGAGCATTCCCCGCTGAGTACGGAAATGCTACTGCTGCGGTGTTTGATCTCGGTATGCGTAAAGGAAATGATGAGGAGTATGAGTTTTTGGGGCAGGTAGGATTTGCCGGGCTTGAACTTATGGCAGAGGGCCCACTAAAAGAAGGAAGTAATGCCTCATTTTTGGTCAATTATCGTTTTTCGGCTTTAGAGTTATTCTCGGTACTCGGTTTAGAATTTGGGACAGGAACGGCTATTCCAAAGTACCAGGATCTCAGCTTTAACCTGCACTTCCCAGATAAGAAAGGGAGTACCAAAATTTTTGGCGTAGCCGGAAAAAGCAGCGTAGAACTTTTTCAGAGTGACGAAGCTGGCGAGAACTTATTCAGAGATGGATTAGAAGACTTGACCTATAAAACCAATACAGCTGTAATGGGTCTCAGCCGTTTTCAGAAACTCGGGAAAAGCACGTTTGCTAAAGTTATACTTGCCACCGACGTGTTGCAAACGCGTACTATCTTGGATACGTTTGCTTTTGACAATCAACAGCAAGTAATAGAGTACGGCGGAAAGTACCGCGACCAAAGCACACAAGGCAAGCTAAGCACGAATGCGATGGTTCAGCATAAGTTTAGCTCACGCAACACTCTAAAAGGGGGTTTCCGTTACTACCACTACTTCTTCAATCTACGTGATAGCTTTTATAACGTAGGACGCAATTTTGGAACTAATCAAATAAGAGGTTGGATAGAACCCACGAATTTCAACGGAAACACAGGTTTAGTGCAAGCCTATATAAGTGATGTAATTCGACTCAATAGCCGCCTGAGTACCACACTTGGGATGAATGCAGCATACTATACCTACAACGGAGCCACATCCATAGAGCCACGGGCAGGAATGAGTTATAAACTTACCCCGAAGTATACGCTTAGTGCAGGATATGGATTGCACAGTCAGTTGCCGCCATTTCGTATTTATTTTGAAGAGGTGACCGACCTCAATGGAAATAAACGCAAAATAAATCAAGATCTTGGATTCACGAAGAGTCATCATTTTGTGATAGGAAACGACGTGCGACTAGGCAAAAATCTGCGTCTCAAAGTAGAAGCGTATTACCAAAGCCTCTTCGATGTTCCGATAGATGCGGGTGCGGATACCTTTTATTCATTGCTCAATCAAGGTGCTGACTTTGGCGTGCTATTTACGGATAGTATGGTAAACCAAGGCACAGGCAGAAACTATGGCTTGGAGGTTACCTTGGAACACTTTCTAACCAAAGGTTTTTATTTTCTCAATACCTTATCGCTGTATCGCTCCTTTTATACCGACCAGCTTGGCGTGGAGCATCCCACGGCTTTTGATTCTCGGTATGCGGTCAATTTACTGGGAGGAAAGGAATTTTATTTTACCGAAAGAACCACCAAAAAGGGAAAGCGAAATAAAGGAAGCCTTACTATAGACATAAAATGTATGGTAAACGGAGGCAGACGATACACACCCATTAATGTGGTAGCTAGCCAACTCACGCAAACCGAAATACGAGACAACACCCAAGTTTTTGCGAATCAGTACGACGATTATGTACGATTAGATTTTAGGGTGGCCTACAAGGTGCAAACCAATAAAATTACCCAAGAGTGGGGTGTGGATATACAAAATCTGACCAATAGAGATAACATATTTCAACAGACGTATAATGCAAGTACCAACGAGGTACGTACTACTTATCAAACAGGCCTATTGCCAATAGGTATCTATCGCATAACTTTTTAGTAACCCAGTTTTGACGGCAACTTTACATGGATAATATTTATCTTTGAGCTATGAAACGTGCTACCCTAATCATCGGATTATTCCTATCGGGGTTCTTATTTACTCAGTGCAATGATGACTGTGGCGACTTTAACTACACTAAGAGTCCTCCCATCGGGATATCTCAAATACGTACAACCACCCAAGCCTTATGGGATACCGAACCTACTAGTAACATAGACTCATTTGGGATTTATATGTACGTAGATTTTCTATTTGCAAAAAATATAACACCATGCGGTTTTATAAGCACAGCTTATGCATGCTCTCCGCCGCCAACACCCATCTATGACGCTACGGAGTTTATAGATTCTATTTTGGTTTACTCCGAGCCAGCCTATCGGTTTACTAATGATATTACCGCATTACTCAATTTTGAAAACAACACAGACCTCACTAGTTTTAATGATTTCACAGACAGACGAATACTCAACGATGAAGGAAATGGCTATTTCTTTTTAAAAGAAAAACCCCTCCAATCCGACTCCTTTACTTTTAGTTTCTATTACTATAACGACGGAGCTATAATAGACTCGTCATTTACACAGAAATATTTTATAACTAATTAATAATGAGTCACTTATTAATCTTATCCATGCTGATAAGTTTCAGCTATGTACAAGTAAACGCACAGTCTATTTTTGACAAGGCAGAAAATTGGCTCATAGACTATCATACAACACTTAGCTACGGACCACAATACTCGTGGTATAAGTATAGTATGATACGTATAGTACAACCCCAGTTTGATAGGGATGCAGAGCTTATGTATGTTTATGGCCAGCAGACCGATAATAGTGCCACCATTCGTAGAGGAAAAATATCGACTGCACAATCTAAAATAGCCGTAAATATGGAACTGTCAGAAAAGTATGCTTTACAGTTCTTTAACTGCCACCTCAACTATGAGATTATAACCGACAATGATTATCACTTACGCGGAGTGTGGAATGGTGAGTCGATAGCTAAAACTATATCCACTCAAGAATATATCAGAATGCTCCAGCATACCAATGGCCTCAATTTTTGGGGAGTAGGAGTGAAACGGGACTTTGCTATTGTAAAACGCGAAAAATTAGACTTAGACCTTGGTATAATGCCAAATATGGCAGCTGTGTTCACTGCAACTCAAGCTCAAATATATACGCCTACCGGCGAGCTTGCTTACTATGATCCTGGTAACACTTTAGCAGGCATGATGATAGCAGGTGAAACCTCTTTGACCGCTACACTTGGATATCACTGGCAGTTGATAGGTAATTTTAACTTCTTTCAGAGCTATATTAAAAAAGCTCATTTAGACCATCAAGGATACGTATCCCAAAGACTGAGAGGCTCTCATTATGGGCTTAGTCTAGGTTATAGGCTTTGAGTTAGTGGCACTCTCATTGCTCCACACTGAGCATGAAACTATTCCTACCATCAGCTCTCCTACTATTGATTTTTGCCTCATGCCAAAAAGAAGACCTCAGAGCTCCCGACTTTGACATTACTTATCAAGCACTAGAGACGAGCGAAACACCCAATCAAATGACAGGTATGATAACCAACGTATCGTCTACTCCTGCGAACACTGTTTCCATTAGAATAGACAGGTATACCGATTTTAATCTGGTGCAAGACCCCTTGTTTATAGTTATTGATAAAAAACTCTTTCACAACGATACCGCTCAATTCACATTCGAATCTTCTGCCCAAATAAAACGAGTAGAAATAAGTGTTGTAAATGTAGATTAGCTACTCACCTTTTTTTTAAGACTCGTTAAATGGTGATTCGTATGAAAATGTGTGAAATACAATAGCTCACGTACCATCATTTTGCCCAATAAAGGATGGGTAAGTAATACCTTGTCCAAGTTTTTGTCACTCCATTTGTTCATCCGCTTTTCGAACTTGACTCCCGTGCTTGCCCAGTGATTTAGCATATCTTGCTTGTCAAACACCTTGCCTTCTTCCGCTCTGAAAGGAGATGGTGCTAGTGCCTTGCCATTTACCGTGGCAATTTTTTCGGTATATCGGGACATCACCTCATCGTAACTCCGCATAGGTCGATTAGGTTTCCCAAATTCCCATTTGAGTATAAATGGAGAAACTTTCAACCCACTGTATAGTGCACTTGCCGATTTTATGACGTGATCAAATTCCTCAACAATACTCCATATTTCAGGGTTTGGTTTGGCTATGAATTGGTCGTGGCTCAGGGCCGATATCACGTTGTCTATTTAAGCCTACTTAGACTGAAAAGCCATTTTAATCTCCCGTTTAGAATGCATCATTTGAGATTGCAAAGTATGAATATCTTTGTATAGTATGAAAAATATAATGAGCTTCACTCTTCTTAGCTTATGTATGTTCGGTTGTGCCAAGGTGTGTACCCTTGAATCTTTGCTAGGTGAAATGTTGCGAATCCCACTAGATTTATCTGCTTATAGCACACAGGAGATATCGGCCATAGATGTGTGGAATGTGAACAACGGAGATACGACAAGCACCCCGTTGAGAAGTAATTACTTAGCTGAGAATAGTGATGGGCAATATTGGCTAACGGATAATAATACAGACGGCTACTACTCCAGTGATTTAGATGGGAGTAATTTATATTTCTATTTTCGATTGTCAGACACGAGTGTTCAACTATTGGATAGCATAACGCATATTACAGTCAAAAAATCAAAAGGCGAAGTGGACGATGTATGCTATGAGGACGACCCAAACGTACAGATAGACGAGATTTCATACCTTCACGACGGGAACACGATGGGTAAGGATAATGTACTCATATTAAACAAATAGCGTAACTTAGCTGCTAGTGAAAGTCTTAGTCGCCTATCTTATCATTCTGCTTCCCCTGTGTGCCCTAGCTCAGGACAGAAAGTGGACGATCAGCTACGAGAACAACGTAAACAAATTAGAATTAGACCATTTATATGCTGCTGATGATATCAAAGGCTATGATAATCTACCCTCGTACTTCAATAGTTTTGAGGCTGATATCGCCACAAGACATAGACGATACGACGGAGATACACTGAGCAGCCTCACCAAGCAAGCTAGTTACCGACCTTTTCACACTGTTTATTTTCGCAACACACATATAGGCATTGGGACAGAACTCTATACATCTCAACACCTAGATATTTCTCACACCGCTGGACTCAACCTCTCGCTTGCAGATTACGATATAGGAACTATAAGGAGCTATACCGAAAATGAATATGTACGTTTTGACAGTACAGAATATGTTGAGATAAGATACCGAGAGATGCAGGCTATCACAGCTCACAAGAAGATAAGACGATTAGCTCTAAGCTATGAAAATGCACTTACACTTAAGCCTATGAAATGGTTCAATGTATCCTTGGGTGCAAGGCATCAGGTACATTTTAAGTTTACGGACCACTTATACAGCAGCTATTTCGCAAGCAATGACACCATAGCCGAGTATAATTATTATTTATGCGGGTTAGATTATGGACCGCTGTATTGGGGGATACGCCAAATTAACTTATACGACAAGCAACACCCTTCTAATCTAGCGGATAAATCCAAAAGAGACCTCAGTCTGCAGTATGACCTTGCCTTATTTGTAAGGCCTGAGTTCGTAATGGGCAAAGAAAAACGCTCGTCTTTGTACTTTAATATTGGGTTCACTCCGGTCCAATTTTATGGTCAAGACTTCGTACCTCGAGAAAATCCAGTGTGGTATGGATTTGGGTTGAGTAGGAGTTTATGAGTCTACAACAGTATAAGATTTTAAAATACCGTCCCTACGGGACTCGACATCTTACTGCACTCTTGTGTTACTGATATTTAGTCCCGCTGGGACATTCTATCTAATTTCTTAGCTCATATTAAAGACTAACTTCTAAAAGAACCTACTTCAAACTCACCGTTACCACATCTCCTTCTTTGGTTACTTGAGAGATTCCGTGTTTGGCTAGTCCTTTGAGTGCTTTGTCCCATTGCTTGTTACTCAAGTCCAATTTGGTTTTGAGCTCACCTATTTCCACAGGTCCTACTTCTAGAATTTTTTTTACTGCAGCCTCGTTTTCAGTGAGTTCTACCGTTTTTTCTACTTTTTTCTCAGGACGCATCTGCGGAAAGAATAGCACTTCTTGTATGCTGGAGTTGTTGGTTAATAGCATCACCAAGCGGTCTATCCCAATGCCAATACCCGCTGTAGGCGGCATACCATATTCTAGTGCAGTTAGGAAATCTTCGTCTATAAACATCGCCTCGTCATCACCACGCTCCATCAGCTTTACCTGCTCCTCAAAACGCTCACGCTGGTCGATAGGATCATTCAACTCACTATAACAGTTAGCTATTTCCTTACCATTTACGATAAGCTCAAATCGCTCGGTCAACTCTGGATTGTCTCTGTGCTTTTTGGTAAGTGGTGACATACTGATAGGGTAGTCCATAATGAAGGTAGGCTGTATAAGCAGATGCTCTACTTTCTCACCAAATATCTCATCTATGAGTTTACCGCTCCCCATATTTTCATCTACATCGGCACCCAGTTCCTTAGCCGTTTTACGAAGTTCATCTTCGCTCATTTTGCTGCAGTCTATACCCGTATATTTCTCTATCGCACCAAAGATGGTTAGTCGTTCGAATGGTTTACCAAAGTCGATGGTATGCTCACCAAATACGACCTCGGTAGTTCCATTTACGTCATTGGCTATCTGCTTAAAGAGCTGCTCCGTCATATCCATCATCCACTTGTAGTCTTTGTAAGCTACGTATAGCTCCATCTGACTAAACTCTGGATTGTGCGTACGATCCATTCCTTCGTTTCTGAAATCCTTAGCAAACTCATACACACCTTCAAATCCTCCAACGATGAGGCGTTTTAGGTATAGCTCGTTTGCAATTCTAAGGTATAATGGAATGTCCAATGCATTGTGATGTGTGATAAATGGACGAGCAGCTGCTCCACCGGGTATAGCCTGTAGAATAGGTGTTTCTACCTCCATGTATCCTTTGGTATTCAGGAAGTTACGCATACTCGCTACGGCCTTGGTTCGTTTTACAAATGTTTCACGTACTTGTGGATTTACGATTAAGTCTACATAGCGTTTTCTGTAACGTTGTTCGGGATCTGTAAATGCATCATACACCTTACCATCTACCTCTTTGGGCATGGGTAGTGGGTTGAGCGATTTACTGAGTACGGTTAGTTCTTTTACATTGATAGAGAGTTCACCTGTTTGAGTACGAAATACATTTCCTTTTACTCCTATGATATCGCCTATGTCAAGTATCTTTTTAAACACATCATTATACATAGCTTTATCCTCTCCTGGGCAAAGCTCATCTCTGTTGAAATACGCCTGAATAGTTCCGTGCTCATCTTGTAACTCCGCAAAACTGGCTTTTCCCATAATACGACGACGCATCATACGTCCTGCAAACGAGATATCTTCAAACTTCTCTGGACTATCGTCAAACTGTTTACTAATCTCAACACTACTAAAATCCTTTGCATATACATCTGCAGGATAAGGGTTTATGCCCATAGCTCTTAGTTTATCAAGTGCTTGTCTACGTTGAATCTGTTGTTCGTTTAACTCCATGATTTTCGAAAATGAGTGCAAATATAATTTTTAGCACCGTCAGATTACTGCTAATTATGCCCAATACGAGCAACTTAATGTGCTTTCTAGTGGTCTATTCTGTTGTAAGAAATGTATTTTTGTTTATCCATGATGAGGCTTTACAGCTTACTAATTATTTTAGGCTCAGGCCTTTCAGGTTTTGCTCAATCCGCTGAGCAAACTCCTGCCCCTCATCTTAGGACATACGAATTCATTCCCAACCACGGGCAATGGCATCCTCTGGTCAAGCATAAGGCAGACATACCATACGGATATTTGGCCCTAGAAAGTGACGCATTACATTACAACCTTGCTAGCGTAGCCGACTATGACCGAATACGAGCATGGCAGCACGCTCATCCTGCTCAGGTCACCACCCAATCTCCTCGTATGCACAGTGTGAGAATGCGATTTTTGGGAGTGGAATATGCACCTATTTTGGAGCGAGAGAAGGTACAGCAGCATTATTACAATTATTTCATTGGTAACGATGAGTCACGATGGGCATCTGAGCTACACCCTGCTCAAAAATTAATCTATAAAAATGTGTATGCAGATATTAACTTAGAACTCCTGGGAGATCGCGGGTTAAAATATCAGTGGGTGATAATAAGACCTAATACAGAAAAAATAACGCAAATACGCCTGTCAGTAGAAGGTGCTGACAAGGTAGCTCTCATAGACGGTCAGCTGGAAATACACACAAGTACAGGAATTATCAAAGAAGACAAACTAGTCGTATATCAGAACATAGGCGATGCGAGAGTAGAAATAAATGCCCGATATAAGCTAGAAGGAAGTGTGGTGAGTTATGAGGTATTAGGGACATACAATAACGAATACCCCTTGATCATAGACCCTGAGCTTATTTTCTCCACCTATTCTGGTTCTACTGCTGATAATTTTGGCTACACAGCTACTTACGATAGTAAAGCAAACCTTTATGCAGGAGGAATGGTGAGCGTAATTCCCGCTAATAATGAACACTACCCTGTTACTTCGGGAGCATATGATCTTAGCTACAATGAAGGTGACGGAGGGTTTCCGTGTGATGTATCCATATCCAAGTATGATAGTGCAGGGTCTATGTTACTTTGGGCTACCTACCTTGGGGGCGAGCAGAATGAATATCCGCATAGTCTCGTGGTAGACCGAAATGACGAACTTGTTATTTTAGGAACTACGAGCTCTTATAACTTTCCGGTGGATACACTCGGCTATGATACCACGATAGATGGCGGCGTAGATATATATGTGGCTAAGCTAAGCGAAGATGGCAGTTCATTAGTAGGTTCCACCTTCATAGGAGGTAGATTGGACGATGGACTAAATCAAAACGCAGCTTTACGTGCAATGTATGCTGATGATTTTAGAGGAGATGTGATTACAGATGATGACAATAATATCTACGTAGCAACTACTACGTTTTCTGATGATATGCCTACTGTTAATGCATTTCAAACCACCAAAGGGGTAGGGTATGATGGTTATATCTTTGAACTCTCACCAGACATCCACACACTCAAGTGGGCAACCTACCTCGGCGGTGATGGTATAGATGCATTTTACAGTATAAAACTAGACCAACAAAACAGCATATACATAGGCGGCGGTACTACTAGCAGTGACTTGCCAGCCACTGATACAGCGATAGGACCTAGTGCCCTAGGTGGAGCAGATGGAGTGCTGGCCATTATTCACAAACATACCAAGCAACTAAAACGTCTAACCTACTGGGGAACAGCTGAGTATGACCAAATATACTTTATTGACCGCGATGTAGAAGGCAGATTATACGCAACTGGCCAAACTTCGGGGTCTATCACCAAGAGTTCTGGTGTATATGGCGAAAGTGACAAAGGACAATTCGTTTTTAGGATAGACACTCTGTTCCAAGAGATTGATTTCATTACTACATTTGGTAATACTATTCAGACACCCAACTTGGCTCCCAGTGCATTTTTGGTAGATGTATGTGGGCATATCTACTTCTCCGGATGGGGAAGCGATATCGACGCCTCTGATCTGACTACTTTTCCGGGTTCTACAGACAATATGGTTGTGAGTGATGATGCTGTGCAGAAAACGACGGATGGAAATGATTTTTATATCATCGTTTTCGGCAGAGATGCTCAAAATTTACTCTATGCTACCTACTTTGGTGGAGATGTAACTGGCGACCACGTAGATGGCGGAACCAGTAGATTTGACAAACGAGGTGTAATGTATCAGAGTGTATGTGCAAGTTGCCCTCCGAGTACCGATGGACAAAGACGTGAGGTAAGTGACTTTCCCACTACGACCGGTGCAGCTTTTGAGCTCAATCCAAGTGTAAGATGTAGTAATGCCTCTTTCAAAATAGACTTACAGATACGTGAGGCAGTAATTGCCGATTTTGTGGCGGCACCTACCGTAGGTTGTGCACCCCACGATGTGCAGTTTACAAGTACGAGTGTACTTGGCGATTCATTTCTTTGGGATTTTGATGATGGTGTAACCACCACAGAACTTAATCCGCTTCATACCTTTGAGCAACCCGGAACTTATACTGTGACACTCACAGTCATAGATAGTGCAACATGTAATATTCTATCAACCTACAAGAGAACCGTAGAAGTCATAGACCAAGGTACAGCCAATTTTGAAGCCTCGTTTAATGGATGTGATAACAAACTATCTATCGAGAATTTATCAGAACGAGCATTCAGCTATCGATGGGATTTTGGTGATGGGAATACATCTACCTCAGCCTCTCCCGTGCATCAGTATGAGGATGCAGGCAACTATACCATGCGGCTTTATATAAACGAAAATTCGCTATGTGCAGATGATCACGCTCAGTTCATAAATGTGGAGTTCAAAAGCACACCTACAATAACTTTGTACAACGTTTTTACACCCAATGGTGATGGAGTAAATGATTGCTTCATTATGGATGGAGAATTTTTGGAGTGTATAGAATATGATCTAAAGATATACAACAGGTGGGGAGAACTCGTATTCAGAACAGATAACCCAAATGAATGCTGGGCGGGCAATCATTACCGCAAAAAACAAACCTTGCCGAGCTCTACGTATTATTACATACTCCATTTAGGGAAAAGTAAGGACGATCCTATCTCGGGAGTGGTGGAGTTGATAAGGGAATAGTAGGTGAATTTTAATGTATGATGCGTTAAAAGCACGCTAGTCTTATCCTATTTTCGCACTATGCGTTTTAATTCATTGTTACTGATGTCATTTATGTGCTTGAGCACATTTGGGCAACTCACCGAAATCACTCTAGACAATGAAAAAAATCCCAACGAACCAAGTGTATGCTTTGGTTCATCATCAGACAGTGTAATCTATGCTGCGTCTAATACGTCTAACTTTTATGTGATTGACAAACAGGATTTTACAGTCCAAAAGCTAAGGCCAACCTCCCCCCTCGGCATCTACGGAGATCCGGTACTACACTATACGGATAGTGTCTTGTACTTTACTCATTTATCTAAAACCCCAGGAAAGAAATATGGTGATTGGTTTGACAGAATAGTTGTACAACGAATAGATAGTTTACAACCTTGGAAGGAGCAATCGTATAGCGTTGGTTATAATAACAACAAGATGCAGGACAAACCTTGGCTTAGTTCAGATGATTGGTCAACTAATAAAGGAAATATCTACGTTACCTGGACCGAGTTTGATAAGTATGACAGTGATAAGTCTACAGATTTTTCCCGCATTCGGTTTTCTAGACTTACACCCGACTCAGATTCATTTAGTACAGCTATCACACTATCAGACACCGTGGGAGATTGTATAGACAGCGACAACACACTAGAAGGAGTCACCACCGCTGTAGGTCCAGAAGGCAACATATACGCCGCTTGGGCTGGTCACGATTATATATACTTTGACAAGAGTGAAGATGGCGGAATAACATGGGGACAGGACAAGATTATTGCAGAACAACTCAATGGTTGGGATATGGAAATGCCTAATATCATGCGAGCTAACGGGATGCCGTTTTTGGTAGCTGATCAAAAAGACAACATCCTATATGTATGCTGGGCAGACGAACGCAATGGAAATGCGGATATCTGGCTAAAATATAGCCAAGATAAAGGTAACACCTGGAGCTCCGCCATACAGCTTAATTTAGATAAAACAAATACGCACCAATATTTTCCGAATATAGCTCTAGATAAAAATTCGGGCAAAATATATGTTGCCTACTATGACTTTAAAAGCAGTAGTACAAATACTTTTTATAGCATCTCACTGGCCACATACAAGGCAGGTGGCCAGTTACAAAATGCTCAGCTTACACCATACTTATCTGCTTTGCCGGGCAAAAAGGTATTCTTCGGTGATTATCTGGATATGGATATAGCCAACAACCAACTTACCATCGCATACACGGGCTATGACTTAAGTCAGGAGAGTTATGTGCAACTCCTACACGAAGAGACCATAGATGATGGCATTTTCAGTAAAATCGCCATAACCAATACGGTAGCTGTGGTGCGTAACAATGATACAGCCCGAGTCGTGATGAACATCCAGCACCCGTACACGGGCAAGGTGAAAATTCAAACGGTGAGCAGTGGTAAGAAGCAAAACTTTGTATTTACCTCTGAGTATGATGGCACCAAGACCAATTGGGACAACGCCCTAGGCAGTTTTTTGCTTGATGAAAAGACAGCCATTTCTAAAATCAAATATCGAATAAGGGACACGGAAGTATCAAACCTTTATAAACGCTTAGTTAAGCTCAATTGAGACCCTCATATAGACCACATTCGTAGTCACGTAGGCACACATTTTTTTACTTTGTCTTTTTACCTCAAATCAACGTAATTTGCACACTATTTTTTAAAGACGAAACGAATGTCAGATAAATACAACAAAGAAGAACCAAGTCTATTACAGAAAATTCAAAACAAAACAGGTTGCCTGTTTCTGATCATAGGTTTAGGTTTATTAGCTTTTCTTTTACCAGAAATTTTTGGAGCAAAAGGAGATCTATTCAGCTCTAACCAAAACAGTGTAGGTACCATAGGTGGTGAGTCTGTTTCATACGAAGAATTCGATAACACGTATAATGGATTGATACAACAGCTACAGGCAAACAATCCTGGAATGCCTATAGATGACAACATTACTTCGCAATATAGAAGTCAGGCGTGGAATATGTTGTTAGAGAAAAAAACAATAGAGCCACAGTACGCCGAGCTTGGCTTAGCTGTAAGTGCTGCTGAGTTAGAAGACCTTACCGTAGGAGCTAACACTCATCCTCAGATACAGCAGTCTTTCAGAAGTCCTGAGACCAATCAGTTTGACAAGCAACGTCTTGTTCAGTTTTTGAAACAAGATATAAACCAAAATCCAGAAGCAATGGAAAGTTGGTTGACATTCCAAGATCAATTTACCAATGGTCTTGTTGCTCAAAAATATCAAGACCTTGTAATGAGTTCATTCTATACTACTAGCTTAGAGGCAAGAGTGAAAGGTAAAGAGACAGACCAAACAGTAAATGCATCTGTCGTAAGCTTACCTTACAATCAAGTTTCTGATTCGGCAATCACCATAACCGATTCTGAAATTTTAGCTTATGCAAGAGAGCACAAAGCTAAATATAAGAGGAAAGCAAGCAGAAACATTGATTACATAAAACTTAATGTAGTGCCATCTGCTGAGGATGCTACTGCTATGATGGAATGGGCTAATGAAACAGCAGAAAAATTTGCGACAAGTAAAGATGATTCTGCATTTGTCAGTATAATGGGAAGTGAGACTCCTTTTAATCCTAACTTCCAAGCTCGTGGTTCTTTTGACCCAGCGATAGAAAGCAAAATATTTAGTGCAGAGACTAACAAAGTTGTTGGCCCCTTCGAAAAAGATGGCGTTTATAGTGTCTTTAAGGTTTTAGCATTTGGTACAGACTCCTTACGTTCAGTAAAGGGTAGTCATATTCAGTTTAGCGTACAAGGTGCAGATACGGCTGCTGCAGAGTCAGAAGCTAGAGAAGTACTTGCTAAAATAAAAAGCGGAGAGACTACTTTTGAGGCTGAAGCTTCTCGTAGAAACTATGACGCAAGTAGAGCTACTGGTGGCGATATGGGTTGGGTACGTGAAGAAGGACGTGCTTATCCTGAGAGACTTGTGAAGCGTCTGATGAGCTCTGGTCTAAATAACTACGTAATCACACGAAGTAGCAGAGGTGTTCACATAGCTAAAGCTACATCAGGAGTAAGTATAAAGACCGTTAAGGTTGCCATAGTAGACCAAGCAATTTTCCCAAGTTCTACTACAGATGGACAATACTATAGTAAAGCAGGAGAATTCTTAGGTAAAGCAAACAGTGACAAACCATTTGTAGAGGTAGCTGAGAGTATGGGTCTTAACAAACTTATAGCTAGCGATCTTACAGAGGAGAATCACAACGTGCCGGGAATAGAAAAGTCTAACAAAATAGCTAAGTGGCTATTTGACTCAGAAACTGAAGAAGGTGATGTATCTCAAATTATAGATGTAGACGGAAGCTATATCGTAGCTAAAGTATCTAAAGTAACAGAAGAAGGAATACCTGCCGCTGAGGACTTGAGAAGTGAGATAGAAGGAATCTTAAAAAACAAGAAAAAAGCAGAGCAACTTGTTCCTAAATTGGAAACGGCACTGGCATCGGCTAATACGGCAGAAGAGTTAAGCAAAGCGACTAATGCTGTGATTACTCCTGTTCCTGCAGCATCGTTTAACACAGGTAATCTACCCTACATCGGGCGTGATTTAGATATCATTGGTACTATAGCCGGCACTCCAGCTGGTAAAAAATCTGGTGTAATAGAAGGTAAAACAGGTGTGTCAGTTGTATATGTAAACAACGCTAATAAGTACACTCCTGCAGATTTAGAGGCAGCCAGAGCACAATTACAAGCTGAGAATGAACAAACAGCACAAGGAACAGTTCGTAGTGCACTTACCAAAAAAGCAGAGGTAAAAAATCAACTTTATAGGTTTTTTGACTAACGAATAATTGCAAGCCAATTATAACAACATACATTATTCAAAGGTGGGGACAGGTCCCCACCTTTGTTTTTTACACGGATTTTGTGAAGACTCTCGTATATGGCAACCAGTGGTAGATGAGCTCAAAGACACATTTACATGTACCACCATAAACCTACCTGGTTTCGGTGCGAGTAAGGGTATCCGGTTTACCTCCATACCTCAAGTTGCATCTCAAATACATGAATTACTCCAAGCGGAGAATATCACTAATCCAATTCTATTTGGTCATTCGCTAGGTGGATACATACTCGCTGAATATATGCACCAATATGACCACTGCTTGAGAGCAGCAGGTTTTATTCACTCCAGCACATACTGTGATACTCCGAGCAAAAAAGAAAACAGAAGTAAAACAGCATCATTTATTCGTTCTCACGGTACTAAGGAATTTTTTAGACTGTTTGTGTCGAGTTTGGTAGCCATACAGCATCGCTCCGTACTCAGGGAGTCCCTCTATGCTATGGTTACAAGCACCCCAACTCAATCGGTAATAGATGGCCTACTTGCTATGCAGCAGAGAGAAGATAGAAGTGAAGTACTTACAAGCTTTGACAAGCCTATCCTAATGCTACACGGAGCTGAGGACGATTACTACGCTCCCGATGTCGTTTGTCGTCAAGCTGCATTGTGCCAAGCCGTGCAATTGGATATTTTGCCAAACATTGGGCACCTCAGTATGCTCGAAGACCAAAAAAAATACCTCACCAAAGTGAGGCATTTTATACGTTTTGTAGAAGGAATAGAAACTCCTCTTACTTAATTCTAATCCATTCACTGGTTTTACCTAAAAAAGGCATACCCTATACAAACCCTCTAAGATACAGTTTGTCTTTATCACCCTCTTTGAAGTACATATAACCATCGTACGTTTTTCCATCTTCAGGATTGTAGATGGTACTATCATTCCATTCTTGCTCCTCTTCATCCCACGTAAATGCTTTGGCTATAACCATACCTAAACGTGATCGTGATCTCAATTCCTCGTTTGGATTCTTGTCGTCAGTTTTAGGCTTACCGTTCTTATCATTGGGGATTTCCAGATGTTCTACCTTGCCGTAGTACTTGCCATTTCTGGCTTTGTACATTCGAATGTGAGCAGTTTTTTCGGCATTCCAATATGTGCCTTTTATAGCATCGGAAGCAAAGCTGCTGACCATAAATGCACTCACCACTTCAGCAAGGGTTAAGATTATTGTTCCTAGTGATAATCGTTTTATCATTTTGTCTATTAATTAAATTGTTCGCATTCAATTACACAGAATACTAGCCCATATCGTTTACAAGTATGGATAGACTTTTAAACTACAATACTTATTCGGCATTTAATTTGCAACTTATATATCATAAATGAAATCATTACTTACAATACTAACGCTACTGCTTACCTTTCGCACCCACGCACAAACCTCGAGTGCCGAAATACTCATACAAGCCAATAGAGCAACGCTACAACGCGACTATGCCACTGCTTTGACCTTGTACAATAAGTATATAGTGCTCAATCCTAGTGACTTTAGAGGCTATTTTAATAGGGGGACCACTGAGTTTAATGCAGAGAAATATGCCGATGCGAAAAAAGACTTCACCAAAACACTAGAACTTAACCCCAAATACAAAGAGGCCTACTTTTACAGAGGTAAGACAGAAGTGCAACTCAAAGAGTATAACTTGGCTATAAAAGACTATACTCACGTGCTCAGCACTAATCCTAATAATATTCCTTTTCTAAAACTTCGTTCGGAAGCATATCAAGCAAATGGGCAGAGTAAGCTGGCATTAGCAGACCTAGATAAAGCGTTAAGCCTAACAAAACTAAGTGGAGACTTATACAAACGTAGAGCAGAACTCAAGGCAGAAATGAACGACATAGAAGGTGCTCTAAAAGACTATAGCTCGGTAGAGAAGCTCATGCCACGTTATAAGATGGTACATTATATCAAAGGCAACCTCTTCTTACAACTGGAAGAAGTAGATTTTGCGTGCGATGAGTTTCAGGAGGCATTGGACAACAAAATATTGGTTGCACAACGAGCTTTTGATAAGCATTGCCAATAGTCTATTCGATTTGTCAAGCTAAGTGCACCTTTGCTCAATTATAGCGGATGAATGCTGGCTAATTTACGTTTCATCTATAAAACCTTAAATTCGCATATCGTATGATTAATCTTAGATTTTCTCGCCTACCTAAACATCGTAAGTTTAACTACACACCTGTTTTTTATGATGAAGACAAAGAAGAACTACACGCAAGAGTAGATGATATAAAACGTGAGATGGGGGAACTAGAACATACCAGAGATAGTGTGGAGGAGAATATACGCAGAGCATACAAAGCCAAGCAAGTGAATAACCGCTATGGCACCGCTCCTGGTAAAAAATTCTATTCCATCCGAGTATTTGGTATCGCTATAATGCTAGGGATATTGTTCTACTACCTTTGGGATTCTAATGTGCTTGAAACTATCTTTGAAGACTTATACAGATAAGCTTTTCATAGATGGCAGGAATTATACAATTACTCCCCGAAAGTACTGCAAACCAAATAGCCGCTGGCGAAGTGGTACAACGACCTGCATCCGTAGTAAAAGAGCTTTTGGAAAATGCTGTAGATGCCGGCTCTACCCTCATAAAACTTTATATCAAAAATGGTGGCTGCACTCACATACAAGTAGACGATAACGGGTGCGGTATGAATGCCTTTGATGCACGTATGTGCTGGGAAAGACACGCCACTTCAAAAATAACGAAGGCCGATGATCTATATAATCTAAGTACTCTCGGATTTAGAGGTGAGGCCCTCGCCAGTATAGCCTCTGTAAGTGAGGTAGAGATGAAAACCAAGAGTGCCGACGAAAGTGTAGGTACCCGCATAGTGATAAATGCCGGTGTAGTGGAGACTCAAGAAAACACAGCAACCACTCAAGGTACATCCTTCACCATCAAGAATTTATTCTACAATATTCCTGCTCGTAAAAATTTCCTAAAAAGCATCTCCGTAGAGACCAAGCACATCTTTGAGGAATATCAACGTATCGCTTTGGCTTATCCGGCCATAGGTTTTGAGTTTTATAATCAAGATAAAAATCTATCGAAATTGAGAGGTGGTTCGTTAAAACACCGCATTGCTGATCTGTTTAGGGTAAAAGAAGATGAACTCATAGATGCGAGCGAACAAACAGAGATAGTAGGCATTACGGGATATGTCGGGTCTCCTAAATTGGCCAAACGAACACGAGGAAACCAATACCTCTTTGCCAATGGGCGATTCATAAAAGACGCATATCTGAATCACGCTATCAGCTCTGCATATGGAGGTTTGCTAGAGGATAAGACTTATCCGTTCTTTGTAGTGTTCTTAGACGTAGAGCCGAGCAAGATAGACGTAAACATACACCCCACTAAACACGAGGTAAAATTTGAAGACGGTAGGCACGTATACACGTTACTGCAAAGTGTGATCAAAAAAACACTGGGAGTACACTTTGTAATGCCTACACCCACGCAGTTAAACAATGCCTTGAGCAACGGACAAAGTCAGAATTACAACCCAACTCTCAAGACAACGAATCCTGATATACGATTTAATCCATTTGACGCACCCAAGCAGCGTACGAGTACCGAGTGGGAAAAACTAGATGAATTGCTCAATACACCGGTAAATCAAGTACAGCAACAACAAATTTTTGAAAACAGCCCCACACCACCCACAGAAAGGACAACGAATGTTACAGATGTATTTCAGGTAGAAGGGGCATTTATAATCACACATTTAGATGGTGAGTTATGCCTTGTAAATCAGCATAGGGCTCACGCACAAGTACTTTATGAACGATACGAAGCTAACCAACATGTGTCCTCACAACAACTCCTCTTTCCACGCACAGTAGAACTCAGCAAAGCCGATTTGACCCTTTACCTTGAGATGAAGGATGAAATTAATGCGTTGGGATTTGATACCAGTGAATTTGGTAAAGATGCCATCATCATAAATGGACTACCGAGTGAGCTGAGCAAGGCCGACGGAGCAGATGTGATTGTAAAGATATTAGATGATTTCAAAACCAATTACCAAGACATAAAGCTAGATAAACGCGATGCCCTAAAACAAGCTGCCGCAAAGAACGCTGCCATTAAGGCAGGCAAGGTACTGGGTAAAGAGGAGATGATACAGTTGCTTAGCGACTTACTGCATTGTAAGCAGTATACAACCAACCAAGCAGGTAAGGCGATAATCGTAAAGCTAACAAATAGCAGTTTGGAACGTTTTTTTCAGTAAGTAGGCACAGATGCAATTTAGAAGTAACCAGTTTAATGTACCCGAAGTTACCAAGAACATTATTATCATCAATGTTATAATGTTTATTGGGACGTACTTTTTGGGCTATACTGAGCTATTCTTAAAACAACTATCCCTTTATCATTTTACAAGTGAAAATTTTAAACCGTGGCAACTTGTTACGCATATGTTTATGCACGGTTATGACATTTACGGATCACAAATAGAGCCAGACTATACTCATATTATATTTAATATGTTTGGTGTATGGATGTTCGGCTCTAGGCTAGAACAAGTATGGGGTGCTAAGAAATATTTAACATTTTATTTTATAACAGGTCTTGGAGCCGCTGCATTGCATATGGCATTACTTAGTTACTACGCTTACCAAGGTGTTGATATTAGTAATTCTAGTGTTTTAGGAGCATCTGGGCCTCTATTCGGAATACTCGTGGCATTTGCGTACTATTGGCCTAATACCGAGTTATATATTATGTTTATTCCTGTTCCTATCAAAGCAAAATATCTAGTTGGTGGATATGCTGCATATGAATTGATAGCAGGAGTGGGTGGATTTCAGACGGGTGTTGCACACTTCGCTCACTTAGGCGGTGCACTATTTGGCTTTTTACTCGTTAAATATTGGAACAAGACAAACCGTAAAACGTTATACTAACTCATGACTACCTGGGAAAAGATAAAGTACGAATACCACAAAGGTGGATCTGCTATTCGGCAGATAATAATGGTGAATCTGGGTGTATTTATCTTCACAATTTTTGTTGGTATTGTAGCAAAACTTTCGGGTTTCAAGCCTGAAGAATTACTGGAGTATTTCTACATCCCCAGTAATTTAGGTGTATTACTTATACGTCCTTGGAGTATTATAACCAACATATTTTTTCATAGTGGCTTTTGGCACATCTTAGGTAATATGCTATTGCTCTATTTCTTAGGGCGTATCCTTGAGGATTTTATGGATAGCTCCAAAATCTGGCGAATATTCTTGTATGGAGGTTTGGCAGGTGCTGCTCTCTTTGTGATTAGTTATAACCTATTCCCTATTTTTAGTGAGGTGAAGGAGTATAAAAAACTACTTGGTGCATCTGGTGGTGTTACAGCAATATTGGTGGCCACAGGATTGTTCTTGCCGCATTATCAAGTCCGACCCTTTGGTTTGTTCAATATAGAAATGCGTTGGGTGGCCTTAATCTTTGTTTTTAGAGACTTGTATTTATTTCCCGTAAGTGATAATACTGGCGGTCTCTTTGCTCACATTGGTGGTGCCATTTTCGGTATGCTGTACATACTCCACCTACAAGGCAGAATAGAATTACCAAATTTTAAAAAACCGGCTTTCGTTTCAAACACTATGAAGCGAAATAGAGTAGACGAAAAAGATATTTCTCAGAAACGTGCTGCTAAAAAGCACAGACCCAATCAAGATGAGATAGACGCCATACTTGACAAAATTTCACAAAGCGGCTATGATAGTTTGAGTAAAACGGAGAAAGAAATTCTCTTTAAAGCAAGTGAATAGCGGTGTCTAAGTTTTTTAAACGTATTACTGATATACTCAACGGAGTAGCCATATTCGGTTTACTCTTGGCATACTTGGCTCCTTATGTAGACCCACAAGATTTTTGGCCATTGTCTTTTTTCGGGCTGAGTTATAAGGTATGGCTACTGCTTAATATCGTACTTGTTTTGTTATGGCTCTTTATGAAAAAAAGACGCTGGATGTATAACGCTTTTTTTTTACTCATTGGTTTTCAGTTTGCGACGCGTAACTTACAATACAACACAAGCGACTATCAACCAAGTGATATCAAGATAGCTACATTTAATACTCACGTACAAAATGTGTATGGCACTGGAAATACAACTAAGCAAATAGACCAACATCTCATAGATGGCTCTTACGATATTGCGATACTCATAGAGTGGCTGGATAAAAAAGGGAGTGTGAACCACCGTAGCTTTCCTTATCAACAGCTTGTGAGGTTGGGTGCCAAGCGTAACAAACATGACTACGGACTCAAGGTGGTATCCAAGTACAAAATCATTAATTGGGAACGTATAAAGTATGACCATTATACGAGTAACATGGCGGCATATTTTGATATTGATATAGATGGAACTGTGATACGCCTAGTAGCCGCACACTTGCAGTCTAATAGGGTGAGCTCCGCCGATTATCACAAATTAGTAAGTGCCGATATAGATAAAGAATATGCATTCCGATTTGCCAATAAACTACGTAGACGCATACTGCTACGCAGTGAGCAAACTAAAACCATACTTAATGCCATACAAGACAGTCCATACCCCGTAATGATAGTTGGTGATTTTAATGACACCCCGCAGAGCTATACCTATCAGCAGCTCAAAAAAGGAAGAAAAGATGCATTCATAGAACGAGGAAACGGCTGGGGAGCAACTTACCTAAAACCATTTCCGCTTTTGCGTATAGATTATGTATTGCACGACCCTGAGTTAGCATGTACAAGCTATGAGTGCATTTTCACCGTACCTAGTGACCACGCTTTGGTATCCACATCTTTTAGAATAACCGATTAATAAAGCTATATGGAATTTTTAGACCAGCCTATATCAAATTATGCCGAGGCACATACCACTTCAGAGTCACAGCTTCTAACTTCACTCAATAGAGATACACATAGTAACGTACTAGCTCCCCGAATGCTCAGTGGGCACCTACAAGGACGTGTACTTAGTCTCTTCAGTAAGATGAAGCAGCCAAAGGCTATATTAGAGGTAGGGACATACACTGGCTATGCTGCCCTCTGTTTAGCAGAAGGATTGGCTCCCGGTGGTGTATTGCACACCATAGATATAGATGAAGAACTAGAGACACGTATCAAACACTACTTTGACCAATCTCCCTACGCAAGTCAAATGCACCTTCATATAGGAAATGCGTTAGATATTATTCCAAATCTAGACACTGAGTTTGACCTTATATTTCTAGATGCAGACAAGGATAATTATAGTGCCTATTACGACTTACTCATAGATAAGCTACCACAAGGGGCTATAATAATAGCAGATAACGTGCTATGGAGCGGTAAGGTGGTGAACGAGCACCAGCTTGCCAATGACAAAGACACTAAGGCACTAGACTTGTTCAATAAGAAAGTTTACGCTGACGAACGCGTAGAAAATATCTTGATGCCTATACGCGATGGACTAATGGTAATACGCAAGAAATAATGGTTTCCGCGATAAGAAAATTTTTATTCAATCGCTTTTTAGATAGGATACACAGTGAGACTATGTCTTACTTCTACAGCACCGCTAGGAGTGATAAAGAACTCCGTGCAGCGTATCCAGAATTCAGCATTGGCGGGAAGACACCACTATGCGATATAATGAATGTCACAGGTAGTGATAAAGGCAACCATTGGCACAACTATACGAAGGTGTACCATCAACTAATGGCTCAACGTGATGTGAAGCACCTCTTCGAGCTGGGCATAGGAACGACAAACACAGCCATTACGTCAACCATGGGGCCTGACGGAACTCCTATGGCATCTCACCGCGGATGGAAAAAGTATTTTGATAAGGCGACTATATACGCTGCAGATATAGACGGTGATGTAGCCAAAGATGAAGAAGGAATACACGCTTACCAATGTGATCAAACGGATGCACACAGTATAAAAGCGATTTGGGATCAACCTACTATTCCAAATGAATTTGATGTCATAATAGATGACGGTTTACACGAGTTTGAGGCAAATATTTCTTTTTTTGAAAACAGCATACATAAGCTCAAGAAAGGTGGTTTATATATCATAGAAGATATACAGGCTATGGAATTGGCCTTTTGGGACGGAAAGATAAAGAATCAATACGTTAACCTTTATCCTAACTTGGTATTCAGAATATGCAGTATCCCAAATCTGTCTAATGTGTTTGACAACAACCTGCTGATTATTTACAAACCCTAGTTCTTTATTTATACGTTAGTTTAGTTTGATCAATCGACTGTTGCTCACGGTAAACATACCCAAACCTCCTTGTACATTGTTGGGGAGCGGACTCGGCTCACTGAATGGGTTTTCTGGGTAATAGTTGTACAAAGTCTTTCCGTAGTTATAATGTTCTTTGGTAATAGCACTTAGTATGAGGTAAACCTCTGGTCTTTCACCATTCTCATCATCCCAAGAATACGTCGTAAAACGAACATTTATATTCCCACTAGCGGCATTCTCATCCGAAAAATATTCTCCATCCATATACATTACTTGATCACTCCCAAAGTATCGGGAAAAAGCCTCTACTCTGAAATACTCCTCTTTATCGGGATTGTCTGGTATAGTCAATCTTCCGTTATACTGAACCTCCCAATCTTTATTTAGTGAGTCAAGATCTAACGTGTACTGCTCCACCGAGTCGGGCATAATAACCGTACTCGTAAGAGTGCCATTTTCGGGCGTTACCGCTTTGAGGGTATAAGCTTGGCCTGCCTCAAATTTATAATTAGGATTAGTTAAAAAGTAACCGGGATTGAGATAAACAAAATCAGTTTCACTACCATTCCCCGTTAATGAGATAGTGGCATCAGCTATTTTTTCAAACTCCCCAGTTGTGCTACTGTTAAGTACAGGTTTACTTCTGGATAAAGTAAGTTGACTATATCCCGCACCAAAATTATTTACCGAATAAAAGACAACGGCTTTTACCTCTGCCGTGGGTACTGCTACATCTTCCAGTACTGTTTGGCACCCCACCAAAGCAAATACGCATATCAGTATGATTGATTTCTTCATCTTAATTAAATTTAAAGTTCCAACTTACAGACGGTAGCACCGGAAAAAGGCTTATCTGTTTTAGTACTTGCTTACTGTCGGGTTCAAATTGATCTTCTAACCCTATGAAATAGTAAAACGGATTGCGTCTGTTATAAAAATTATAGGCACTAAACTCCCATGTTCGTATTCCCTTCTTTTTTTCTTTGGTGACCTGCACGCCAATATCTGCACGGTGATAGGCCCTCATTCTAAAATCATTTCTCGCCGTATACTCTGTTCCATTAGCCCAGTAAAAATTATTTCTACCTGGGGAATTCACACTCGACATTTCACTGATTTGGTAGGTGCTTATAGGTAATGTGATAGCGTTACCTGTGCCGTATACCCACGTGGCAGAAAGCGTAATATTGTCGCTAAACTCATATATACCAACAAGTGATATATCGTGTCGTCTATCATAACGAGCAAAGAATTTTTCGCCATTATTCAACTCATCAAACTGTTGGGTAGTCCACGATAAGGTATATCCAGCCCAACCGGTTAGTTTGCCTTGTTTGCGTTGCAGCAGCACCTCTGCTCCATAGCTTACACCCGTACCACTGGTTACGTTGTCTTCCCACGATATGGACTCTAGTCCCTCATCACTTTCTTGTATGGCAAGGAAAGATGCACCTTCCTTGTACCCAATGATATTATTCATGGTCTTATAATATCCTTCTACTGTAAGACTGAGGTTCTGTTTATTAAAGTCTTTGGCAATTCCTGCAGCCAGTTGTTGCGAGTTTTGAGGTTTCACCAAATCGGTAGCTGGCACCCACAGGTCTGTTGGTAATCCTACGCCACTTGTGCTAAGCAGGTGTACGTATTGGTTCATCGTAGCATATGATGCTTTTACCGCTAGGTCTGATTTAACATTATAAGCGAGTGAAATTCTTGGTTCTGGGTTTATATAGGTAGTGTTATTAGTCGTAAAAGTGCTTAACCTAAGGCCATATAAACTTTTGAGTCTGTTACTAATTTTCCATTCATCTTCAACATATAGGCCCGTTTCTACCGAGGTATATTCTGTTTTTCTATCAATATTCAATCCGAAATCAGGATCTTTCACTACCAATGCATCTGGAGTGAATGTATGATGTGTGGCTTGCAGCCCAAATTTTACTTTGTGATCATTATTGGCATACCAATCAAAATCTTGTTTCAGCGTATAATCTGTAATTCCTGAACCATAACCTAATGTGAAATTAGAAGAATTACTAGATTGTTCTTCAGAAGATATGCCTAATTCGTAGAAACTGTAGATGAGCGAAGTATTAGAAAATAATTTAGGGCCAAACAGATGATTCCAACGTGCAGTACCTGTTGCATTTCCCCACCCAAAATCGACATCATTGCTGTATGTTTCAATTTCATCTTCTATGCTCCCTTCGTACCTCTCCCTTAGGTAAAATTTATCTCTCCCAAAGTAGCCACTGAGGTATACTCGGTTTTTACTATTGATTTCATAATTTGCTTTGGCGTTTAAATCATAAAAATAATAACCTGCAGTATTTCCATCATTAAAGGACCGAATAATAGGCTGGGTAAGAGCATCAATATACGTTCTTCTTCCACTCACTATAAATGAGCCCTTTCCTTTTGCAATAGGTCCTTCTATTAATCCCTTACTCGAGATAACACCTATGCCAAGTTCTCCTGTGTATTTTTCCTTGTTGCCATCTTTCATATTCATATCTATTACAGAAGATAGACGGCCACCGTATCGAGCAGGGAATCCGCCTTTTATCAGCTCAACACTGCGTAGAGCATCACCATTGAATAAGGAGAAAAAACCAAATAGGTGTTGAGCATTATACACTGTAGCACCATCTAATATAATCAGATTTTGATCGGGACCACCACCGCGTACGTACAAGCCACTTTGGCCTTCGCTTCCACTCTGTACACCTGGCATTAGTTGCAGTACCTTGAGCACGTCCTTTTCGCCCATAAGAGCAGGAATATCTTTAATCGTTTTGATAGGGACATCTATGGTACTCATGCGTACCTCTTCACTCACCTTTTTTTGTGTTTTAGACCCCTTTACCAATACCTCCCCAATCTCGCTGTCTATACCTACGAGGTTTACATCCAGTACTTGGTCTTCACTTATATCTATTTCCTTAGCTACTGATACGTACCCTACAAAATTATAGACGATAATATGCTTGCCCGCAGGCAACTGTAAGGCATAGTAGCCAAAGTTATTGGACACAGTTCCGGCTGATTTATCATCCTTATAAACGGTAACACCAAGAAGTAATTCCTTACTTCCTGCTTCTTTGACGTAACCGGATAAGGTGAAGGTTTGCTGTGTAAAAGCACTCGTACTGCAAACAAGTAGAGTGAAAAGCAGTAGACATATATTTCTTATTTGCATATTTCAAAGACGAGTGGAGGATTGTTGTACATAAATTATGGCGACGAAAATACTGGAGATGCACCCTCAAATCATCTTATTAATGTCAATTTGATAAATCGACCATCACATTCTGTTACTTTTTTACAAAATCCTGCAAGTAGGCGTATGCTGGAGTAAGCTTCCCGTCTCCCGTTATTTGAGCTCGTTTCAGAATATCATCTTTATCACCATTTACCAGTAGTGGTAAGATGTGTTCCAAAAACAAACTGCCAAACTCTTCGCTCGCATTGCGTGGCATTTCCGTAGGCAGATTGGTGACAGCCATTACGTCTATAGTATCTTCACCGTATGGCTCTACTTGTTTTTGTTGCGATTTACTCCAGCCAAAAGTGGGGTTGTATATATCCGTAGCCTCCATAGTTATCGGCACACTCCCCTCCACATCGCAGGTGATATCCGCAATTACCTGTATTTCAAAATTAGTAGCTTTGGTATTTTCCTTATGAAAAAGTGGTGGCATATCATCCTCCCAGTATATGCCGTTTATCAAGATGTCGGTATATGGCAAGAAATTATCAAACTCACAGCAATATTCTCCATGGTGGGTATAAAAATGCTCAGGGTCCCAAGCTCCGCCGTCTTTACGATGGTAAAGGTCCCAGCTTGTAAGTTGGGTGAAATATGCTCCGCGTGGTGGTTGAGATACAAACTCCTGTGGCGAGCACTCTTTGAGTTTCATTCCCTCTAGCACCTCGCGTATACCTTGACAAACACGTCCGTTTCCTGTGAATACTACCCTCGCTCTCCCTAAATCCAATTCTGCCAATTGAGCCATGGATTTTTCAAAATCATTGGTCTCAAAGGCGGCAGGCAAATCAAACTTCTTTGTTTTTTTACCCCAAGTGAGAAATGCATTGTAAGCACCTACTATACCCGCCCACTTGCCAAATCCTAGGATTCTCGCTCCATTTTCCCACGTGATGGGCTCATAGTCTATGAGTGATATGTTCTTTTCTAAAACAGCTTGCAACAGACCCCGATTATATGCTTGAGCCTTTATGGTATGCGAAAAAAAGAAGTAAGTTTTATTTGCAATAAGCTTATCTGTAGGTACTTCTTTTATACCCACGAGGACATCACAATCTGTTACATCATTTACCACAGCTATACCTGCGTCGGTATACTCTTGAGCGGTAAATGTGCGGTCGGGAGATTCTTCTACCACAAGTTCTACATTGGGATATGTTTTTACCAAGGCAGCACACTGCTGAGGTGTAAGTGCTACACGCTTATCTGCAGGTTTTTTCCATTCTCTTATGAGTCCTATTTTCATCTTATTGCCTATTCAGTTTTCTAGTAATTGTTCCCTGCTCCGCTTGTGGTGCTGTACGCATATTATCCCATTGCACGATTTTTTCTTGTTTCTTGGTTTTGAGTTTTCTGAAATAGGTGCGATTACCCACTTGATTCACATCTAGTTGATTAAAATCCATTGCCTTGAGTGATTTCAGCATTGTCTTAAATGCTTTAGGTTCTAGCTGAGGGAGTTCTTTGGTATCTGCAGTATCTACCCCGAGCAAACCATTGCTCGCGTAGCGTTGGCCGTTAGGAAAAAAGTAATAACTCCTTTGGGTAGCGGCTATTCCACCGTACGAACCTATTTCGATAAATTGTTTTGGTAGTTCGCTGGGTAAAAACACTTTGTTGCTACAAGCAGATATGCCAAGTGCTACTAAAATTACGAAGTATACATATTTCATAAATGGGCGAAGATACGTTTTAGACGGCTTTAAATGGGTCAAAACTGACATAATTGACAGAATAGGCTGTACCTTTGCCGCTGATTAAAGTGGCGGGGTACGTCAGTTTAATTTACATCAATATGGGGCTGTTCTGGCTTTTGACGGGTTGGCCAATAGATGTGTAAGCACGTAGAGCGTTGAAGGTGCGGCTCTTAAATCTCGACTTTCAAAACACAACCGGCGAAAACAACTTCGCAATGGCTGCCTAGTCTTAGAGACTATAGCAAATGCCATCCGCTTGCCCAAGTCGCGTCTCGGATACGAGGGATCACAAGCGGTCGATAATCTGAGATAATTTTGGCCCATTTCTACCAAGCTAAAATTTATTGCGTAGGATAAGGATGAATTGGGTACTTGTTTCACCTGATGTATCTCGAAAATCAAGAAACAATAAACGTGTAGAAAACGCAACTCTATTCCGATTCGGACCCGAGTTCGACTCTCGGCAGCTCCACAAAAATTATTTCTATTTATTTCGACCCCTTTCTAAAGGGGTCGATGTCAATAAATTAGGGGTTTTGAGTTTGCTATTTGTTTCGTTCTGATACTACTTTTACTGAAAAATGTTTCACCTATGTTTCACCAAAAAGTAAAAAATGTTTCTAGTGAAACATTCTCGAACAAAACCCTTTCTATTAA
>JABIUV010000030.1 GCA_018700895.1 Bacteroidota bacterium
CCAGCCTTGAGCGGCGTTACTAAGTCTACACGCATCATAGTATGATTCACCTTTACGGCATAATCTGCTCCTTTATTATCCTTTACGTGGCCTATGTTAAAACCGCCAGGGAACGTGTGAAACATATTAAAGTACTCATACAGACTCACACCGTCATCCAGCTTCCCTTGTTGTATTTTGAAAGTTTCGGACTCAGGGTGACGCACATTTTGGTCCAGCTGTATCCATAAGTACTCCAAATCATCGGGAGACACATTGGTATAGGTAATCATTTCTTGGCCATATACACGTTGGTTTTCGTCGTCTAGGCGAAGATCCATTTTGTAATCGGCCGTATTTTGCCAATACTCGTGACCAGGTGCTCCGCTTGCGGTGCGGTACACATTGGGCGTAGGCAAGTCTGGGTCTAACTGGCGAAACTTGTTTTGATTGGTGTTTGGATTTTGAGCTAAAGAGCTAAAACCAATAAGACAAAAGGTGATGCTGAGTATGTATCCTATTTTTCTCATAAAAGTGATGCAAAGAAAAGGAAATTGAAGGAATGAAATGAGCAAATAAAAACTTCACGATAGGCATATTCATAGCAATGCTAATAAAGCAAAGATTTTTGGTAGTTGCAATGCTGTTTCTATTTGTGGCTTGTTATACACCACGCAATGATACTAATGTAAATCTTTCCAAGGAGGAAGCCATGAAAGAGGAATTTCAATCAAAGCCTCAACCCGAATCTGATAGTGCCTTAATAAGAAGTACATTTCTTAATTTTAAAAAGTCATTGCTGACTTTCTCCGCCACAGATATGACACGGATATCGCAAATGCCTATAAAAGGAGAGTGCGGATATTATAGATTATCTAAAAACGCAAGTACGGGATTAATCACTAAAGAACTAATGCTCAATAACTGCGAATTTTTGGACAGTATAGAGCTAGCGGTCTTACGCCAATATCAAGTTTTTGCTAAAAATGAAGTTGTGACTTATGATGGGAGACAGTTTGCTACAAACCTTTGGGTATCTGGGGATTGCTCTTAATACTCGTGGTCCGTTGGTTGTATAGGCTACATAGCCGAGGAAGATATAGCTGAGTACTCCATTATATTTACATTCGAAAAGTTGGATGACACGTACAAACTTACTGCTGTGCACTGTGCAGGTTAAGCTTTTAAAACTAGGCTGTGCGAATTTATTGCTGCCTACAGCCAAATTCGTTAGATTTGTTAATCTTAAAACCAATTTTCAACAAAAACTAATGTGGGCAATATTACTGTGGATACTCTGTGCGGGGCTTGTTGGGATAGCAGGCTTGGACCGCAAAGGTGGATTTTGGAGAGCGTTCTTAATTGGCCTCATACTCTCACCACTTGTATCGCTAATTTTAGTGACTGGGTCAGCAGCACGAAACCCAAGAGGGTGTAACCACTGTGGTAACCACGAAAATGAAGCAGAATATTGCGGACTGTGCCATCTAAATTCTGAAGGACTTACACGTGAAGATATTGCTCATCAAAGCCTATGATAAATTTCCTATTAACTTTTGTCTCTATCATAGCCCCCCTACACGACTTTCATACATCGTGGATGAACATGACCTATGATGAAGGTGCCAAAGCATTTGATGTTACTTGGCGTACTGATACTGAACACTTAGAAGGTGCTATTCAAGCTCGGACTAACAACCCAGAATTTACACTGGATGAGATTACGGAGGTGCCAAAAGGTCTCGTGCTTTACCTGAATGAAAATGTAACACTCGACTTGAATGGCAAGAAACAAGCCTTAACCATCGACTTTATAGAATCTACCTTTGCAGAAACGGTAGTGCATTTCAAACCAATAAAATACCGCCGTAAACTAAAAAGTATGGAGATGAAGAATACGTTATTACTCAAAGCATTTCCCAATCAGAAAAACATGCTGCAACTCAACTATGAAGGCAAATCCTATAGCATGCTTTTTAGCAGTATGAAAATGTGGCAAGCCTTGGCGATAGAGTAAATGTTTACCGACTAAAAATATCTCATTACCTAACATAAAATATATTTGCCTTCTTACTTCTAGCAGTAGCATAACTTAAAAACAATAATGGATAGTCAATTTGACAACGCACTGGATTACCACTCAAAAGGTAGACCCGGTAAAATAGAGGTAGTTCCTACCAAACCTACTCAAACCAAACGCGACCTTAGTTTGGCATACTCGCCGGGTGTGGCTGAACCGTGTGAGGAGATATACAAAAACCCTCAAGACGCTTATAAATACACTGCCAAAGGAAATCTTGTAGCTGTGATAAGCAATGGAAGTGCGGTGCTTGGACTAGGAAATCTAGGTCCGCTGGCATCTAAACCGGTTATGGAAGGTAAAGGTGTTCTTTTCAAAATATTTGCCGACATCGACGTTTTTGATATTGAGGTAGACGCATCAGACCCTCAGAAATTCATAGACGTAGTGAAGGCTTTAGAACCCACCTTTGGAGGAATTAACCTTGAAGACATAAAAGCTCCCGAGAGTTTCTTAATAGAAGAGACATTAAAAAAGGAAACCAATATCCCGCTCATGCATGACGACCAACACGGCACAGCTATTATAAGCACGGCAGGGTTACTCAACGCACTGGAAATAGCTGGTAAAAAGATAGACGAAGTACGTGTAGTAGTTAGTGGTGCAGGAGCAGCAGGCATATCATGCGTTAAGCTTTGGGTAAGCGTAGGTATAAAGAAAGAGAACATCTACATGTTTGACAGAGATGGTCAGGTAAGTGATGACCGCACAGACTTAGATGAGTGGAAAGCCAAGTTTAAAACGCCTAAGAAGTATGATAGTCTAGCAGACGCAATGGTTGATGCTGATGTGTTTTTGGGGTTGTCTGTGGGTAATATTGTGAGTCAAGATATGGTAAAATCTATGGCTGCAAACCCTATTGTATTTGCTCTAGCCAATCCAAATCCTGAAATTAGATACGACGATGCTCTAGCAGCACGCCAAGACGTGATTATGGCCACGGGGCGTTCTGATTATCCTAATCAGGTGAATAATGTGCTTGGATTCCCATTTATATTTCGCGGAGCACTAGATGTACGAGCAACAGCCATAAACGAAGCCATGAAACTTGCTGCAGTAAAAGCACTTGCAGCATTGGCCAAGGAACCTGTACCCGATGTAGTACTCATCGCGTATAACAAGCCTGATATGAGTTTTGGTAAAAATTACATTATCCCAAAACCACTAGATCCACGACTAATTACACGCGTATCGCCAGCAGTAGCCCAAGCTGCTATGGAAAGCGGTGTAGCTCAGCTTGATATCACCGACTGGGACAGATACAAAATAGAATTACGCAAGCGTATGGGTCTGGATAACAGGTTCTTACGAGGCATATCGTTACGTGCAAAGCAGAATCCTCAACGTGTTGTATTTGGCGAAGCCGATAATCCAAAGATCCTAAAAGCAGCTCATCTTGCAAGGGAGGAAGGGAGCTGTATTCCAATATTACTCGGATTTGAGGATACCATAAGAGCGTCTATAGACGACTTAGGTTTGAACTTGAACGATTGCCAAATCATCGACCCGAGCCGATCACCTGAGCTTGCCGAGAAATACGGAAAGGTGTACTTTGAAAAAAGACAACGACGAGGACTCACCCTACTTCAAGCTAAGAAAAAAATGCGTCAGCGTACATTCTTTGGTACTATGATGGTGGAACTAGGTGAGGCAGATGCTTTTATATCAGGGCAAAGCAGTAGCTATCCCGACACCATACGTCCGGCTTTAGAAATCATAGGTAAGGAAGAAGGTATCAGCAAGGTAGCGGGTATGTATATCATTATGAGTAAGCAAGGACCACTGTTTTTTGCAGATACTACGGTAAATATCAATCCTAGCTCTGATGACTTAGTAGACATCGTAAAGATGACTCAAAAGATGGTAAGCAAGCTACAAATAAAGCCACGTATTGCAATGGTAAGTTACAGTAACTTCGGCTCAGCCAAAGGACCAACCGTAACGAATATACAGCAAGCTATAAAACGCCTACATACCGAAAATCCAGAGATTCTCGTAGATGGTGAAATGCAAGCTAACACGGCATTGGATGCTGAATTGCGTCAGGAGTTATTCCCTTTCAGCAAGCTTGGTGACCAAAATGCTAATGTGTTCATATTCCCAGCTCTAAGCTCCGGTAATATTGCTTACAAAATGGTACAAAGCCTAGGAATAACAGAGGCTATCGGGCCTGTACTATTAGGATTTAGAAAATCGGTACACGTACTCCAGTTGGGTAGTTCTGTGCGTGAAATTGTAAATATGATAAACCTTGCTGTAGTAGATGCACAGAGTAAGAAGGGGCTTTTTTAGGAGGTAGCCTGTTCATTGTATGACTGTACAAATAGCACCATTCAACTCTGATTATCATAAAGCTGCCCGAGAGCTACGAGCTGATGTACTGCGTAAACCGTTGGGCCTTTCTGCTAATGATCCTGCATTTAACGATAGAGAATCAGACGTACATTTTGTTGCGTTGAAAGAGGGTAAGATAGTTGGTATTGTAGTATTGGTGCTAGACTACAAACCAGGTATTGGTAAGCTTCGCCAGATGGCCACGGCCAAAGAAGTGCGTGGAAAAGGCTTTGGAATAGCCTTAGTAAATGCTCTAGAAGAATACGCAGTAAATAAGGGGCTAATTGGAATCACACTTCACGCTCGTCAATATGCCGTAGGTTTCTATGAGAAGTTAGGCTACCAGATTACCTCAGATGTTTTCCAAGAAGTAGGTATGGCCCATTTTGTGATGGAGAAAGAGATAAAGTGAGTTCGTGGGGACACGAACACATAAATCTCTGATTGAAACTTCGTCGATAACAGAATCAGTTCGTGTCCTCACGAACTTCCAACAATTGTATATTTAAATCAATGACTCCACATACTCGTAAATCATATATGGATGTTTGTGAAGTCTTTTTTTGGACTGCAACTATTAACGACTGGAAGCCTTTATTGTCCGATGAAACTTGTAAACAAATCATCATAGATAGTCTTCTCTATCTCAAAGAACGAAAACTCATACATATATTAGCTTATGTCATTATGCCTAATCATATACACCTCATCTGGAAACTAAATGATTATAATAGTAAAGAGCTTCCATCTTCCTCATTTACTAAATTTACGGGACACTAATTTCAAAAGTATTTGAGAGATATTAATCCTGCATTGCTGGAAGAATATGCTGTTGACTTTCCCAATAAACGCTATGAATTTTGGCAAAGAGACTCAAAAGCTATGCATCTCTATACCACAGAGATGCTACTCCAAAAGCTAGATTACGTTCATAATAATCCACTTCAAGAACATTGGAAGCTGAGTTCTACTCCAGAAGAATACCCATACTCTTCTGCAAGATTTTATCTCGATGGTTCTGATGAATATGATTTGGTGGAGAGATACGAAGATCATTTTTGAAACGGACCTGACGATGTTCGTGAGAACACGAACACGTACGTCTCTGATAGAAACTTCCTTGGTAGCAGAAACGGTTCATTTACCTACGAGCTGAACTCTCGACTATCTTTGTACATGATTCAAGAATGTTCGTGAGGACACGAACACGTACGTCTCCGATTGAAACTTTTCTTGATAGCAGAAATGGTTCGTGTCCTTACGAACCCTAATGCAAGGCTTTTTAGTAGTTGACTATCAGAATTATAAATTCTGCGGATCGTACTTCTGAATTACAAAAGACGAAGAGCGGATCAATTCTCTAAACTTCTAACAGCAGCAGGACCTATTGAAGTCAATGGCGGTCTTATGCAAATCAAAGTATCATTACGCAGAATAAAAGTCTGTTTAGCTGACAAAAAAAACAACACTGTCCTTGTACTGGATGCAAGAATCTTCTAACTGAGCCTCTGGATTATCTGGATAATTAAATAAAACTTTACTATCATTTATCACTAGTTCACCGTTACTCATTGGAGAGAGCCACTCATAAGTCCCGTTGTAAAAATTTTGCCGAGAACAAGACATTATTTCAACTGTGACAATTAAAAAGGTACATATAATGCTGAAATTAATTTTCATAAAGGTTAAATTTCCTTAAACCACTCCACACCGTTCCGAAAAATATCCATAAACTCCATTTCAGGGATATTCTTCATTAGGCCTTCACGGAAACGCTCTGGGTGTCCCATTCGTCCGTAGATTTGTCCTGTAGCGTCTGTAATGCCTTCTATGCCGTGTACAGACCCGTTTGGGTTGTATGGCATATCCAGTGCTACGTTTCCTTCAAAGTCGATGTATTGTGTGGCTATCTGTCCATTAGCTGCCAGTTCTTTTAGCATCGCGTCTTTGGCGTAGAATCTACCCTCTCCGTGAGAGAAGGGTACGATGTATTTCTTGCCTTTCATGCCGCGTAACCAAGGGCTCTTGTCTGATATCACTTCCACGTGTGCCGTTTGGCTAATGTGTCTACCGATGCTATTGAAGGTCATCGTAGCAGAAGTCTCGTCTAAGTCTCTGATTTCTCCATACGGAAGCAATCCTGACTTTACCAAGGCTTGGAAACCATTACAGATACCCAATACCAATCCACTTCTAGCAATGAGTCCGTGAACGGCTTCTTTTACCAGCGGGTTTTTGAGTACCGATACGATGTACTTGGCAGATCCGTCTGGCTCGTCTCCTGCCGAGAATCCACCGGGTATCATTAAGATATTGGCTGCGTTAAGTTCTGTTACAAAAGCAGAAATCGATTCGGCTATTGCTTCTTCACTGTAGTTCCTGAATAGTGCGGTATGCACATCTGCTCCTGCATCTACGAACACGTGCTCCGTCTCATACTCACAGTTGGTCCCTGGGAATATCGGTATAAAAACGCGAGGTTTATTTACGCTATTCTTAGACCACGGTTCTATTTTGCTGTCCTTAGACCACGGTTCTAACCGTGGTCTATCTTCTAACTGCGAGCTACCTGACTTCTTGCTTTTCGACGGGAATATCGACTCCAACGTTCCTTCCCAAGCAGCAAGTAATTCTGCCGTATCAAACTGCTCGCCATTGATAGTAAGCGAATCACCTTCTGTCTTACCTAGCAATTCATACCCTTCCAACTCCGTTGTAGATTCCAAAATCAGACTACCGATTTGCGAAGCGAAACAGTCTAGACCGTAATTGATATTTGCCCCGATTCCGTTGCCTACCATCATTTTGAATACCGCTGCTGCTAGTCCACCTTCTTTGATAGTTTGAGCCGACACGATATTTCCATCTTTGATGTGTTGATGAACATCTGCATACACCTTATTAAGTTGGTCGTAGTCGGGTGTGCCACTTGCAGTTGGCTGGTGATTAGCAAGATAGAGGTAGTTTCCTACCGCTTTTATTTCTGGTGAAATAATATGACTACTATCTCCCACAGCACAGGCAAATGAGATAAGCGTAGGTGGTACGCTTATATTCTCAAATGTGCCACTCATAGAATCTTTACCACCTATGGCAGCCGTTTCAAATTCCAATTGAGCTTCTAATGCTCCAAGCAATGCCTGTAGTGGCTTGCCCCACTTCTCTGCATCTGCTCCTAGTCTTTCAAAATATTCTTGGAAACTAAGTCTGGCGTTTTTGTGGTTTCCACCACTCGCTACTAGATTGGCTAATGATTCTACTACGGAGTATGCACCCATTAGGAATGGATTTTCATTGGCTATTGTAGTAGAGAATCCCCAACTAGATATGGCACATGTTGTTGTACTTTTATTCAGTACAGGTATAGTATTTACACTCGCTAAAGCAGGAGTTTTGAGATACTTTCCTCCTAGTGGCATCAATACCGTAGTGCGGCCTACGTGCGAGTCAAAGTTTTCAATCAATCCTTTTTGTGAAGTGACATTCAGCCCCGAAAGTTCTTTTGTGAATTGCTCGGCAGTTAGTGGCGTCAATGCTTGGGTCTTAGCGTGAGACTCGCTCACTACCTTGGCCGTCATACTTTTTTGTGTTCCTGCCGTATCTAAGAATACACGGTCTAAGTCCACTATCATTTCTCCTCTCCAGAAAATCTGCATTCTACCACTATCCGTCACTTCTGCTACTTCTACGGCAAGTAGATTTTCTTGCGAAGCGTGGGCAATGAATGCTTCTACATCTTTAGCTTCTACCACTACAGCCATTCGCTCTTGCGACTCAGAAATAGCCAACTCCGTACCGTTTAGTCCTGCGTACTTCGTAGGCAGTTTATCTAGGTTAATATTCAGGCTATCAGCTATTTCACCTATGGCTACAGACACTCCACCTGCACCAAAGTCGTTACACTTTTTTATCAGTCTGGTCACTTCTGGCTTGCGGAAAAGGCGTTGTATTTTGCGTTCTTCTACGGCATCTCCTTTTTGCACTTCGGCACTTAGGGTATTGATAGACGTTTCGTCCTGCACCTTACTACTTCCAGATGCTCCACCTACACCATCGCGGCCGGTTTTGCCACCTACCATTATCACACGGTCACCTGTGGCTGGAGCTTCTCTGCGTACCCAATCCTTAGGCACCGCTCCCGCTACGTAGCCTACTTCCATTCTCTTCGCTTTGTATCCTTGGTCATACACTTCGGCTATGTGCGAAGTTGCAAGCCCTATCTGGTTACCGTAAGATGAGTATCCTTTGGCAGCGGTTTTGGTTATTTTTTTCTGTGGAAGTTTCCCTTCTAGTGTGTCTGCTATGGCTTCACGCGGATCGGCAGAACCGGTTACACGCATAGCTTGGTATACGAATGCTCTACCACTCAATGGATCTCTGATAGCACCACCTACACATGTAGATGCCCCACCAAACGGCTCTATTTCGGTAGGGTGATTATGGGTTTCATTTTTGAATAGCAAGTACCATTCTTGTTTCTCACCCTCTACGTCTACCTCTATTTCTATGGTACACGCATTGATCTCATCTGTGATTACGAGGTCGTCTAACTTTCCGTTGGCACGCAAATATTTGGCTGCTATGGTGCCAATGTCCATCAGCGAAATAGGTTTATGTTCTCTGCCCAGTTCTTTCCGCAGTGCTAAGTACCGATTGAATATCTCTTCTATTTTGTTGGCTAAATCACCCTCAAAAGTGATGTCTTTTAGCTTTGTGAAGAAGGTAGTATGCCTACAGTGATCACTCCAGTAGGTGTCTAGCACCTTGAGTTCTGTTTCTGTA
Source organism: Bacteroidota bacterium (assembly GCA_018700895.1). Classification (GTDB taxonomy): domain Bacteria; phylum Bacteroidota; class Bacteroidia; order NS11-12g; family UBA9320; genus UBA9320. The sequence goes on from JABIUV010000030.1 coordinate 9,176, forward strand.
GGATTTCTTTTTTCTGTTTTAAAGTAGTCTTGCGTGAATTTAAGGTCTGCTAGGTCAAATGAGAAACTCCACTCCTTATGCAAGGCAGCTAATCCTGCCTCATCCAAATCTATAAAACCATCTACAGTTGGCACATCTTCGGGTTGAGGAATGCTTGGTTTTACCAGTACATCTAAATCTTTTTCTTGCGAATCTACCGAGTTGATCAAGTAGTTTTTAATGTCCGCAAGAATGCCGTCATTTACCTTGTCAAACACAAAAAGCTTACCTGTACGAATCATTGGTTTGTTTCCTGTTACCAATTGAATGGCCTGCTCAGCGGAATCAGCACGCTGGTCATATTGCCCTGGCAAATACTCTGTAGCAAAGCTCGAAAGTGCAGCATCCGCAGGATTTTGGGCATGCGAAATATCAGCAACCGAGTCAAGAAGTACATTGAGCAATTTGTCCCAAGACGAATCTTCGGCATCAAATACGTCGTACACCACATACTGCTTTAGACTGGTGAGTGGCGTAAACTCCTGAAGCTCAGCAAGTACTTTTTGCGAAGCTACATCAAACTCAGATTTCTTTTCTACGAAAATTCTTTGATTCATGCTCGTTGGGTAAAATGATTAGCAAATGTAAACGCTACAAGTAAGTGGCGTATATGGATTGGTGAATTGTTGAGAAAAGGTTTAAACAGAAAATTTACACACTAAGTGAAGCTACCACGAGTAAAAATATAAACCATTAAGATGTTAAGAAGAAGTAAGGCTAACGCAAGGCAATTACTCTAAATTCACTTAATGCCTTAATAGTGGAAATAGGGTTTATTATTTTTTTAATTTCAGTTCTACGTATTTAGACTTAAACCAGAAGCATAGAATATCTCATCACAAATGCCCTCTTTTATAAATTGCTACGCTCCGAGACCTCTAAAATTGGCAAAATAAAAAAGGTCAGCCCATTATGAATAAAACAGACAGTCCTGAAGCAGAAAACTAAGCGGAGCCATTGACCGAGGAAAAACAATAGAAACAGTTTGTTATTTCTTTTTCCGGGTTTCTTGCTATACTTTGTAGCCAACAATGATGATAAATAAAGTTTTGAGTATGGTTGCCGCAGGGATAATGGTACTCACCAGCTGCTCAATAAACCAAGAGCATAAAGATGATAAGAGTACTCCTGAAGCAACCAGTGAAGTCTCTCCCAAAGAAATGCTCAAGCAAGCGTATCAACTTTTTAAAGAAGGAGACGATGCAGCGTCTATAGCATTGGCAAATAAAGTATTGGCCATAGGCCGAGAAACGAATAACGATACGCTAGTAGGTAGAGCTCTAACCTCGCTATGTCGCAATGCACAACGGAGTTTGGATACGACTCGCCTTGCAGACCTAAGTGCAGACTTAAGCCAACTGGCAGCGACTTCTGAAGATAAACGATGGATCATGTACCGTGCACATATGAATGCTGAAATGTGGAGACTTATTGGCAATATGGACCGAGCTGAGTCTTATTATAATGAGAGTATGGAGATCAGTTACAAAATAGGTGCCATGGGCATGTACACCATAGACCACTTCAACAAATCATTCGTTGCTATCGCCAAAGGTGATTATGAATCTGCTAACGCCTTGATAAAGAAGTACTACGCCTTGCGAGTAGAAGCTGATCCAGAGGCTGAAGATGCCTATGGGCTCATCGCGTTGGCCTATCTGCTAGAGCAACAAGGCGATTACCGCGGAGCTCACGAAGTTGCAACGGTGACTAGGAGACTGTTCAAAGAACAAAACCTATTCCCTGAGCCACCAGATGAAAAGCCGCTACTGGCTGTAGAAGCTAAGATAAAAGAGATGGTAGATGTTTCTGTGCAAGAAAAGATAGGAGCAGCTTCTGCCGGTCAGACGGTAAGTCGACTTTTAGATAAATATCTTAGATAGAAGGTTCTACATTATCAGAGGTTAGACTAAAATACAATGAACTATTCCTATTGGGAAACCGAACATTTACTAGCTGAGATAGACTACCTCATCGTAGGAATGGGATTAGTAGGTCTGCAGACCGCAGTAGCACTCAAAGAAAAAGAACCAAAAGCACACGTGGTAGTGATAGACCGACATGCTTGGGGACTGGGAGCGAGCACACGCAATGCAGGTTTTGGGTGTTTTGCCAATGTAAGTGAAATACTAGACGACCTTAAAACGGACACCCCCGAAAATGTGTATCAAACCATCCAAAAACGCTACCATGGGCTTCATAAGCTTAGAAACAAATTTGGAGACCAAGCCATAGACTACGTGGCAAAAGGGTCTTGTGAAATTTTTACCAAACAAAATCGGGACGACCTCTCTGCAGCCATCGATAGCATACAAGCTATCAATACCATTCTGCACAGCGAATTGGGCCTAGAGAGAACCTTTACCTATACAAGCAACAATCCGTTGCCAAATGCTATTGGTGCGATTCGCAATAGCTACGAAGGGCAGCTAAACACTGGCAAACTTTATAAAAGCATTTACTCTTTCGGACAACAATTAGGGATAAAACTCTATGGTGGAATAGAAGTAAAAGCGTGGGAAAAGGCCGACAAAGTAGCAGTTCAAACTGCAGACGGATTAACAATCAAAACCAATAATTTAATTATCTGTACCAATGCTTTTGCTTCGCAATTATTAGATGAGGACATCGCCCCATGCAGAGGACAAGTAATCGTATCAGAACCGCTAGAACAATTGCCTTGCGAGGGACTGTATATGTACAACCAAGGGTACTACTACTGGCGAGATATCGACAATCGAATTTTGCTAGGCGGAGCTAGAAATATGGATATAAAAGGTGAAACTTCTTATGAAATAAACTCCAACGACACAATCATTTCAGAGCTCAAACGCTTTATGATGGAAGAAATATTTGGCAAAGACGTCCAGACAGCTATCGGAATAGACCACCAATGGAGTGGTATAATGGGAATGGGTAAGGACCACGCCAAAGCACCTCTTGTAAAACGTGTAGAGCCTAACGTTTACCTTGCGGCTAGACTAGGTGGTATGGGTGTAGCTCTAAGTGCTACAGTGGCAGAAGATGTCGTCACGCTGATGCATTCATAAAAGACAAACCATTCATGCGAGTATGGGTATACAAAAAAGACGCACCTCAATTGAAGTGCGTCTTTTGATTGACTTAGAATCTAATTCTAATGCTTAATGGGGGTTCATTTAGCTATTAGCCAATTATCCTTTTAAAATATTACGTGAAATCACAATACGCTGTACCTCACTTGTTCCCTCGTATATCTGTGTGATTTTAGCATCTCGCATCATACGCTCTACATGGTACTCTTTTACAAATCCATACCCACCGTGTATCTGCACTGCTTCGGTAGCAACCCACATGGCAGTCTCAGATGCATATAATTTGGCCATACACGCCGCTTGAAGAAAATCTTCACCTGCATCTTTTAGTGCCGCTGCTTTCAAACAGAACAGTCTAGAGGCCTCTATACGCGTTGCCATATCTGCCAATTTGAATTGGATGATCTGGTGGTTCATTATCTCCGTACCAAATGCTTTACGCTCCTTGGCATATTGTAACGATCGCTCATAAGCCCCACTAGCTATTCCCAATGCCTGAGCAGCTATCCCAATACGACCACCACTAAGCACCCGCATCGCAAACTTGAAACCAAATCCATCTTCTCCTATCCTATTGGCCTTAGGCACCTTCACATCCTGAAACATCAGTGAGTGAGTGTCAGAACCTCTAATACCCAGTTTATCTTCTTTTTTACCTACCACAAAACCTTCCATATCCGAAGTTACAATGAGGCAGTTTATCCCTCTATGTTCTTTGTCTACATCGGTTTGAGCCATTACAAGGAAGGTATCACCCGTTTGTCCATTGGTAATCCAGTTTTTGGTGCCATTTAGTAGGTAGTGGTCTCCCATATCTACGGCAGTAGTTTTCTGACTCGTAGCATCACTGCCCGCTTCTGGCTCACTTAGGCAAAAACCACCGTGTATCTTTCCGCTTGCTAATGGTCTTAGGAACTTTTCTTTTTGCTCCTCAGTACCATATTTTTCTAAGCCCCAGCACACCAAAGAGTTGTTTACGCTCATCACGACACTCGCACTAGCATCTACCTTACTTATTTCTTCCATAGCAAGCACGTAGCTAATGGTATCCATTCCGCTTCCGCCGTACTTAGGGTCTACCATCATTCCCATCATACCAAGTTCTCCTAATTTCTTTATTTGCTCGGCAGGAAACCGTTGTTCATTATCACGGTCTATTACTCCAGGTAGCAATTCTGTCTCTGCAAAATCGCGTGCAGCCTGTTGTATCATCAAGTGTTCTTCGGAAAGTTGGAAATTCATATGCGTAAAAAATATTTGGTCAAAGGTAAAACAATAGGCACCTAAACTCGGCGGAGAACAAAGCCTGAACGCTTGTTTAGAATGGGCTTAAAATAGAAATACGCGTTTTTAGAGTGAAACTAAATAGTAAATCGCTCATAATGCAGCACCTATGGGAGGTATGAGCGATTACCCTCGTTGATAACATCTTAATTACTTTTGGGCAAAAGTAGCTTCAAAACCCTTTGTATTCGGGCTTTTGACCCTACTTTGCGAACGTTATGAACAAAACAGAATTAATAAACGCAATCAGCAACCAAGCTGGTTTGACAAAAGAAAGTGCAAAAGCAGCTTTAGAAGCAACAATAGGTTCTATACAAGGTGCAGTAGAAAAAGGTGAGAAAGTATCAATCCCAGGATTTGCTACTTGGTCAGCGACTTATCGTCCGGCTAGAGAAGGTAGAAACCCATCCACTGGTAAAACTATCAAGATAGAAGATAGAGTTGCAGTGAAATTCAAAGCGGGCAAAACGTTTGCTGACGCAGTAAACAACCCAGCGTTGAAAAAGCAAATGAAGTAATCATCATTTAAAATTTAAGGTAAATGCTCACGCCACTTGGTGTGAGCATTTTTTTTGTCTCAGACTCAACATTTGCGTGCGAACTATCTAGGTAAACTAAACCCTACCGCATTGGATTCGCTGGACAAAACACTAAATTTTAAAACCAATTCCAAACCTCAACTCCCACATTTTTGGGAATAGACTCACCTGTCTCTCCTTCGTTACTCGATCACTAACACCTAATGCCAGATTTTCTATCCGTGATACCACCGAAGTAAAATCAACAACATTCACCACCGTATTTAAATCTAAGAACCACTGGTCATTTAGGTTATAAGCTACCCTTGGAACTAAGGCAATGGTGGTAGCATAAACCGATTCTCGCGTAGGAAACGAATTAGAAATGACGGGATTTACAGCCACTACAGATACTCGTGGAGACACCGCTCCACCTATTCTCAAACTAAAATTATTCTCCTTTTTCAAAACGGGAAGGTTCCCTATAAACTCATAACGCAGACCAAAATCCATGGTGTTTGTAACAGCTCCTGCCACGGGTAAAGATCCATTACTTGTTTCTACAGTGCTTACCTCATCATTCCGATTGAAGGTGAAATGGGTAAGTGCTATTTCCTGAGTGTATGCGTTATTAGAGTACCAACTAAGAGCGGGGGACAAGCTCAGATTGGACCTAACCGTGCTATCAGTCACCGTGCCACTTACGCGAGAGGATTCTGCGTGTGTGAATTGACTGTATAATTTAAGCGAGACGTTGGTTTGGGCTTGTACACAGCTGGCAAAGCAAAGAAGTGGTACGATGAGATATTTCATGATGAACTAATAACGTGGCACATCTGCAAGATAGTATTGGAGAAGCTAACGGACAGTTAGGCTAAAGCCAAGATACACTCCTACAACATTTCGGCGGGCTAAAGCCCACAGAAATGGATTCTGTACATTCCCTATTCACTTTTTCTGTGCTTTAGCTCCGACCAAAAAGTGCTTTAGCTCCGAACAAAAGTGCTGAGCTACCGATGGCTTTAGCCTCGACTTAAAAAATCGCTTATAAAAAAAGGCGAGTATCCCGACTCGCCCTTTTTGTTATTATCATGTGAATTTAAATGAAGCCGTTCATCCTTCGGTACAAATCATAGTTCAACTATATTTTACTATAATTCACTCAGAATGACAAGCTGCCACTTACTAAGTTAAAAACAGTATTTATTCTCCTTAATCAATGCTTCCGCTACTTGCTTACGAAGCGATATGGTATCCGTCATTGGGTATTTGGTGAATCGCTTCACACCCATATGCATCATCACTAGCATATCATCCTTGGCAAATGCAGCTAAGGCGTGCTTACCGGCTAAGTACGTACGTTCCATAGCATCATTCACATAGCATTTGGTCATGGCTATTTGGTTTATTGTTGCTTCTTCCCCTTGCTGAGCTATGAGTTTTTCGGTACGTAATACGGTACTTTCGGCGGTAAATACATCTATGGCCATATCCGCAAGATTCATCAGTATCTCTTGTTGCTTCTCTAGCTCCATCATATACTTCTGTGCTGCTGCACCTGCTGCCATGAGTATCGCTTTTTTGGCTTGTCGTACGGCCTTTTTTTCTTCGTATAGTGCACTTCCATCTCCTTCGTCACCAAAGTCTGGAATCTCCATCAACTCTTCCTGTATTTTCATAGCAGGACCCATAAGATCTAGTTCACCTTTCAATGCTTTTTTCATCAATTGACCTACGGCAAGCATTCTGTTAATCTCGTTGGTGCCCTCAAAAATTCTGTTGATACGTGCATCGCGATACATACTCGCTACTGGAAATTCTTCCGAATATCCTGTTCCACCAAAGATCTGTACGGCTTCATCTACTACATAATCCAAAGTTTCTGAACCCAGTATTTTAAGAATAGCACATTCTATGCTGTACTCTTCGGCAGCTATGAGTTTTCCTTCTACCTTCGATTTTCCTTCGGCTACGAGTTCTGCTATTTTTTCGGTTATTAATCCTGAAACTCTGTATGTAGCACTATCAGTAGCATAGGTCTTGATAGCCATTTCAGCTATCTTATGCTGTATAGCTCCAAAACTACTGATGGGCACACCAAACTGGTGACGCTCATTGGCATAATTTATCGCTACGTCTATACTTTTCTTACTACCTCCCATTACCATAGCACACAGCTTGTATCTGCCTATGTTGAGCACATTGAAGGCAATTTTGTGTCCTTTGCCTATCTCACCTAGTAGATTGTCTTTTGGGATACGCACATTGTCCAAAAACACCTGACGGGTACTACTTCCCTTGATACCTAGCTTTACTTCTTCGTCGCCAAGACTTAGTCCAGGTGTCCCTTTTTCTACCAAAAATCCGGTAAATTTATCGCCATCTACCTGAGCAAATACCGTAAACAAATCTGCAAATCCTGCATTGGTAATCCACATTTTAGCTCCGTTTAGCACCCACTCGTCTCCGTCTAATACGGCTTTAGATTTGGCTGCAAGTGCATCACTACCACTATCTGGTTCAGTAAGGCAGTACGCAGCTTTTATGGACCCATTGCCTAGTCCTGCTAGGTATTTTTTCTTTTGCTCGTCGGTACCGTAGTATAGGATAGGTAATGTACCAATACCCATATGGGCAGCGAGTGCCACACTAAAACTTTGGGTTTTCCCCAGCTCTTCGCTGAGCACAGACTCTGTATTGAAATCTACTGCCATTCCTTCGTACTCCTCTGGTAGAGCAGCTCCTAGTATGCCTAGTTCTGATATTTTCTCCATAAGGTTAGGAATAAGGTCTGGATTCTCAATTTGCTTATCTATTTTTTCTCGAAGTGGTTGTACTTCTCTTTCCAAAAAATCACGCGTCATGTCTCTAAACATGCGTTGCTCTTCATTGATTTGCTCTGGAATAAATGTGTTTTCTGCTGACTGCTCTTTTACTAAGAACTCGCCTCCTTTTAGGTTGATATTTGACATTGTATAGGATTTAAGATGTATGATATAGGATGTAAGATTTAGGACTGTTTTGATTGATTGTCTAATGTGTTAATGAAACGATAAGCAGAGTTGTCTATCATTACGAGTTGATCGATTAATGTATCTGCTTTTTCTTGTGATGTAAGGTTTAAGCGAGACGCAACGGTAAGCAATGTAATTACCTCTGCAATGCTGCCTTTGGAAATATAGAGGAACCTAACAAAATCTGCATTAGTACCTTTTGCTGAGCCTTCGGCAATGTTTGCAGGAATAGATACACCTGCTCGCTGTATCTGAGAGATTAGACCATACTTTTCATCCGATGGATAGCCAGCTGTCTCTTTATATAATTCCACTACCAAATCTATGGCATCACTCCATATCTTCAATTTTCTAAAATTATGATTATTCCTATTCTTCATTCTCTATTATGATTTCTTTAAGTATTTATTGATGTAGGATGTAGTTTGCGAACAAAAAGTCCTATACCTTAATCATATATCTTTATAGGTGTCTACAGCCGCTCATAAATCGCAGCAATACCTTGTCCACCGCCGATGCACGCTGTTACCATTCCGTGTTTTTGGTTTCTAAGTTTCATTTCTTCGAGTATTTGTACCGTAAGTTTTGCACCTGTGCAGCCTAGTGGATGTCCTAAACTAATGGCTCCTCCATTCACGTTTACGATGTCCGGATTGATCTCTAACCCTCTCAATACTGCCAAACTTTGTGAAGCAAATGCCTCGTTTAGTTCTATTTGATCGATGTCGTTAAGAGAAAGACCTGCTTTGCTCAATGCTTTGGGTATTGCCTCCATCGGGCCTATGCCCATATAACGTGGGCTTACCCCTACAGATACTTGACTTACCAGTCTGGCTTTGGGCTCTAGACCGAGGTCTTTTACCATCTGCTCGCTCATTACCAATACAAAACTGGCCCCATCACTGGTTTGTGAACTGTTGCCCGCAGTTACGCTACCACCATTTTTGAACGCTGGACGAAGTCTGGCCAATGCTTCTATCGTTGTGTCAGCTCTTGGTCCTTCGTCGGTATCTACTACGTAGCTCGACTTTACTCGTTTATTCGTTTTGGGGTCAAAGTCTACCTGCTCTACCTCAAAAGGCACGATTTGGTTTTTAAATTTGTTTTCAGCCAAGGCTTTCAGTGCTTTTTGGTGCGAGCCTAGTGCAAATGCGTCTTGATCTTCGCGACTGATATTGTACTTCACAGCTACTTCTTCTGCTGTAAGTCCCATTCCTATAAAATAGTCTGGATGCTCCGCCGCTATGGTGTAGTTGGGTACGGTCTTATAACCTACCGTAGGCACTAGACTCATACTCTCTGTACCGCCTGCTATGATGCAGTCTGCTAAACCTGCTTTTATCTTAGCCACGGCCATAGAGATTGTTTCTATTCCGCTACCGCAATATCTATTTACCGATACGCCCGGCACTTCTTGAGGCAACTTACTGCGGACGACTACCCATCTACCCATTTGTAGTCCTTGCTCTGCCTCAGGCACTGCGTTTCCTACTATGATGTCTTCTACTACACTTGGGTCAAATCCCGGAGTATTATCTATGATGTGGTCTATTACCGCTGCTCCTAGGTCTACAGGACTGGTAAATCTAAATCCACCTCTTCCTGCTTTTCCTACTGCTGTTCTGTATCCGTTAACTATGTATGCTTCTGCCATTTCTTCTAATAATTTAAGATGTATGATTTAAGATTTAGGACTTATGCTTTATTGATTCTCTTAAATCCTAAATCATGCGTCCTAGGTCAATCTTCTAATTTCTCAACGGTTTCCCTGTTTTAAGTATATGTTGTATTCTCTCCAATGTTTTTCTCTCTCCGAGCAAGCTCAAAAATGCTTCTCGCTCTAAATTTAGCAAGTACTGCTCTGTGACTTTGGTTGGTTGAGTAAGATCTCCTCCCGCCATTACGTAGGCTAGTTTTCTACCAATGAGCATATCGTGCTCGCTGGCATATGCACTTATACCAAAGGCTTCTACCCCAGAGTAAAGTGCTCCCAATGCTGTTCTACCCAATACAAGGATATCGTCACGCTGTGGTTTTTGAACATAGCCATTGTTGTGCAACTCTAACACCTTGCGTTTTGCTTCTGACAGTACACGGTCTCCATTTCCTACTACTTCATCTTTGTCGTGGTGCATTACGCCTATTTCAAACGCCTCGTGTGCAGATGTAGCTACTTTTGCGGTAGCTATAGTCTGAAAACGCTCGATCAATTTAGGCAACTGGGGATCTCCTGCATAAAAACTATCACTGGTACGGACCACAAATTCTTTGGTACCGCCACCGCCAGGAATAAGTCCCGCTCCTGCCTCCACAAGCCCAATATAGGTCTCTGCTGAAGCTACTGCGGCATCAGAATGGAGTGTTAATTCGCACCCCCCACCGAGTGTCAAACCACGTGGTGCCATAACAACAGGAATGCTGCTGTATCTGAGTCGCATTACGGTCTTTTGGAAATATCCAATCACCATATTCAACTCATCAAACTCTTGCTCTATAGCGAGCATTAGCATCATCGCTAGGTTAGCTCCTGCGGAAAAGTTGGGTGCGTCGTTTCCGATGACCAATCCTTTCCAACCGTCTTTTTCAGCTATGTCTATTGCTTTGTTTATGCCTGCAAGTGTTCCACTACCTATCGCATTCATCTTAGAGTGAAACTCCAAACAAAGTACCCCATCACCAATATCGTGGAGCGTAGCTTCTTTATTTTTGTAAACGGGTTCTGGCGTTCTAAAGTTATCTAGTACTATAAATGTTTCTGTACCAGGTATTACTTCATACTCGCCTTTTGTAATGTTGTAGTATTTACGCTTTCCGTCTTCTGACTTGTAGAAAGAAGAGTTGCCTTTGGCTTTGAAATCCGTAATCCACTGCGGAATGACATATCCGGCTTTTTCTAAATTGCTAAGGACTTTATCAAAACCAATTAAATCCCACGTTTCAAACGGACCAACATCCCAACCAAATCCTGCTCGAAGTGCATCATCTATCTGATACAATTCATCTGCAATTTCTGGAATTCTATTCGCGGAATATGCTGCTATCGCCGTAATTACATCTTGGTAAAAATCTGCCGCTGCATCTCCGCCGTCGTAGAGTATTCCTAGTTTACTGCTTAGTCTATTTGCTTTTCTAGCTTTGCCAATAGAATCATACCGTGCACTTTCCTTTGGCTTGTACTCCATAGTGGCAAGGTCTAGAGCTTCTATTACTCTATTGCCCTCAGCATCTTTCCCTTTTTTGTAGAATCCTTGCTTGGTCTTATCTCCTAACCAATTGTTCTCCTGCATTTTTTCTAAGAATGAAGGGATTTCAAACCAATCCTTCATCTCATCTTTCGGGCAATTTTGTCCTACACCGTTGGCTACTTTTACCAAGGTATCTAGTCCTACAAGGTCAGAGGTACGGAATGTAGCCGACTTTGGTCTACCTGAAACTGGTCCGGTAACGGAGTCTACTGCCTCTATGCTCAAGTTGTGCTTTTGCATCATCTTGAAAATTGCCATAATGCTATACACACCTATTCTATTAGCGATAAATGCTGGTGTATCTTTTGCCTTTACGGTTGTTTTCCCAAGGAAAAGGTCTCCATAGTGCAAGAAGAAATCCACCACTTCTGGTTTGGTTTTCGTTGATGGTATGATCTCTAAAAGCTTGAGGTAACGTGGCGGATTGAAAAAGTGTGTGCCGCAGAAATGTAAAGCAAAATCTTCACTTCTACCCTGTAGCATCATCTCTATCGGGATACCCGAAGTATTACTAGTAATTAATGTTCCAGGTTTGCGGTATTCTTCTACTTTATTGAATAGGTCGATCTTGAGGTCTAGACGCTCTATGATTACTTCTATTATCCAATCGCAGTCTTTTATTTTATGAAGGTCATCTTCAAAGTTCCCTGTTTTTATTCTGTTCGCAAACTTCTTGCTATATATTGGACTTGGGTTGCTTTTTAATGCAGCCTTTAGTGCTCCTGCAGCCACCTGTGCATCCTTCCCTGACTTTTTCTCTTCGGAATTAGGGAAGTTCTTGAGATCCAACAAAAGAACATCCAAACCAATATTGGCAAAATGACATGCAATTCGGCTCCCCATTACTCCTGAGCCTAGTACAGCTACTTTTTTTATATGTCTTGTACTCATCTAATTTACTACGTTTTGTGTTTCTAATTTTTTAAATTCAGCAAGCATTTTGCTATTTGTTCTACTTAAAAATGTGGGATCTTCTAAGAGTTTCATAAGTATCACCGAGCCCTCTATTTCAGCTACCACAATTTCAGCCTTTACCTTTGCTTCTTCCTTATCCATTACAGCAGAAAAAATACTGTGCATTGCTTTTAACCATTCAGCAAAAAACTCTTGAATCACCACAGTGAAAGCAGGAACGGTGTTTTTTGTTTCAAGTCCAATATTTACGAAAAAATCTCCGCCCTCTTCAAACATAAAGACTTCTTCTGCCTTCTTTGCCAATAACGCAAGCCTGTCATAAGCAGAAAGCTTGACATCATAAGCGATGACAAAAATTCTTTTAGTGTAATGCTCCTTTAACGATTGTAGCACTTCTAGCATCAACGCTTCTTTACTTTCTATGTAGTGATAAAAACTGCCCTTCAAAAGACCATTTGCAGATGCTAAATCTTGCATGGACGTTCCATTATACCCCTTGGTTTTAAAAACCGAGAGTGAATTTTGGATAAGCGTTTTTCTATCTAACTTAGGTTTTGCCACTGTGCTTGTGTGCACAAAGTTACGAAAAAGCATGTCATAAACAAACGGTTGGTAGATTAAAAGTGTGCATTCTTACAATCATCAAAATCACAGATCCTTCGCGGCCATTTTAGTAAGTAGTTTTTTTAACGCAACTTCCATACTTTTGCACTCCTTAAAAATTCGAACATATGGCATATTATTTTACATCAGAATCAGTATCAGAAGGACATCCAGATAAGGTAGCAGATCAAATATCTGACGCACTTATAGATCATTTTTTGGCCTTTGACCCAAGTAGCAAAGTAGCTTGCGAAACACTCGTAACTACTGGACAAGTCGTTCTGGCTGGGGAGGTGAAAAGCAGTACATATCTTGATGTGCAAAAAATAGCTCGTGAAACCATCAACAAAATAGGTTACACCAAAGGCGAATATATGTTTGACGGGAATTCGTGTGGTGTGCTTAGTGCCATACACGAGCAAAGTCCAGACATAAACCAAGGTGTAGAACGCAGCAATCCAGAAGACCAAGGAGCTGGAGACCAAGGCATGATGTTTGGCTATGCAACCAACGAAACGGAAAGCTACATGCCTCTTCCATTGGAATTGAGCCATATGCTACTCAAAGAGCTAGCTGAGCTCAGAAGGGAAAATAATGAGATAACCTACCTAAGACCAGATAGCAAATCACAAGTGACCATCAAATATGATGACAACAATAAACCGATTGCTATAGACGCCATTGTAGTATCTACTCAGCACGATGATTTTGACAACGAAGAGGCGATGCTTGCCAAAATAAAAGCTGATTTAATCAATATTCTAGTACCAAGAGTGAAGAAACTATTGCCTGCTGAGACGCAAGCATTGTTTACAGACGATATAACCTACCACGTAAACCCAACAGGCATTTTCGTAATAGGTGGCCCACACGGCGACACAGGTCTTACAGGAAGAAAAATAATAGTAGATACTTACGGAGGTAAAGGTGCTCACGGTGGTGGTGCTTTCTCAGGAAAAGACCCGAGTAAAGTAGACCGCAGTGCTGCTTATGCAACACGCCATATCGCAAAAAACCTAGTTGCTGCCGGCATATGTGACGAAGCACTGGTGCAAGTAGCATATGCTATAGGTGTAGCTGAGCCAATGGGTCTATATGTTAATACCTACGGAACGTCTAAAGTAGATAAGACTGACGGTGAAATTGCCGAGATCCTAATGGGTATGGACAAGTTTGATATGCGTCCTTACTTCATCGAGCAACGCTTCAATTTACGTAGTCCCATATATTCAGAATCTGCAGCATATGGCCATATGGGTCGTAAGACAGAGACCGTAACCAAAACATTTGTAGATGGTGGCGGAAAGTCGATTACTATAGATGTAAAACTTTTCCCTTGGGAAGAGCTAAATGGTGTAGCAGACCTAAAAGCCAAATTTGGACTCTAAAAACTCCCTCCAATTGAAAACGACTAATATTGTAACTTAAAGACAGAAAAAATTATGTGTGGAATTGTAGCCTACTACGGACCAAACCAAGCGTATGACTTCTTAATAAAAGGACTACAGCGACTAGAATATCGCGGATATGACAGTGCAGGAATTGCACTGCTAGACGATAAACTTAATATCTATAAGAATAAAGGAAAAGTGTCTGACCTACAAGCTGTTGCCGAAGGTGAAAACCTAAACGGGAATAGGGGCATGGGCCACACAAGATGGGCGACTCACGGCGAACCCAATACCGTTAATGCACATCCTCACTTATCACAAAGTGGAGATATGGCTCTAATTCATAATGGAATCATAGAAAACTACGCAACTATTAAGAAAGTTCTTGAGGAAAGAGGTCACGAGTTCAAAAGTGATACAGATACAGAAGTACTTACGCACCTCATAGAGGAAATCAAAGAAAAAGAACAAGTAGACTTGCTAGAAGCGGTGCGTTTGGCGCTCAATGAAGTGATAGGTGCATACGCTATAGTTGTATTAAGTAATAATGACCCCAATACACTAATAGCTGCTCGTAAAGGGAGTCCGCTTGTGGTAGGAATAGGCGATACTCCTGGCGAATTTTTCTTAGCAAGCGATGCTACTCCTATTGTAGAATATACCAAAACGGTTACCTACCTTGATGACAATGAAATAGTAGCTATACAAGATGGCGAAATGACCATCAAGACCATAGACAATGTTAAAAAATCACCGTTCATACAAGAACTCGAGATTAGCATAGATGCTCTGGAAAAAGGTGGTTATGAGCACTTCATGCTCAAAGAAATTTTTGAGCAGCCAAAGTCTATCTATGACTCTATGCGAGGAAGGTTCGACCCTCAAAACCTCACCTTCGCAATGCGTAGCTTGGAGGAATACGAGAGTAAGATCAAAAATCTGGATCGAATCATCATCGTAGCCTGCGGTACATCGTGGCATGCTGGCTTGGTAGGCGAATACTTGATAGAAGAATTCGGGAGAATACCTGTAGAGGTCGAATACGCATCAGAGTTTAGGTACCGAAATCCGATAATCACAGAAGATGATTTGGTAATTGCTATATCCCAAAGTGGAGAAACAGCAGACACCCTAGCAGCTCTAGAAATGGCCAAGGAAAAAGGTGCTACCATATATGGAATATGTAACGTAGTAGGAAGCAGCATACCTCGTATCACGCACGCTGGTGCATATACGCACGCTGGTCCTGAGATAGGAGTTGCGTCCACTAAGGCATTTACTGCTCAAGTAACAGTGCTTACTCTGCTTGCTCTCGGCATTGCCGACATACGAGGCAAGATAGCTCGAGAAAGACTGAGAGAAATGTTTGCAGAGCTCAATACCATACCACAAAAAGTAGAACAACTGCTCGCAAGCTGTAACGATAAGTGTAAAGAAATAGCTGCTAAATATAAAGATGCTCCAAACTGCCTATACTTAGGTAGAGGATATAATTTCCCTGTGGCCCTAGAAGGAGCACTAAAGCTAAAAGAAATTTCGTACATACACGCAGAAGGGTATCCTGCTGCTGAGATGAAACACGGGCCTATTGCCCTTATAGACGAAGAAATGCCAATAGTAGTGATTGCGACTAAACGCAATTACTATGAAAAAGTAGTTTCTAATATTCAAGAAGTAAAGGCTCGTAAGGGTAAGATCATAGCTATTGTAACAGAAGGTGATGAGAAAGTAGCAGAGATAGCGGACCATTACATCGAAATACCAGATACCGAAGATGCACTTACACCACTACTCGCGACTATTCCACTTCAACTCCTATCATACTACATAGCGGTAATGAGGGGATGTAACGTAGACCAACCGAGAAACCTTGCAAAATCCGTAACTGTGGAATAGGCGGGGCTTGGTAACATAGTCGATTACTAGACCATTTGCTTCTGCTCTTTGCATATCCTCTGGATTGACGGAAGAACTTAACATGTAAATATGGACATTCTTCGTTTTCTCCTTAGGAAGGTCCTTGAATAATTCTATAAAGTCCCATCGACCTATGACAGGCATATTAATATCTAACAGCAAAGCGTTGGGCAAATCATCATAATCTCCGGATTTTACAAACTCAAACGCCTCCTCACCATCACTGAATATGGACACCTTAATGGCCAGTTTCAACTTCTGAAATCTCACCCGAGTCGTAAATTGAAATATCTCGTCGTCATCTATAATAACTACATGCTTCATTTTACGTTCAGGCTATTTTTTGTTAAAAAGAATTCACCATTATAAAACATTTCAATTTTGTGTACAGCCACATTAATCCAATAATTCTTAATAATAAGAAATTCTGTTTGGACATTAATTTTCTGTGATTGATGATTACTGGATATAAGATAAGGGATGAGACTATCACATAAAGTATAATAAACCTTGCTCAATAGTTCTTTTCTTACTTCATAAATTTAGACCTAAACTTGCAAAACGATTGTTTCATCTATTTCGAATATAATGCACATTAAAAAATCAGTATACGAAGATGCCTTGAAAGATATGCTTACTGCTAGAGCCATGGCTGTTATATATGATGAGCATAGGGGGATAACAAGTTACGTGCACTCTACATCAAAAGGGCATGAGGCTATACAGCTAGCAACCGCATACCATCTCAAAGAAATAGACTGGGTCGCTCCATACTATAGAGATGAGTCTTTATTACTTGGCATAGGTATGAGTCCTTATGAGCTTATGTTACAGCTATTAGCTAAAAAAGACGACCCATTTTCAGGAGGTAGAACATACTATGCTCATCCATCATTATTACAAGAAGATAAACCTAAAATAGCACATCAAAGCAGTGCCACGGGTATGCAAGCTATACCAACCACAGGCATAGCTCACGGCCTGCAATACCTTAAAGAAAACAAACTAAACGAAGTAGGTACTAACGGCTCCATGGTAGTATGCTCCATAGGGGATGGATCTATGACCGAGGGCGAAGTGTCCGAAGCTCTACAAATGGCTGTTTTGCATCAATTACCTATCTTATACCTGGTACAAGATAATGACTGGGGTATCTCCGCAAGTGGTGAGGAGATGCGAGCTATGAACGCATATGAATTTGCAGCAGGTTTCAAGGGACTACGAAGAGGAAGAGTAGATGGAAGCAACTTTACGGAAAGTTATAGCGAGGTAGGCAAAGCAGTGAAGTGGGTTCGTAAGAATCAAAAACCTATGCTACTTCACGCTAAGGTTCCACTGTTAGGTCATCATACTAGCGGAGTGCGAAGTGAGTGGTACCGTGACGATCTAGAAGAAGATAAAAAAGAAGACCCGCTACCTATTCTCATAGAACAAGCTCTAAAAAAGGGGATAAAGCAAGCAAAAATAGCCCAATGGAACGAAGAAGCTATAGCCCGTGTGGCTGATGCTTTTGCCCGAGCCAAAGCTGCCGAATCACCTGAGCTTCACACTGTGACAAATTTTGTTCTTGCGGAGACACCCATCAACAAAGAACAGGGTGAAAGAAGCCCAGCAAAAGGTGAGAAAATTATTATGGTAGATGCAGCTCTGCACGCCGTAGATGAGATATTAGCAGATCATCCTGAGGCTTTGCTTTATGGTCAAGACGTGGGACACAGACTAGGTGGTGTATTTCGCGAAGCGGCTACTCTCGCCCAAAAACACGGAAGACATCGTGTGTTCAACACACCAATACAAGAAGCATATATTATAGGCTCTACCGCTGGAATGAGTGCCGTGGGGTGCAAACCTATTGTGGAGGTTCAATTTGCAGATTACATATGGCCTGGCGTAAATCAGCTTGTAACAGAGCTCAGTAAAAGTAGCTATCTAAGTGGAGGCAAATTTCCTGTACAAAGCGTTATACGTGTGCCAACTGGAGCATACGGAGGTGGAGGCCCATACCACAGCGGGACCAATGAGAGTAGTATTTTACCTATCAAAGGAATAAAAATTGTGTACCCAAGCAACGCTGCCGATATGAAAGGGCTGATGAAAGCCGCTTTTTATGACCCCAATCCTGTTGTAATGTTTGAGCATAAAGGTATATACTGGAGCAAAGTGCCGGGTACCGAAGGAGCTAAATCAATAGAACCTTCCAAAGACTACATTATTCCGCTAGGCAAAGCAAGGATACACTTACAGACAAGTGAAGAACACTTAGAAAACGGAGAAACACTGAGTATCATCACCTACGGAATGGGTGTATGGTGGGCTACAGCTGCAGCTAAAAATTTCGAAGGACAAATAGAAATTATCGACCTCAGAACTCTCAGCCCCTGCGATGATGAAGCCATATACGACAGTGTACAACGCCATGGGAAAGTTATTGTACTCACAGAAGAGACCATCAACAATTCGTTTGCTCAAGCCCTAGCCGGTAGAATTCAAGAACATTGCTTTCAGTCACTTGACGCACCTGTGAAATGCATAGGCTCGCTTGATGTGCCTGCTGTACCGCTCAACGTAGAACTAGAGAAGGAAATGCTACCGAATGCCGAAAAGGTAAGTCAAGCCATCAGCGATTTATTGCACTACTAAGCAGTTATGAAAACCATTAATATCGGAGGCGTACCAGAACATTTTAACTATCCGTGGCACTATGCCATACAGCACAATCTTTTTGCAGACAAGGATATCAACCTAAACTGGACCAATGTAAAAGGAGGCAGTGGTGCTATGTGCACTATGCTAGAGCAAGGCCAACTAGACTTTGCTCTCGTGCTTACCGAAGGCATAGTAAAACACATACACAAAGGTGGCAAATCCAGAATTGTTCAGCTTTACGTGAAATCACCATTAACTTGGGGTATACACAGCAGGCCCAATAGCAACTTACTTGCTTCCGACCTCAGTAAGGCCAGAATAGCCCGCAGCAGAGTAGGAAGCGGAAGCCACCTGATGGCATACGTACACGCACAGCAAAAGGGATATACCATTTCCGAACAAAACTTTGAAACAGTAGGGAATATAGATGGAGCCATGGATGCTTTTAGAACCAACACTGCAGACATATTGCTTTGGGAAAAATTCATGACCCAACCCTATATAAATAATGGTCATGCAGAGCGTATAGGCTTATGCGTAAGCCCTTGGCCGTGTTTTGTATTGGTAGCCTCCGAGGGGGCTCAAAAAGACCTAGAAACCATAGATAGAATCAGTAAGGGAATCATTCAAAGTGTGGAGGCTATTAGTGAGCAACAGGACACCATTGAGCAAATAGCTAAAATGTACGAACTAAAAACCGAGCAGGTAGCGGAGTGGTATTCGTCGCTTGAGTGGCAAACATCTCCTTGGGTATCTAAGAAAATGCTTCACAATGTAATTACGACCTTAGACCGAGTAAACTTATTAGGAACCCAACCTTTACTTCCTTATGAGATGTGTTTTGAGAATGCGAGGCTTTACTAAAATTCTACTCGCAAATTTGCTTCAAATGAAGGCACGAGACCAGCTGTTTTGTAAAGCTTGGCCTGTTCATCATAATTAAAATCATCGCCTATAAAGGCATTTACTTCCAGCTTTATGTTATTAGTAAATCCAACTCCTGCACTGGCTACGTAACCCAAGTTTCCATTGTTATATACACCTAAACCCAATGAATGCCGATCATTAATTTCTACAAAATTTTGAAAGGAGATAAAGTTATTACCGCCAGTACCTACGCCGTTCATATGAAAAGAGTGTGTAAAATTTAGTTTCTTAGTAGCATACCAATTATAAATCAAATTAATACTTACCTCAGCAGGTACTTCATCTAACGCTACGTTTATTGCAGTATCCTTTAGGTTCTTAGATGTATTGGATTCAAATTCTGCCTGCGGAAAAGGATATGCCTTAGGTGATGTAATCTTTCTAAAATCTATAGCACCAATGAACCCATTATATGCGTAGGCTAATCCAAGTCCTACATCTAGGGCTCTCGCATCTCCTATCGCTACTGAATCCTCACCAAAAGAAAATCTATTCGGTGCGAGCACCTTGTTAAACTCAGGACTCTTAGTCCCAAGCGAAAAAAGACCGACGTCTACTCCTATCGTAAAATAGTTTCCATTGTCCAATGGCAAACGATAAGACGCGTATACCATATTGGATGTTTTTGCAACTAGTCTATTCTCCATCGAACTAGAGTAAGCACCTACTCTAAAATCATCATTTATCTTATACTCAAAGATACCTATGTATGCCAATGGAACTTCTTCTTGTGTTAATGGGCTTACCAAGCCCGAAATACTCAGCACTCCTTTTTCCGTATCGTAATTTTGAATGGCTGGATTGAGATGAGCTAAGGGTTTATTGTAACTAAGGGTATTTACCTGAGCACTTGCCGCTGTTATGCTTAATGCCGCTATGGCAATTAATATCGTTCTTCTCATTGATTTTAAGGGTTTTAAGTTGATGTGCGGGTGGCTGAGACGTTTTCTAACATATTCACGACTAATTTTTCTATGTTATATTTTTCCTGCCAGTCCCAATCTGCTCTAGCCACGCTATCATCTATACTTTGCGGCCAACTGTCTGCTATAGTTTGACGGCTGTCTGGCTCATAAGTCACCACAAAATTTGGTATATGTTTGCGTATCTCACTTGCCAGCTCATCCGGATTAAATGAAACCCCCGAAATATTATATCCACTACGCAGTTTGATTCTATCTTGAGGAGCATCCGTAATTTCTAATGTCGCTCTTACAGCGTCTTCCATGTGCATCATTGGCAAGCTCGTATTAGGTCCTAAGAAACATTCATACGACTGTGATTTCAATGCTTGATGAAAAATATCTACGGCATAATCTGTAGTACCACCACCGGGTAATGATTTCCAGCCTATAAGTCCAGGATAACGGATAGAACGAACGTCTAATCCATAACGCATGTTATAATATTCACAATACCGTTCACCTGCCAACTTGGTGATTCCATATACCGTATTAGGCTCTAGGATAGTGCTTTGGGGGGTATTTATTCGCGGTGTTGTAGGGCCAAATACAGCTATAGAGCTTGGCCAAAATATTTTGGCAACGCCGTATTCCAAGCAAGCATCAAAGATATTAAATGTACCATCCATATTGAGCTGCCAAGCAAGTTTGGGTTTAGCCTCAGCAGTAGCCGATAGCATAGCAGCAAGGTGATAAACCACCGTTGGCTTGTACTTTGCAAAAACTTCGGCAATGCGTACCTTATCCAGTACGTCTAAAATTTCGAATGGGCCGTTTGCAAAAATGGGGTGTTCCGCTTGTCGTATATCACTAGCCACCACATGAGCGGCACCGTATATTTTTTGGAGATTTTCTACCAACTCAGTGCCTACCTGTCCGCAGGCTCCTATTACAAGTACTGTATCCGTCATTGGCTAATAAATTGGAAACAAAAGTAGCAAAAACACGTGGACTTTAGTGCCATGTCTTTTCTCCTGCTGTAATGGGTACTTGCAGGTGATTTTCGATAGGGGGTATGGGGCACGAATACTCCTTGTTATAGGCACAATAGGGGTTATACGCATAATTAAAATCGAGTATCGGGTTGTCTAAATCAGCCAATTGGAAATCTAAATATCTTCCTGCTCCATAAGTGTCTTTCCCATTAGTCAAATCCTTGAACGGGCAAAAGAGGTAATCTGGTTGTTCCACATTTTGGTAAAGTGTAAGCTCCAGCGTGGTATCTGCCATCTTAAAACTAAGAACGCCATAGTAACGGTACTCTGGCAATCGGTCGGTGTTGGTTTGCATCTCAAATACTTCTCCATTTTCGATAGGTGTAAAGGTAGCTTTCACCTTAAAGACCTCCTCCACAGGATAATAATTCAGTTTTCCTACAGGCGACAAGTCACTCTTGGGCATCACACCATTAGCTCCACTCAGAAACATAGCACTCATACTGTCTCTATGTCGCATTACTTGCTTGCCGTAGGGAGACAAGTCTACGTAAATACCCGATTCTGATATGACTTCTTGCGTAGGTTTCCACTTGCTGCTGGTATCGCAGGCGGTGAAAACAAGAGCTATAGCTATGAGTTGTATTAGTCTATTCATTTTTAGCATTAAATAGGTGTGCGTAACCTAGTTGTATGGTTAAATTTCTTGGAAGTATAAAGGCTGTAGAGTGCACTACTGAGCCTACAGTCAAATCAATTGCATCTCGTTGGGTAAGGGCGTATTGGCTAGATAAATTTAATGTGTAATAATTCACATTATACCTCGAATTTTCATATAAATAGTTTTCAGACACCGCCTCAGCTTGGAGCCAGAGTCGATTATTAATTTTAGTACCTATCAATGCAGCAGCATTTACAGCGTACGCGTCTTTACCATTACCAAAGCCTAATGTTCCAGCCATTTTAGACTTCTCATTAAATCTATACTCCCATATCAAATCATTAAAAAGACCAAAAGTCAGTTCTCTCTCCGATTCAGGAAAATTATCTCTTTCCGTTCTGAGCGTTGCCAAATAAGAAAGGGTAAACTTATCCTTATCCAAAATTTGAAACTTTAACCCCATGCCTACTTGTCTGTTCCACAGATCTGTGGCATATCTAGATTGTGAATCATTGGCCAGTTTGTAACGAGATAAACTGAACTGAGGCACTTCAAATCTGACTTCGGCTCTACTAGTGATACCATACCTAAAAACAGCTTGAGGAAGTGTATATGTCTCTAACCTTTTTAAGCTTCTACCGTTGTTTAGTATGGGTACAACATTGGTGGCTTGTAGAGTGTAGGCCATTCCTCCTTCAAACTGCAACCTGTTTTGAGGCACCACATTTACACTGTTGGTAAAAGCTGGTCTATCCGTATCTATCTGAGCGTAGCTCGCTAAACTCAATAGACAAAGGACTAAGATTGGAGAGAATCTCATTTGTTAAATAACAAAAACGATGCTCCGCAGTTTATGAAATTATCTGGTGTCGCCTCATTGAGTCCAAAACCACCCGTGAGATCTACTTGAAAATCATCATTGATGAGATACGTAAATCCACCATTAATAAGGTGAAGCTCATCTCCATTATTGGTTAGGAAACCGTAGGGCTCTACATAAAAACTGAGCTTATCGGTAATACCGTAGCCTAGTGCCAGTGTATAACTGGTAGTAGGATTAGGCGTGAGACCATCCCAAGAGAGTCCGTATTGCACCGCTATCCCAAACCTATCTGTGATATCGTAAGTAAGTGGGATAAGAAACTCAGGTGCTACTTTTTGTCCGCTCAATTTGGCAAAATCTCCCGAGGCCAATTCTGGAATGTAGAGGTGTCCCAAGAAACCGATGCTCATTTTTTCAGATTTGAACAAGTTAGTCTTGAATCCGATGAAAGAGGTGGAGAAGCCACTTACAGGATCAAAAAACGAGTCAGCTGGTTGAAAATTAGCAGGCAACCAAGGGCCCGATTCTAATACATTATATTCATTTAGGCTATTTGAGTTAAAAGCTGTATTCAATCTTAATTCTATTCTATCAGTAAGTCCAAAACGAAATAGTGTCGTATTCATCGTAATGTTCTGTCTCTTTTCTTCCCACTTACCTGTTCCTGGAAACTTTCCTGTCATCTCCACTTTATTATTCTCTAAAATAAAACCAGTCTCTATCTGCAACGCTCCCTTTGGCACTACATTGGGACTTTCGGTAAAATCTGGGCGGTCGGTTTCTATCTGTGCGTAAAGTGCGGTACTCGTAAGCAAGAGTAATCCGATAAGTATCTTTTTCATAACTGTCACAAATTTATTGATTTATCCCTTCTAACAAGAATAAAAACGCAAACTCCTTGGCGGTTTCCCGCAGGGCTTCAAATCTTCCACTCGCTCCGCCATGGCCTGTTTCCATATTGCAATCCATGATGAGAATATTTTCGTCTGTTTTTTGCTCACGTAGCTTGGCTAGCCACTTGGCTGGCTCCCAATACTGCACCTGACTATCGTGCAATCCTGTGGTAATGAGCATATTGGGATAATCCTTTGCCTCTATATTATCATACGGCGAGTAGCTTTTTATGTAGTGGTAATACTCCTTATCGTTGGGGTTTCCCCACTCATCGTACTCGCCCGTGGTAAGCGGTATAGTGTCATCTAGCATAGTGGTAACCACATCTACAAACGGTACTTGTGCTATGACTCCTTTCCACAACTCGGGGCGATAGTTGATCACCGCACCTATAAGTAATCCACCTGCACTTCCGCCTTGGGCATATAGCTTTTGGGGTGTGGTGATTCCTGCTGTAATGAGGTGTTCGGCACAATCTATAAAATCGTAAAACGTATTTTTCTTGTTGAGTAATTTTCCGTCGTCATACCACTGTCTACCCAAATCCTCGCCACCACGTATGTGTGCTATCACGTATACAAATCCTCTATCTAAAAGTGTAAGCCGTATAGAGCTAAAATACGGGTCTAGCGAGTGCCCGTAAGAACCGTATGCGTAGAGTAAGGTCGGTCTCTGTACAATTTCACCTTCGGCAAAATCACTCAGAGTGACATCATCTCCATTTACCTTTTGGCTTTCACCCCTCAGCTGTTTTCTGTACACCACGCTCATTGGCACTTTAGCTCCGTCGCGAGCGGTAGCCCACATCCGCTTGCTTTCGTACAAGCTCTCGTCATAGCCGCCCAGTACTTCTTGCTGTTTTAGTAGGGTTTTGTCTTTGGTATCCAAGTGGTAGTCGAACACACTGCTTGGTGTGGTCATACTTGTATAGCCAAAACGGAGGATATCCGTTTCAAACTCCGGATTAGTGCTGCTCCAGCAGTCATACGTCTCCGACTCAAACTGCATATAATGCTCCTCCTTGGTAGTCTGGTTTATGATTCGAATGTGATTTTGACCATTGCTACGCTCTTCTACCACCATATGATTTCGGAAGAGTTCGACTCCTTCTAGCAGGGTATCTTCCCTGTGAGCGATAACCTCCTGCCAATGCTCACGCTCGGTGCGTACTTCATCTGTTTGCATCAGTCTAAAGTTTTGAGCATCCCAATTGGTGACGATGTACCATCTGTCTTTGTAATGGGTGATACCGTACTCCAATCCACGTATTCTAGACTGAAAAAGCTTGAACTCGTCCTCCGGTTGAGATGAAGCAATCACCTGATATTCAGATGTAATACTCGCACCACTGCTTATCACTATGTACTTTTGGCTTTTGCTCTTGTACACTCCACAGTTGAATGTATCATCCGTCTCCACATACCTTACCTTGTGCTCTTTGGTCAAGATATTGTAGGACATTATCTTGTAGCTACGCAAAGTTTTTTCGTCTTTGAGCGTATAAAAAATCGTCTGATTATCAGCAGCCCAAGTCGCTCCCCCGGTAGTGCCCGGTATTTCCATTTCTTGCTTTTCGCCAGTCTTTAGGTTTTTGAGGTAGAGCGTATAGATTCTTCGGCTCACGGTATCTTCGGAGTACACACATAGCTCATTATTCTCGCTTATGGTAAAACTGCCTAGCTTATAGTAAGCGTGGTCTTTGGCCATTTCGTTTACATCAAAAACGATTTCTTCCTCGCCCGCATCTTCTAGCTTTCCATCGCCTTTTTTGCGACAGTAGATGGGGTACTCACCTTCGGTTATAAATCGAGTGTAGTACCAATAGCCATTTTTGCGGTATGGTACGCTGGCATCATCTTTTTTTATACGGCCCACCATCTCCTCGTAAAGGTCCTCCTGCAATTTTTCTGTGGGCTTCAGCACCTCTTTGGTATAGTCATTCTCCGCATTCAGATAATCCAGCACTTCTTGGTCTTCACGCTGATTGAGCCAGAAGTAATTATCAATACGTGTATCACCGTGTATTTGGAGTTCTTTGGGTGCTTTTTTCGCTTTTGGTGCTTGCATTGTGCAATGATAGTGAGGAGAGCTCAATTTGAGCAACTGAATACTTGCAATGCTCTGCTCAACTATTCTCCGTAACTTTGTGTCGATGCGAAATTTAACCATCATTATTTTTCTTGTGTCGAGCCTATGGGGTTGCTACTCTGGCGAAGAGATTGTATTCACGCCCGATGATGAGTTTATAGACGGTGGTTTGATACCGCTTACAGATTCTATACTTTCACTGGAAGCCTATCGAGTAGACGGTCAATGGAAATTTGAACATACCAACGGTCAAAAATGCGATTATCGCTTAACTGAAGATGCTAGAGAGAAGAGTGCAGATGCGTTTCCCGGCCCTGGCATAGACACTATATATACCATAGAGAAAATCAGATACAGAATGCTGACCACAGACCTAGGGCCCAAAATGACTATGAGAATACAGACCCATAGGAATCATAATCTTCTAGTAAATATTGCTATAAGTGACTATTTCAGCAACTCCCTTCAAATAGACGACAGTGTAAAAAGTACTTTTACTAACAGATCTGTGAGCTATCACGATACACTATTCCTCACCAATCATGATTTATATGACGTATATGAAATATCAGTAGCATCAGCAGCTACCGGAAGGTTAAAAGGCTTTTTCTATTCCACACAACGTGGGGTTATGGGGTTTTACGAAAATAGAGAAACAAACTATTGGGCACGGGTAGACTAAATATTGTACTCGCTTTCTTTGTTTTGCTATCGTGGGCCTGCGATAGAAGTCCTAAGTGTGTTCCTATAATATCTGATTTTGAGCAAGCTTACGATACTTTCCCATTTGGGAAAACAAAGTTTGCCACTTCATCATCTGGCATGAGAATAGCATACGGAACAAATCTAGGTGGTGGCTACACCTCTTATGATCAAGTAAATTGTCCTCGAGTTATCAAAAGAGTGAAATCCGCTTCACACTATTTCCAACTTCTGGGTATGGGAATATCTATCCGATTAGACGCAGCACCAAATGGTAACCACGTCACACTAATACAATACGTGAATAATGGACCCAATGAGGGGCATCAGCACGTCATATCTCATAACGTAGAAAGCAACAAACCGATGAGCCTAAAAAACAATGGCTATACGGGACTAAGGAACGACCACACATTCTATTCAGATATAGAAGCATACTTTGCTTCGGATATTACCTTACTTGATGAAACTTTCGAGGATATACTTGTTGTGAATATAAAAAGCGGTCTTCCACAAGAAAA
>JABIUV010000005.1 GCA_018700895.1 Bacteroidota bacterium
CTGCTTAACATACTGCTTAGTAACTGAAGAAAGCTCTTTACGATCAACTTCCTGATGAATATAATATTTGAACTTATCAAATCCATCGTTCATTGGAGCCGCAGCAATACCAGTTTTAGGTCTTGCTCTAACAGTGATTTTTTTACGAGCTGCCATAGGGTGTTTCTCCTTAGTGAGTATATTTATATACTACCATAAGTAGCTGAGAATGTACACAGTTAATTTCAACTTTTTACAAAGTTTTTCACAGTCTCAACTTTGAATGATCGCCAATCTTCTAGACCAGTATCAAATACACGAATAGCTTTCAAGATCGAATCTAATCCTTCACGAAGTTCAGGAGTGTCATCGCCTTTTGGCATCTTATTACTTGGAATAATATCCATATTCAAAGTGCATTTCATTACGCGAGTGTCACCATTTACTTTTGTAAAGGTTACTTCACATTCACTTTCTCGCAAAGCTGCAAGCATATTTTCTTGAGTTAGTTCCATACTATAAATTCTCCGTACGTTTGGAATTGACATTAATTTCTTCTCATGGCCGCATAATGTTTCGGATCATCTCCCCTTCCGACAGGAACGAGGTTTGACTTGTGCATTGTTGCGATTCCGACGATGTAGTCTCCTGAGTAGACTGGAGACTCTTTTTTCGCGCCTGATCCAGGTATGCTTTCCGTCGAGAGGCTTGGATAATTCTTTGTCTGGCGAGTTGGTTTGGATTCTTTCGGTTCATAAGGTACAAACTCCTTTGGTTTTGGTTTTGCCTTGCCCATGCGATAATCAACATACTCTTGTAAAGTATTAAACTGACAAGAGTGCAAATTATTACGTCGCATATCTTTATTGTAAGATTTCCAATCACGCTCCATTTGTTCAGCGCTAATCTTTTTCCCTTTTTGCCTACGCTTTTTAGTTGAGAGTGTAGACATACCTCTCACTAGATGCATAGTCATATTAGTTGTTTTCCAGCAGCCACATACATTCAACTACTTCGTCAGGTGTACTATATCGCTCACCGCATTTTTCAAAGTTAGTAGTAACTACACTGCTAGCAATTATCATAAGAAAGATAGCAAGGAGAAAACCCATTAAGACGCCAAAAATTATATCAAAGTTTTTCATGATTAATCCCAATCGTTATCAAATTTAGTTGTGTAGTGAAGAGTTTCGCCATAATATTCTTTGGCATATTTAGAAGCATCAGTCCAAGCGTTGATGTTGTCACTATCATAGCCAGCGATTTCTTTATCAAAGGCATCTTGTACAGCTTTGCGCTTAGGCTTTTCTTCAACATCACTCCAACGGCGAACTTTGGATCCTTGAGCCGCAAGTTTCTTTTTGAAAGCAGCCGCACTATCGCGCTTTTGTGCTACCTTTTTAATAAGAGCCAAACGATCTGCTTTTTGTTGAGCTGTCATAGTCATATTCACGTTCTCCATCATCAATTTATAAGGTATTATAACACATGTCTCTAGGAATGTAAACCCCTAAAGTGCATTTTTTTCAAACTTTTTTCAAAAGACTTGGAGAAACTTTCCAAGCAAAGCCTAGACCTTGGTTCTCTTTAACAGCAATTGTCTTACGATTTACTTTAGTAACCACTGCTTCGCGAGTCCGGCCTTTGGCCTCAAACTTGACAGTGTCACCAACCTTGAATACTCCAGCAGCAATCTTTTGGCGAAGGCCTTGAGCTTGCTTAAACATAGAAGCTACAGTTGAAAAGTCATTACCTTCCATTTTAGCCATCAGAGTTGCCATGCGGTTCAGTTCAGATTTAGTCAACATAATCGTTTCTCCTCATTGATTATAGGTATATTATACCACCGTTCTCTGAGGATGTACACAAAAAAATGCATTTATTTTAAAATAAAAAACCCTTTAGAATCAATGGCTTAGGATGAGGAGAAACGTAACCTATTGATTCTAAAGGGAAAATTAATTTGTATCAAATTGTATTTTTTTTATAAATAATGCTGACATGAGATATATACTTATTCCTGCCTTAGCCCTATTTGTTTCTGGATGCGTCCCTTACGAGATTCCAGATGAAAGTCATATTATCGACGCAGCTAAACTAATGGGTAAACACGAAACAAGCGATAATCTTGAGCTTAGAGCATTCCTTGGTGTAGATCCAGCAAGGATTGAATGGTGCGCGGCGTTCGTGAATGCTGTACTTCATGCAAACGATATACCAGGATCCGACTCAGTGAGCCAATATCCCCTAACCGCTAGATCATTCTTACAATGGGGAGAAACAGTGAATGAACCAGGATTAGGGGATATTGTGGTATTCCCAAGAGGGAATTCTAGTTGGCAAGGTCATGTAGGCTTTTACTTAATGTCTTATATTATAGACGGTGAAGAGCACTACTTAATTATAGGTGGAAACCAAGATGACTCAGTAACCGCAGAATATTTTCCTGCTAGTAAAGCATTAGGTATCAGAAGATACATAATAGAATAGATACGTGGTCTAATGTGATAGGGAGGATTACAGTCTACCTCCAACAACCTAGTAAGTATTTCATACGTTCAGTTGCGCCTAGTATCAAACAGTTACGTTCGAAATACGTATCTTCATGTCTCCATGCTCATACGCTGCCACTACAGCTACTAGCCA
>JABIUV010000006.1 GCA_018700895.1 Bacteroidota bacterium
ATACCACCGAAAATTACAACGGACAACTTACCAACCAAAAAGGCATACACGGCCTGTGGGAATCCCGATTACCCGAACTCTTTGCGAGTGATTACGATTTTTATACGGGGAAAGCCATCTACCTCGAAGACCCGTTGGAAACGATGTGGCTAGCCGTGGCAGAAAGCTTTGCTGCAAAGGATACCGTTCTGGCTCTGGAACGACAACTTACCGAGACTATGCCCAATACGAAATACTCCTTTGAACGCCGCGGAGCGACTACCGTAAAGGTGTATAGCCGTGAGTTCAGTGATGCCTACCATACCGCTATGGGCACTATGGTGGAGCGTAGAATGAAAAAAGCGATTTACACTACAGGATGCTTTTGGTACACGGCGTGGGTAGATGCAGGACAACCCGACCTTACCTTTGAAATCGCCCAACATATAGACCTCCAACCGCAAATAGACTCGCTGCAAAGCCTAATGAACGGGGAGAAAAAAGGGCGGATGGAAACGCATTGATATGACGTAACATTAAGAGGGTTTTTGGTGGTGGCTCCATCGTTTATAAAGTTAATTAGGTATTCGTCAATGACGAAAGGGCTTCACGGAGACGGTCGTTCACTTCTTGATACATTCCGCTGCCGCAGAACATTTGTCCCAATGGCTATCGGGAGACAACGTCTCAAAACACCGAATGCTGTGCTTAGCAGCTTGTCATTTCGAGTGGAAGCAGCTTTGCCGCTTTTGTACCGAGAAAAGACAAGCAACATCCTACTGAACGCGATAACGCTAATTCTTCACCACACGTATGGTAGTGGTCTTTCCATCCACAGCACATTTTAATAGGTATACTCCTGCTGATAGGTCTGCAAAGTCAAGTCTTGCAGTTACCCCTATTAGGTTAGCCGTTTTCACTTCTTTCCCTGCACGGTTGGTAAGGGTATAACCCATTATTTTACCAGATGCATTGCTTATCGTTAGTTGGCTGACTGCCGGATTAGGATATACCGATACTCCCAAACTACGCAGCAATTCCAAACCAGCAAAGTCTGGCAAAGACAAACTCTCAGAACTATCTTTGACACAGCCGTTTACCGTCTCTACCTCTAAGGTTACATTCAATGTTTCGCCAGCAGATGTACCATAGTCGTGTACAGGCGATACGTCATTGCTAGTAGCCGAGCCATCACCAAAATTCCATCGGTAGATGCTGTAGTTATTTACCTCTGGAGTGAAGGTATATTCCGTATGCGAACGGGTGTACGTAAATCCCGCATTCGATTCTATTTCCCTATTTACATACTCGTATTCTGAAGTATCTGTACATTGTCCTTTACTTACGATTACGTAGATGCTATCGTTATTATTGAGCATCGTATTCGAATAGCTATTCGATGCTCCGCTTTGCACCAAGTTGTTATTCAGATAAAAATCAAAATTTTCGATGCTGTCATTGGCTGTGTATGTAATGTCTTCACCTACACAGTAGGCTCCTAGTTTATCTGCTTTTAGGGCAATATCAAATATGACATCCACCTCAACTGATATTTCTATCTCTCGTGGAGGACAAACAAGGTTATTGCTATCCAAAATGCGAAGCAAGTATGTTCTGCTAGATGTAGGGTTGAAACTAAAAATTGTATCAGTAAACGGAGCTCCACCGTCTAGAGACAAACTATAATTATCTTCTGACAGACCATTAATCTCTACACGCCATAAGTCACCTTTACAAACAGAAGAGGGTGCCTGCACACTAGCATCGAGTTGTGTACACGGCTGGCTAGCACATTTTTTAGACCCGATTAAACTGTAGGTGCACGGGGCCGCTTGTATAGATCGTACCCAAAGTTCCACAGAGTCTTGGGGTTGCAGTCCACTTACCACGTGCGTATTGCCCAATATTCCGCTACTTGGCGATTGCCAAGACGCACCACCATTGGTAGTTACTTCGTACCCTTGATGGGCAGAGAGGCTAGTCCAAGCAAAGGTAATACTGCTGGGTGTACTGGCCGTACAATCTAATACTGGAGCATCTCCTTGTTGTTTTTCATTGATGACTAACGTTACCATGTCACTTTTACAGCCATTGCTATTGAGTACTTGGAGTCCGTATGTTGCAGTGCCGTCAAAAGTCAGCGTATATGTAGTACCTGTAGTGGCAGCGAGTAATGCTCCATCTTCATAAAAATAAAAACTATCAAAATCTGTCGTAGTTGCTTCTAGTACTAAAGAAGAATTGGTGCAACTGCTATCATTATACAGGGATGCACTACTGGTAAGTCCAGCTATGGGCTGAGGATAAAAAGCAACATCTACACTATTACTCACGCGAGAGCATCCATTGGCACCTGCGGCCGTCACAAAATAATTGCCCGCATTTTTAACCCAAATTTCATTGCCAGTGGCACCATTATTCCACGAGTACGTAACACCTGATTGTAGTGCGGAGCTGAGCAATATGGAATCTCCTTGGCAAATAGATTGTGTAGCACCTCCTGAGATAGATGGCCCAGGAGAAGGAATTACCGTAATATATACCGTATCAGGTAACGATATTCCTTTGCTATTGGTAGCAGTAAGTATGGCTCTATAATTACCCGGAAAATTATACCGAACACTTGGATTTTGAGTGGTAGACAGTGTAGGCGAGCCGCCAGTTGTACTCCAATTCCAAGAGGTAGGGCTGTTAGTAGCCGAACCTGTAAAACTCGCCAATGCTCCTTGACACACCGTGGCATTGGTTACTCCTGCGGTAGCAACTGGGAGCAATGTACTAGGCGAAATATCAAATTCGCGAGCAATGATAATATCTCCTCCTGTGCCGCTAGAGTTAGTAGAATTCACAACAGCATAAATAGTTACGTCTCCCACATTATTACTAGGTGCTGTCCAGCTAAAGGACCACGAAGCACTGCCACCTGTACCTACCGTGCCTGCGGATGTATGACGCATATACTGGCGTACACCACCGCCTACTGTTCCCGACACCATACTTGATTTATTATTTCCTGTAAGCGTGGCAAAACTTCCTGCCAAGCCGTTATTATCATCCAAGCACGTAAGTTGATATCCAAATTTTGATTTACCCGAGTGAGTATAACTCAATGTAAGAGTGTATGTGCTATCGGGGATGTATCCACCTCCTGTAAAATTACCGTTGAATGAAATGTTATTATAATTAGTCCCGCTCGTTTGCAAGGTGCCCGGATGACACGAAGTACAATTTGCCTCTTGAGTCGTGCTCGTGATGGGGGCATTGGTATAACTCGCAGGCGGACCGCCCGTATTGGTTTTACTTGGCAAACTGATAAACAACAGTCCAAGAATAGCTACAGCAGTTATGATAAATTTAGGTGTGTGATTTTTTTTCATGCTAACGGTTATGTGAAAGGAAGTTACTCCTATTTCGGTACGAGATTCTTTAAATTTATTTAGGAAGTCCGCCAAACAAGGTATGTTGACGATTCTAGGATTTCTTCTGATTGGAGCGAACTACTTTTTCAAGCATATCCCACTCTTCCTGAGTAATGGCATCCATCTGGTTAAACTGGCCTGCACCTTGCAGCCACTCTCCACCATCTATAGTGACTACTTCACCATTTACATATGCAGCGTAATCCGACATCATATAGGCAGCTAGGTTGGCTAGTTCTTGATGCTCTCCTACTCTTTTGAGCGGAATTCTACTTTCCAGATCTACCTTATCACTCATCTCCTTGGGAAACAATCTATCCCACGCTCCTTTGGTAGGAAATGGCCCGGGTGCTATGGCATTATGTCTTTGTCCGTACTTAGCCCATTCTACTGCTAAGCTTCTCGTCATGGCCAAAACACCTGCTTTGGCTGTGGCACTTGGCACTACAAATCCACTTCCTGTCCAAGCATAAGTAGTGACAATATTTAGTACACTCCCTGGTATGTTGTTTTTAATCCAATATTTACCACACGACAGGGTACAGTTCTTACTTCCTTTAAGTACGATATCGATGATAATATCAAAAGCACGATGGCTCAATCGCTCCGTAGGGCTTATGAAATTTCCCGCTGCATTATTTACCAATCCATTGCACTCCCCATAATGAGCCACAATAGCTTCTAGAGCCGCGTCTACTTGCCCACTTTCTCTCACATCACACACCACTGGAAATACATTTTCTACCGATATTTCTTCGGCAGCTTCTTTTAGTTTCTCTTCTCTTCTCCCCGATATGGCAACTTTAGCTCCGAGCTCTACAAAGTATTTTACCATGGATTTTCCCAAACCAGTTCCTCCGCCAGTTACCCATATTACCTTCCCTTCTAATGACCCATCTCTAAGCATTGATTGTGTATGTTTCGACATATGGTGTCAAATATACATTGAACTACCCAAACTGATTACATAAACTTACTTAAAATGAATTGATATCGGATGTTCCCCTAAACTTTACAGAATGACTTATCATACTGGTAATGAGCACTTTATTACTCTCCTCTCCCTCTCGAATTAGCTGGCACGAACCATTGCCTCTCTGGGCCAATGTTTCTAGAAAAATAAGTGCCTTACTACTCTAGCCAAAGCCGATGGTGGAGATTCGCACATTATACGTAGCCCACCCGTTCATCAATTCTAATTTCTAGATATGCTATATTAGTTTTCTTGGCATTTGACCTGAACGCTTGTTTACACCCAGATAGAACTGTTCGTACGGAAGATATGCTAATGGAACTTAGGAAGGCCGAGGACGACTCGTTGATGCTCGTATTTGATTCATTAATGTCTTCAAATGTTAAAATACCTCAATTGGTTGATAGTTAAATTGTGTCAACAGACTGTCTGGCTCAGTTCAATACCTTAGCACGGGAAACAAATGGCGATTTGTAAATTATAGTTAATTCAAAATTTGCAGCAATGGAAATAGCAAATATTATCAAGGATAATATGATAGATAATACTGATATAATATTTGTTTTGGATAAAACGGGTAGTATGTCTGATGCCATTGATAATATTAATATAGGGCTAAAACAAATTATGATATTTCTTCAAAAACATGAAAATATTAGGCTTGAAAAAGCAACTTACGGAGATAAAAACGTAGACGGAAATGTGTGGTATGATTTCAATAATTATGAGATGGACCACGAACAAATCAATAGGTTTATAGAACGTATACAAGTAACGGAAGGAGGCGATTTCCCCGAATCTGTATACGACGGTATTTGTGAAGCCTTTTAAGAAGATTTTTAGAAATGCAATAGTAAACGCATTGTGGTTTTAATAGGAGATGCCCAATCTCTTGGCGGGGGGGGGGTGTTCACCTACAGCGAGAAAGTGATTATAGAACTAGCAACAATTCAAAATATTTATATGAATTATACCCTATCGTACTAAGTCCATATAATGGTAAACTAGGAGCAATAAAAAATACAGAACTTGACATTTATTCAGTCAATATACCCTAACCCCACAAGAGGTCCTTTGATGATTAAGTTGAATCAATTCGGTGTTTTAAATATGGAGATTTTTGATCAAAGCGGGAAGATTATTAAAACTGAATCGCTGGAATCTGAAATCTATAAATTGGATTTATACGATTATCCTAATGGCCTGTATAGCATAAAAATATCAGATAAGGATAAGAACTATGATGCTAGAAAAATAATA
The DNA here is from genome assembly GCA_018700895.1 of Bacteroidota bacterium. Lineage (GTDB taxonomy): Bacteria > Bacteroidota > Bacteroidia > NS11-12g > UBA9320 > UBA9320. The sequence continues at coordinate 5,632 of JABIUV010000006.1, forward strand.
TTGAATCGAAAGGCTGGTTTTAAGACCTCCAGTAGAAGCTGTTACTTAAATGTTCAGTTCCCTAATAAAACGCCCTCTATTTCACAATAGTTATCACCACATACTAACTTTTTATTAATATTGGTTTCCTAACACCTCAGGTCTTCTATTTTTGCAACTTTATTATGAACATACACGAGTATCAAGCCAAAGAAATTCTTAAATCATACGGAGTTGCTATACAAGAAGGTATAGTAATAGATAAAAAAGAAGACGCCTTAGCAGCAGGAGCCAAATTGCGTGCGCAAACAGGTACTGACTGGATGGTAGTAAAAGCACAAATACACGCCGGTGGTCGTGGTAAAGGTGGAGGAGTAAAACTCGCCAAAAACGACGAAGAACTACAACAAGTAGTAAACGATATACTTGGTATGACCCTGGTTACTCCACAAACAAGTGCTGCGGGTAAATTAGTAAGTAAAGTACTGCTATGTCAAGATGTGTATTACCCCGGAGCTAACGAGCCAGATGAGTATTATATGAGTGTATTGCTAGATAGAGCAACAGGCCAAAACGTAATCATATACACCACCGAAGGCGGTATGGATATAGAGGAGGTAGCTCACGATACACCAGAAAAAATATATAAAGAGTTCATAGACCCTGCTTTGGGTCTGCAAGGTTTTCAAGCTCGCAAGATTGCTTTTAACCTCGGACTAAGCGGTGTAGCTTTCAAAGGAATGGTGAAATTCGTAAATGCTTTGTACAATGCATATGTAGATACGGATTCAGCTATGTTTGAGATAAACCCAGTACTTAAAACGTCTGATGACAAAATTATCGCAGTAGATAGTAAAGTCACTTTAGATGATAACGCATTATACCGTCACAAGGACTTTGCAGCACTCAGAGATGAGAGCGAAGAAGACCCAACAGAAGTAGAAGCAAAGAAACATCACCTTAACTTTATCAAACTAGACGGAAACGTAGGTTGTATGGTAAACGGTGCTGGACTTGCAATGGCTACTATGGATATCATTAAGCTAAGTGGTGGAGATCCTGCTAACTTCTTAGATGTAGGAGGAGGGGCAAATGCTACTACTGTTGAGGCTGGTTTCCGTATCATACTCAAAGACCCTAACGTGAAAGCGATACTCATCAACATCTTTGGTGGTATTGTACGTTGTGATAGAGTGGCAAATGGTGTGGTAGAGGCTTATAAGTCGATAGGTGAGATAGATGTACCTATCATCGTAAGGCTACAAGGAACCAATGCTGAAGAAGCAAAGAAAATAATAGACGAAAGCGGACTTAAAGTGGAGAGTGCTATTGTACTCCAAGAGGCTGCTGATAAAGTGAAAGCAGTATTAGCTTAAACTCCAATGGCGGATTTTATAGAAATATTTCCGCACAATATCAATCAACGACATATTGACAAAATAGTGCAAGTCCTCCAGTCTGGGGGACTTGTTATTTTACCCACAGATTCTATTTATGCCATAGCTGGCGATTTGTATCATAAAGATGCGATGGGTAAGATATGTACCCTACTGGATAAAAAACCAACTAAGGCAGAATTATCTATACTGTGTGATGGACTAAGTACCGTAGCACAATACACTACTCCTGTGAGCAATAGTACCTTTAAGCTAATGAATAAGCTTATGCCAGGTCCATTTACGTTTGTACTCAAGGCGAGTGGGCTTATACCCAATATTTTTAAACGCAATAAGAAAACCATAGGTATACGTGTTCCAGATAATGCGATAGCTCAGGCTGTGATTGCTGCACTAGGTCATCCCTTGGTTTCATCATCTATACATGCCGAGGACGAAATTCAAAAGTACCTCACAGAGCCTGAACAAATTTTTGAAGAATGGGATGGGAGAGTAAGTATTATCGTAAGTGGTGGAGTAGGTAGCAACGTAGGAACTACGGTGATAGATGCTACAGCATCTGAACTCGAAATAATAAGAGAAGGGTTGGGGGTTGAGCTGTTATGATGACTAATTTTAAATTACTACGATTTTGTTTTTAATTTGCCGAGTCAAATGAAGCGTACCTCTATAAGAAATATATCGTTTTGCTTACTGTTTGCTATGAGTCTGCTAAGCGTATCGTCACTACTTTCCGTACTCTCGGAGCAAAGTGTAGCAATAGAACTGATAGAAGAGGATTCTGAAACCAGTACAGAGGAGGAAGTAGGTTGTGATGATTATGACCACCAAAGAGCAATTATTGCCTTGTTTGGTAGTCTTAGAGCTGCTTCTGTCGAAGTAAATAAAACAAAGGATTATGTATTAGTGAGTTTAGAAATACACTCGCCACCGCCAGAAGTGGTCTGAGTTCCACATTTCATTATGGTGCCGATAGGTACTATCATTCAATCAATTCTTTATAAAAATTAAAAAATCAATGAAAAAATATTTATCAAATATTAAAAAAGACTTGCCTGCTGGTTTAGTCGTGTTTTTAGTTGCTGTACCGTTATGCCTTGGTATAGCAGCCGTGAGTGAAGTGCCTGCATTTTCAGGATTAATAGCGGGAATTATAGGTGGGATTGTGGTTGGTAGCCTCAGTGGTTCTTCACTTGGCGTAAGTGGTCCTGCAGCAGGTTTAGCGGTCATAGTTGCCGACTCTATTAGAGAGGTAAGAATCTCTATGGGAGGCACTTTAGACAATACTGAATTTTTTATGGAAGCATTCCAAATGTTTCTGCTCTCGGTAGTTATAGCCGGAGCAATTCAAGTAATTTTAGGTTATATCAACGGAGGTATCATCGGTTATTACTTTCCGTCTTCTGTAATAAAAGGTATGCTCGCAGGTATTGGTCTAACTATTTTCTTAAAAGAAGTGCCACACCTTGTTGGGTATGATTCCGGTATGGAAGGAGATTTTAGTTTGTTTCAAATAGATGGAGAAAATACGTTCACAGCTATTTTGAATGCCTTTGGAAATCCAGATTTTGGTGCAAGTATAATCGGTATTACAGGACTTGTCATTCTGATTCTTTGGCAACAAGACTTCATCAAAAAGTTTAAAGTTTTCAATATCATACAAGGTCCTCTGGTAGCAATTATGGCCGGCATTGCTTTGGTCTTTGCTTTCAAGGGTGGTTCACACGAGATGATATCTAAACACTTGGTGAATGTACCTGTTGCTTCTAACACCAATGAATTCTTAAGTTTTTTTACTTTCCCAGACTTTAGCTCGATCACAAATCCACTGGTTTGGAAAACAGCGGCGGTCATAGCTATAGTGGCAAGTCTAGAGACACTACTCTGCGTAGAAGCTACGGATAAAATGGATCCCGAGAAAGACATTACCCCTACCAACAGAGAACTCAAAGCTCAAGGTGTTGGAAATATGATTTCCGGCCTTATCGGTGGATTGCCCATAACGCAAGTTATTGTAAGAAGTTCTGCAAACATTCAAAGTGGTGGGAAGACAAAAATATCTGCTATAATACACGGCTTTTTCATCTTAGGATTTGTTGCCTTATTGCCTGGTGTACTCAATTTGGTGCCGAGAGCTAGTCTTGCAGCTATACTACTCATCGTAGGATACAAACTTGCCAATCCAGCCACTTTCAAAGCTATGTGGTCAGAGGGTAAGGCTCAATTTATTCCCTTCATAGTAACCATTCTCTTTATCGTTTTCAAAGACCTGCTTTGGGGGGTTGGGATAGGACTTGTGGTGGCTACTTTAGAAATTTTATATCTGAATTATAAAAAACCATACCTTCTTGACACAGATCCGGATAAAACGAACAACGAGTTCAAGTTTCAACTAGCGGAGGATGTTACCTTTTTGCACAAGGCAAGCATTATGGCTACGTTAGACAAAGTTCCAGATGGATCAAAAGTAGTGATAGACGGAAGTAAATCTATAAGCATACATCCAGATGTACGTGAAATCATTAAAGATTTTGAGACGCACGCTAAGTTTGCCAATATAGACTTAGTAGTAAAAGGAATGAAAGAGGGCGTACAACCTAATCCCGTGTCGGATTTCCAAGAAACAGTAAACAAATAAGAGGAATATTGCATAAAACAAAAAAGGGGGCAAATGAATTTTCATTTGCCCCCTTTTTTATTTAGCTCATACTAGATTACCAAATCATAATACGTGCGGTATCTGGCTTGTGCATAGCACCTGTTTCGCACGCACCAAATGCCTCGTAATAAGGCTCAAAATTGACCAATGGGCCAATTACGCGGTACTCGGCAGGTGAGTGTACGTCACTCTTCAGACGTTTCATTAATTCCTGCTCTTTGATGTTGCCCTTCCATACATTCGCCCATCCTAGGAAGAAACGCTGTTGCCACGTAAATCCATCTATAGGTTCAGGTGTGTTTCCTTCATATTGTTTTTGAAGAGCCTCATATGCCAAGGTAACTCCACCTAGGTCAGCAATATTCTCTCCCATGGTCATTTTACCATTTACGTACATACTATCTACTGGTGAGTAGCCATCGTACTGCTCGCCTAGTTTCTGAGCGAGTTTGTCAAACTTAGCTCTATCCTCGTCTGTCCACCATGAGTTGAGGTTTCCATCCCAATCAAATTTACTTCCCTGATCATCAAAACCGTGAGAAAACTCGTGACCGATTACCGCCCCTATACCACCATAATTGATCGCGTGGTCAAAATCTTTGTGGAAGAATGGTGGTTGGAGTATTCCCGCTGGGAACACAATCTCATTATTACTAGGGTTGTAGTATGCATTTACCGTTTGTGGGCTCATTCCCCATTTGGTTTTGTCTACTGGTTCGCCTAGTTTTTCGAGCATTTTCTTATAACCAAACGTACGAGCATTTATCATATTTTGGATATAGCTATCACTCACGATATCTAAGTCACTATAATCTTCCCACTCATCTGGGTAACCCACTTTGTAAGTGAATGCGTCGAGTTTTTTCATTGCCTTTTCCTTGGTAGCATCACTCATCCATTCGAGTGCCTGTATTCGGTCTTTGTAGGCAGAGCGAAGATTTTCGATCATATTGCTCATATAGGCCTTGCTCTCTTCGTCAAAATATTCTTTCACAAATAGCTTACCCAATGGCTCTCCAAGCACACGGTTCATCGTGCCAAATACGCGTTCATTTCTTGGCTTCATAGTGCTCGTTCCACTCAGCTTTGTGCGATAAAAAGCAAAATTTTCTTTTTCTAAGTCAGAGCCAAGGTAGTTAGCAAATCCGGTGATGGTATTCCATTTCAAATAGTTTTTCCAGGTTTCTAGCTCTTCTGCTTTAATTAAATCATTAAGCGAAGCAAAGAATGATGGCTGGCCTACGATTATCGTATCAAAAGCTCCAAACCCTCTACCAGTAGCGATAGCCTCCACAGGCAAAGCATCTAAGGTAGCGTCCCAATCTTTTAGGTTCTTTTTGTTATAGCGTTTAGCTGGGTCTCTTCGTTCTAGTCTACTCCAGCTTATTTCTGCCAGTTTAGTTTCCAGAGCAAGGATAGAAACACCTACTTCTGTCTCTATTCCGCTTAGAGCAAACATTTTGTTGATATGCTCTACATATGCTTTACGTATATCCTCAAACTTTTCGTTGTCCTGCAAATAGTAATCACGATCAGGTAAGTTTAGGCCACTCTGGCTGGCATATACTGTGTTCATCTTACTGTTTTTACTATCTGCACCTATGTATAGGCCTACGGGTGTACTTACTCCTTGGGGAGCTAGTATTCCAAATTGTTTTACCAGATCCTCTTTAGTGGCAATGCCATCTATGCGGGCCAATATAGGTTCTATCCCGCTTATGCCTGCAGCATCTATAGCCGCAGTATCCATCGCAGCGTTATAAAAATCGCGTATCATCTGCTTGTCAGTTCCTTTTTTTGCAGAGGTGTTCTCACGCACTACATCCACTATTTCGAGTAATTTTTGGCGGTTTTCTTCATTCAAAATATTGAATGCCATCCATCGGCTCTCCGTTTCCGGAACAGGATTCTTAGCTCTCCAACCACCAATGGCGTATTGATAAAAATTCTCACAAGGATTTACCGTACTGTCAATAAAACTCGTGTCGAAAGCAACGACGGTTTCCGTGTTGTCTGACTTTTGGGTACACGCAGCCAATATGGCTAGGGTAACAAAGAAGGTTGTTTTTCTCATGTATTTATTAATCATCTATAGCGAGCAAAGATAGGAGAGTACGCAATTTGGCAAAGTAAGTTGAGCAAAAATAGATTCGCTCCAGCTACTGCATTAACAAATAGCCAAGCTTACGGCGTTTTGGTGAGAGCATTCAGAACCTCAATAGGCTCAGCTCTGTTGCGATAGTCGGCATCTAAAAAGGCATAAGTGACAATACCATTGGTGCCAATCACAAAGGTAATAAAGTTGGATTATCCCAAATGGTATTCGTGCTTATCGTAACCTGCCCGTAACTTACACCGCTTATAAAGACCCACAAGACCATAATGAGTAGTATACGCCCTAAATTAAGCTTTCGCTGTGTGTGTGTAGAGTTCACCTCTCTTTGATTTGTTTTTTGTTTCATGATGTATTAATTTTTTAAAAATTTAAAATGTCACAAAATCATAAAATCATTCTCCGCATTCAACATTAGGCAAGTGATTTGAGGAGTACTATATCTCTCCGGGGGTGGCTAATAGTTGTTCTTTTCTAGAATTTACTCCTTTCATAGTCGACATAAAAAGGGTTTCTTCATCATATTTATAATTTCATATTGTCGGAAGATAGGTAATTTTTCTGTTATTATTCACATATAATTTACCTACGGGGCTATTAAGCCACATTTCACAGAAGGAAAAAGGGGTGTAAGATTTACAGGTTTAGACTCCCTATATCTTCATTATAAACCTCAGATTTATCCTACGGCCAGTAAGATAATTGGGTACGCCGTACACCGTATTGCTAAAATCTTTGATGAGCATATAGGATATAGTGTTGTTCACCTCCAAGAGATTGAACACCTCCAAGCTTACCCATAATGACTCCGTATTTTTGAGCCAATTGGGCCGCTTGGCAGCACCTTCTTCTATCAGCACTTTAGAGAACCCAATATCTACCCTACGATAAGCCGGGATATTGAAACCTGGCTGTTGCCGATTGGCCGCATCAAAAAAGAAGGGCATCTTGGTTCCGTATATCAGGCTCAGGTTCATCTTATAACTTGGATTGCTCGGCAACTCATCTTGAAATAAAATAGAAAAATTAACCCGCTGGTCTGTAGGTCGTCGTAACCAATCACTCAGCTGCTCTTGCCCATCTGCATCTGTAAAATATATCCGCTCCTTGGTTTGCATCACACTCATGTTAAACCAACTTTCTATGCCTTCTATGAATTCTCCATTTACCCGAGCATCTATTCCTGTGGCATACCCTTGAGAGCTATTCTCTGCGAGGTAACGTATACGCACGTTGTCTATCACATACGGCACCATACGGTCTTGGTGCTTGTAATACACCTCGCTCATAAACTTGAATGGTCTCCCCCACGCTTTGAAATTCATATCACCACCCGCCACAAAATGTATAGACCGCTGTGCCTTGAGATTAGGATTGAGCACTCCATCTATCCCCCTGAGCTCTCTGTAAAAAGGCGGTTGGTAGTAGTATCCCGTAGCAAATCGGAGTAGCCAATTGCGTTTTTTTAGACTATCACGGTCGTAGTTTTTGTCTGAAGTAGTGTACGGCAAGCTATCATTATATCGCTTATTGGGCTCCCAAGCTAGTTGTAATCTTGGGCTGATTACATTTTCACCATTATAACTCCAGTAGTTACTGCGTATGCCATACGTTGCTTTTAGGTTAGTTTCTCTGTTTAGCAATTGGCTGTTTTGTATGTAGCCATTTACCCGGTAACTGCTCAAGGATATATCAGCTTTGAGGTATTCGTCGAGTATAATCTCATTGTCCGACCCTGTAGCTCTAGTCGTAATATTATACTCACTGCTATCATTGTATCGCCACTCTTTGAGTTTGTCTACTATACGCTCGTTGGTATAGCCTACACCCCATTCTATGTTAGATTTTTTGCGAAGATACCGCCCTTTGTGATTGGCAGCATATACTTGTGCTTGCAGATCGTTACGAGCGTGGTCTATAAAGTAACCTATGCCCAGTAGTGCTTTTTCTTGGGCAAAATCTTCAGAACCTAGGTTATTGTCTAACTCAGATAGCCGGTACGCTCCTTCTACTGTGAAATGCTCCCGCTCAGAAGTAGTGTAAGACGAAGTATTCAAACTGAGGTTTAACACGTCACTTGGTTTATACTCCAGATTGAGTCCATTCATCCACGTG
>JABIUV010000016.1 GCA_018700895.1 Bacteroidota bacterium
AAGCCTGCACTTATTCCACCGCTTATTTTTAAAAACCGCGAAATTTTAATAGGAAAGGCTATAGTTGTTTCTATCTTGTCTGTGCGTAACATAGACTCACCTTCGATATTGGACATTGCCATAAAGCCAATTCCTACTGCATTACGCAGTTGGTGAGTAGAAGTGAAATTAAATGCTCGCATTGATGCAGGGATACCTGGCCACTGTTCCCGGTAATTTAATCTGTACTCGTTGCCTCTAACTATTCCAGGTGTAGCTGGATTATAGTAGAGGGGGTTGTCTAGAGTAGAAGAAAAAACAGGATCTTGTGCATTTGCTCCTAATGTAGCTAGGATCAAAATAGATGTATAAAATTGCAACTTCCTTTTCATTATCTTATTAACGTTAATGTTCCAAATCGTTTAATTTTTCCGTCCGGGTATATCTTACCTGGCCAAATATTTCCATTTAAAAAGGTAGCTGTTACTTTCCAAACGTATGTGTCTTGAGGCATGGCATTCCCATTTAGATCATTGCCATCCCAGCCTTCAGCTGGTTCTGATTTAGAGAGTTTATCTGACTCCCAAATTAGATTTCCCCAAGTGTCGTATATATAGATGTGATACTCAGCAATGCCAATTCCAGTAGGTTTAAAGGTTCTAACTTCCCCAAGTCCGAATTCAGGAGAAAAGGCATTTGAAACAAAGAGGTTATACTTTTCTAATATTTCAATTGATTTGCTGATAGTGTCGTTACAACCAAAATTATTTCTTGCTATCAACGTTGTAACAAAACTTCCACTCTCTGGAAACTCATGAGTAAGGTTTTCTTGTGTGCTAGAAACTCCGTCTCCAAAATTCCAAAGATAGGAGTTGGCACCGATACTATAGTTAGTAAATATTGTACTTACATTTATTACTTCGTAATCAAAATCTGCTACAGGATTAGGATAAACATCTATAGTTGAGGCTAACCTAAAAGTATCAGTACAATTTGCATTTCCATATATAACGAGAGAAGGTGTGTAACCTCCAGCAGTGATATAGGTGTAGTCTATAGAATCTTGTAGGCTGGAATCTCCATTGCCAAAATACCATTTGCCAGTTAAATTATTTTGCGAAGTATTTTTAAAATTTACGTTCAAAGGTACACAGCCTGATAGAGGAGATATGATACCAATAGCTATTGGTTTTTCATAAATTTTTACCTGAGATATTGCTGTATCATTACATCTAAATTGATTGGAAGCAATTAATGTATCATTATAGATGCCTGGAGCAGTCAACGTTTCACTTGGGTTTGTTTGCGTACTTCTGTTGCCGTTTCCAAAAATCCAGTTGTAGCCTAACGCACCTGTCGAAGTATTGGTATAATCTACAGTAACAGGATACTCACACAAGCTATCAACGGAGCTCGTGAAACTGGCATTTGGCCTAGGGTGTACTACTAGATTTAAGACGGTACTATCCTTGCAGCCATTGGCATACTCTGATGAAAGTTTTGCCCAGTGAGGTCCTGTAGAAGTGAATGTCTCCGTAAGCTCATTGAGTATGGATACATTACCATTACTAAAGGTCCATGAATTATAGCTGCTATCAGCCTTTAGATTTACGTGAAGTGGGTCGCAGCCTTCCGAAGGATTTGCCATAATCGTGGCTTTTGGTGTTTTGAGAATATTTACATCTCTTAGGATTGTTGCAGGACAATTATTGAGTGTAGAATAGGCGGTATAGCGTACACTGAAAGTCCCGCTACTGTCAAACCGATGTACTGGGTTTGTTAGTTTACTGGAATCGCCATCCCCAAACTCCCAGCATATTCCAGAAACATTGTTGGAGGTACTTAGGAAGCTGATAGAATCATATTGACAGATGGAATCTTTAATAAAGTTAAAACTCACATTTGGTGCTGGATATATTAATATCTGTCGCTCAAAAGTGTCATATGAACAACTGTCGGTTACAAATATCTTTACCGTAAACGTTCCGCTTTGCGTAAATGTATGTGATGGGTTATTGATATTACTTACATTTCCATCACCGAAGTCCCAGGCATAATCAACATAACCTTTCGATGAATTTGTAAAGTTAACAGTTAAAGGGAAACATCCTCTTAATGTATCTGCGTTGAAGAATGCCTCAACTGTTTTAAATACGGTAATAGTTTTGTACGCAGTATCTTCTCCACACTCATTTTTAGCAATATATTCGATCGTATAATCCGAAGGCAATCTATTGGTAGTGAAAATATGCGAGAGTGGCTCGTAAAATGTATTTTTAGTTGTTTTAAATGTAGCTGAGCCATCACCAAAATTCCAAATAAGCGAGTCAGGATCTCCGTATGTTAGGTTATTAGAAAAAAGCAAATTCAATGGGCTACAGCCTATATCTCTGTCTGTTTCAAATATAGCCACTGGCGTAGGATGCACTAAAATAGAATCCGAAAAAGTATCAATACGGCATTGATTTGAAACGAACAATTGCACAAAATAAGTGGTGTCGTGCCTACCTTGTTCATAGGTTATAGTGTCTGCTATTCGATTTGTGCTCGTTTGTCCCTGACCATAATCCCATAGATATGTTTCGAACTCAGCGATTGTTGTATTGTTGAAAATCACTTCTAATGGTGCACATCCTTCATCTAAACTCGGTATGAATGATGCTTGAGGAGCTTCTATTACGTGTATGCTACTACGCAATGAGTCATAGCATCCTCTAATACTGGTTGCTTGTAATTTTATGGTGTATTTTCCAATTGTATCATAGAAACTATTGGGGTTCTTCCTTGTATCCGACAGGCCATTTCCAAAGTCCCAATCATACTGAATAGCACCGGTAGTAGAGTTGTTCATTTGGATTGAATCACCTTTGCATACCAAAGTATCGTGCATAAACCCTAGTAACGGTATAGGATATGATTCAACATTCTTTGTAATAGAATCGGTACATCCATGCCCGTTGGAAATAATCAACTGCACTGTATAATTACCATCTTGGCCATAAGTGTGCGTAGGGTTCTGTAACGTATCATTTGTGCCATCATCAAAGTCCCAATCCCAAGTTACAAGAGAAACTCCACCTGCAAGTGAAGAGTCTGTAAACTGAGTGATCTTGTATTCACATACCTCTTCGGCACCAAAGATTGCCAGAGGATTAGCAAACGCTTCGAATTGTTTTACAATCGTATCCGAACATCCTGTACTTGCAGTTACAATGAGTGTGATGCTATAGGAAGAATCTTGTGTGTTGGATGTATTGGTAAATAGGTGTGATGGATTAGTAGCTGTACTGGTATCTCCATCTCCGAAA
>JABIUV010000004.1 GCA_018700895.1 Bacteroidota bacterium
AACAAATGAAAAAAATATTTACAATCTTTATACTCCTAGCAACCTTAAGCTCTTTTGCTCAAACAGATAGCACAACAACAGATACTACAACTGCACTTCCTGATATTACCCTCAAAAATATTGACGGAGAGGACATTCAACTCTCCGACTACGGTAAAAATGGACGAATAACAGTCATCTCTTTTTGGGCTACGTGGTGTAAGCCTTGCATCAAGGAACTAAAAAACATAAACGGCCTATTGGAAGATTGGCAAGATGAGTATGACGTAGAACTCGTGGCAATAAGCGTAGACGACAGCAGAAATGCCATTAAAGTAAAGCCAATGGTAAATGCCTTTAACTGGGACTTTGATATCCTTATGGACCCTAACGGTGATGTACAACGTGCACTAAACGTGGCCAACCCACCGGTTACTTTCTTGATAGACCAAGAAGGGAATATCGTGTATACACATACTGGTTATGTGGAAGGAGACGAGTATGAGCTGGAGGACCACATCAAAGAGGTTTCTGAGCAATAGAATCAAGCTGAAAGAAAAATTAAAAAGCCCGATGAATTCAAGATTCATCGGGCTTTTTTGTAGGCATTATCGCCAAATTTTAGCTTTGGCAGATATAAGGCAGAGCTGAAAGCCCAACGCCCCGTCTAAGAAACCTGATTTAACAACATAAAGCTTAATAAAGGTGCTGATAGCCGAGAGGTACGCAACTAATCTGTTGGGATACTTGCGTGCCAACTTATTATACTTGTGTATACGGGCGATATGATCGGCTTTATCTTTTATGCTGTAGTGTAGCAAATCTCCCTTTACCTTAATGGTAATTACCTCTTGCGTATGCACCAGTTGCTCATGAACCTCTCCCTCCCACTTGGTGTACCTTCTGTCAAACAACCGCTCCTTCGTATCTGGGTACCAACCGGCATATCGTATCCACTGGCCACAGTAATTATTGAGACGATTAAATGTATAAGCAGCATTTTCTTTAAACCCTATTTTTTTTAGGGCCTGGAGACTTGTGCGGAGTTCATCACTCAATTCCTCATCTGCATCTATAGATAATATATAATCATACGTTGCTTGTTCATTGCCTTTATTTTTGGTCTCCGCATACCCAGACCACTCGGTATTGATAACCCTGGCCCCGAGCTTGGCGGCTATAGCGACCGTATCATCGGCACTATCGCTATCCATAATAACAATCTCATCAGCTATACCTTGCAAGGACTGCACACAACGGGCGATATGTTCCTGCTCATTATATGTAATGATAACTGCCGATATGTTTGTAATGCTACTCATAAAAAAATCCTGATACCGGTTACGATATCAGGATGTCAAAGTTATATATTTCGTTCAATAAGTTGCTTAAGGCTCTTAATGATCGTGGTCGTGTCCTTCATGGGAGTGGTGAGGACAAGAGTGTGGATCTTTTTCGCAGTCAGGAGTACATACGTGTACTACCTCATCTGCTACTCCAGCACTATCTACCGTTGCCGAATCGGCCTCTACCCCTTTACAACAAGGTTTTTCACATCCAGGTTTACAAGATTTTTCATCACCTTTCTCCTTACACTCTTTCTTGTGTGAGCACTCTTTTTTGTCGGCACATTCTTTTTTGCATTCTTCCTTGCACTCTTTTTTCTTGGTGCAAGCCACAACAGTAAGACTTAGCACAAACACTAAGCTCAACATCTTAATTACGTTTCTCATCTTATTTTTTTTGTTTCTTTGGTTATATTAAAGTACTTCCGCTGTGACTTTAAAGGTCATGTCAGCCTTCACATCAACATCTTCAGTGATTAATTCGTCTGTCGTTACACTTGCTCTAAGTGTAAACTCCCCACTTTTTACGTGCTCTACTAGGTTGGTAGATTCCACATCCATCTCTATTTCAGACGCAGCATCATCTATGTTCACCTTAGAAGCAACAAGCTCTTCCGTCATCCCTTGACCTTGTATGTATAATTTCACTTCTTCTACGAATGAAAATTTCTGCCCATCAGGAGCAATAATCGTTAATTTCAATGAAGTTAGTTCTGCATTCTCAAGTCGATCTATGCTTGTATTGTTCGTGGTAAATTCTTCTGAACTGTTGGTATTGATTGCAGGAGTAGTAACGTCAATAGGTAAGCCTAATTCAGTAACCAATGCAGATTCAATCGTAAATTCTTTGGAATAGTCTAAATTAAACGAAACATTGAAACCATCTTGCTCGCAAGCAGAAAATAATACAGTACTGAGTACTAGGGTTGCTAAAAATATACTTTTCAAGATATAACAAAAGTAGTAAATTGTAAAGAAATGCTTTGTCACAAAAAAGAAACTAAACGTTAAAACGGAAATGCATAATATCTCCGTCTTTCACTAAGTATTCTTTTCCTTCTACACGTAGTTTCCCTGCTTCTTTGCACTTCACCTCACTACCTAGTTCTATAAAATCCTCGTAGGCAATCACCTCAGCTCGAATAAATCCTTTCTCAAAATCGGTATGTATAACACCCGCTGCTTGCGGTGCTGTAAACCCTGCTGTAATTGTCCAGGCCCTTACTTCTTTCTCCCCAGCGGTAAAGTAAGTGTAGTAGTTCAACAGCTTATATGCCGCTTTGATAATTCTATTTACGCCACTTTCTGTAAGACCCATATCATCTAAGAATAACTTTTTGTCGTCCTCTTCCATATCAATCATTTCACTTTCTATCTCAGCACTTACGTACATTACTTGTGCACCTTCCTCGGCCACCGCTGCTTCAAAAGCCTTGGTATGATGATTTCCATTTACCACACTGGCATCGTCTACATTACAAACATATAGCACTGGTTTCACCGTTAGTAAATTTAGGTCTTTTACCAGTTCCCAATGTTTCTCATCAAGGTCTAGTGTACGAGCAGATTTACCTTGCTCCAATGTTTCTTTGATAGTACTTGCTACCTCGAATACTGCCTTTGCTTCTTTGTTGCCGCTACCAGCTAGTTTTTGCACCTTAGTGATTTTGGCCTCTATCGCCTCTAGGTCTTTGAGTTGAAGCTCCGTATCTATGATCTCTTTGTCACGTACAGGATCTACACTGCCGTCTACGTGGGTGATATTCTCATCATCAAAGCATCGCACGACGTGCAATATGGCATTGGTATTACGGATATTTCCTAGAAACTGATTACCCAGTCCTTCTCCTTTACTCGCTCCTTTTACTAGTCCAGCTATATCTACAATCTCTACCGTGGTAGGCAGTATTTTTTGTGGATTTACAAGATCAGATATTTTGTTCAATCGCTCATCAGGTACGGTAATCATACCTACATTTGGCTCTATCGTACAAAACGGATAGTTTGCACTTTCTGCCTTTGCGTTACTCAAACAGTTAAAAAGAGTTGATTTCCCTACGTTGGGCAACCCAACTATACCACACTGTAATGCCATTGATTCTTAATTTGGCTGCAAGTTTAGGATTTTTTGCGTTAGCATTATTCATAAAAAAGCTACTCCAACTTTTGCAATGCTCTATCCTCGGCCCACACCTGCTCTAGCCAGTGTCTCTTGCTTTGTTTTTCCTTAAATTTTTCAATCCGATTAGCAATTTTATTTTGATAGTCTATATCATTAAAATATCCTCTTTTGGCAAAGGGTATTTCTTCTACCTGCTTGGCTTCTATCTGGCTTACTTCCTCATCAGTAAGTTGCAAGTAAGGCAACGCCTTATCGCTCAAGTCACTCATAAAAGGCAAATGGATAAACGCTGATTCATAATGCTTAAAATTATACTTAGCAATAATGCCATCCCAATTGAACAAACAGATGACTACCAAAAGAATATATCCTGCCAAAGCATTTACCCTGAAAACATAGTACGTACTTCGCACCCCATATATCTTAACCGCCAACGTACCTAAACCTACCAAGCAAGCGAGCAAAAAGAACAGCACTCCTATACGTAAATATGCCAACCCAAAGAACTCGATGTAATATAAGGTGCGTACCACCACAGATATTACGAGTAATGCATTGAGCCCCAACCAAACGTGGGCCAATAGCTTGAGTGTTTTGTTCTGAGCATAAAAATTCAAATTCTTGCGGAAATAGTATAAGGTGATGCCCATAGATACTAAGATAGCCACTATGAGTATATAAGTTCCCTCGTGTACCAATTCTTTGAGCAACTCTCCTCCCCACTCAAAACCGACCCAGACATTGGTAATCTCCAGATACAACAAGATACTGAGCATAGCACACAACGTACTGAGCAAGAATACGCCCGATTTATACTCGATCGTAAGATCCAGATTCCTAAAGTGACGAAACGCCTTTAGCCGAACACGAGTAAGTGCGTCTGAGGCTTTACTATCCGCCGTACTCCACGATGATGGGCGATACTGTAGACTGTGTACTACGGCTATCGCCAATCCTAGCACGGCCACTATTACCGCTTCTATATCTATATACTTGAGCACTTTTGCCATAAAATCGCCCAGTACCTCGCCTATATGACCTAAGGCATCAGAAAAATAACTACTCCCCATACTATACAAGGCGAGAAATAGCAAAATGACAAACAGTGGCAGAAATGCCACGCGTGCCACCTTGCCCAATGAGATGTGGCTCTTTCTCTTTTTTCGAGATTTGAACGAGCTAAAAAAGTCGGACACGGCACGGCCATAATTGGCAAAAAAATTGGCGAATGCATACCACAAACTCCGTAATGCGGTACTGGCGTGTAAACCGATGAGCAGTACAAAAGATAAAATATGGACAAAGAGCGTAAATGGGCTAGCGAATAAGAAGTATAAAATGGAAGTAAGCAGAAAACCTACGCCCACCACTTTGGCGATATGACTCTGGAATAGGGATGTTTTGAGCGAGACAAGCAATACGGTAGTCGCTACTCCGTAGATGGCTACATTGAGCCCCAGTGATTTTTCGAAAAAGAGCAAAACAAATAAGAGGGTTGCCAATAGGGTAACGAGATACTTCGGTAAGTTCATACGGATGCTTTTTTTTGATTAGTTGCGGTAAAAACGGCAAAATTTATACAATATTACACTGTTACTCGATGCATTACGGCTATTCATGGAAAATTCATATCGAGACTCTTCCTCTTCACCATCCGCCCTTCTGTCAGCTATATAGCTTCGGAACGCATTTTGAAATACGCTTATCTAAAATGCTCAATTTGCTCATACGATTAATAGATTCTATCATCTGGCCACTGGTCATAGTGGTAAGTATTTGGGTCGTGTTTTTTGTAAATATGCGTTTTGATCTTGGGCTTAATTACTTTGGTATGCGACCCCAAGAGTGGCGTGGCTTATATGGCATATTTACAATGCCTTTTCTACATGGTGACTTCGACCATCTTTTCAGCAACAGTGTTCCGCTGCTCCTGTCTATGGGTTTTATATTCATCTACTTTGAGCGTGAGCGTTTTCATATCTTACTTTTCAATGCACTTCTTACGGGCATTATTCTGCTAGCTATGGGCGATTACGGCAGCAATCATATAGGTGCTAGCGGCTTGGTGTATGCTTATATCTTTTTTCTCATAACACATGCCGTAGTTACTCGTAACAAAGAGATGCTGGGTGCTGCATTCTTACTTATTTTCTTATATGGCAGTCTGATATATGGCATATTCCCAGAGTATGGCCGTATCGTGGGCAAAAATATCTCGTGGGAAGGTCACCTCGGAGGAGCTATATCAGGTGTAGTACTGGGGCTATTGTACCGCAACCGCGGACCACAACAGGCGATATTCTTTGAGGAAGAAACCGATGATGGTGATGATGATGACGACGACCCCGATGCCTACTGGAAAACTCCAGAACAACGAGCACAAGAGACTACCGTGAGGTATTATTACAAGGAAAGGGAGTAGCCACTAGATCAGCCTAACGTATTTAAGGAGCGGCTATTTATCCCTACTTTCGCACTCGTGAGGGTTGTATTCGCTATAGTATTTTGTTTGGCATTTTTGAGTAGTACGCCGTGGGGTTTTTATGCTCATAAGGAGATTAACTACTTGGCTACATTTACACTGCCGCAGGAGATGTTTGGTTTTTATAAGAGTAATATTGGCTACATACAAGACTTTGCGGTACGCCCCGACCAACGTCGATATGCCGTAGATGATGAAGCACCCAGGCACTACATTGACCTAGACCATTGGGAAACTTCTGTACCTATAGATACGATTCCTCACCGCTGGGATAGTGCCGTAGCCCGATATGGCGAGAAGGAACTCACAGCATACGGTATTGTGCCGTGGCACATCCAAAAAGTACACAACTGGCTCACCTACGCTATGAAAAAGCGTGACTACGAGCAAATCATAAAACTAAGTGCCGACCTAGGTCACTATATAGCCGATGCTCACGTACCGCTACATACCACCGAAAATTACAACGGACAACTTACCAACCAAAAAGGCATACACGGCCTGTGGGAATCCCGATTACCCGAACTCTTTGCGAGTGATTACGATTTTTATACGGGGAAAGCCATCTACCTCGAAGACCCGTTGGAAA
>JABIUV010000029.1 GCA_018700895.1 Bacteroidota bacterium
CCCTTACGGTAAATGACTACCTACTAGAAGCAGGAGAGTCCTACTGGGACTGGTACGGGAGTATCTTATTGCTGCAGGTAAGCCAAGAGGCTGTTGCTTTAGCATCTAACCGACTCAACTTCGTAAAACGTAAAAACATCATCGGCGAATCGGCCGATATAGATACGCTAGAAGCATTTATCAATTATCAAAACAGGCAAACTCTGAATCTGAGTGCTATTGTAAAGTGGGAAAAAAACAAAAACTACGTACGCAACTACATATGGTTGCCCACTCGCAATGCCGATGACCTGAAACCTGAAGTAGATATGAAATACGAAGCGGTATTTCCTGATTCTCTTTTGGGGCAACAATATATTAAGTCGCACCCTATGATAAAGCTGCTAGAAACTGATTCTTTGGTAAATAGAGCGGGCATTGCCTTGGCTAGGGAGTATTTTAAACCCCAAGTAGACTTGGCTTTTAAGCTACAAGAAAATGCCAGCGATTTTGGCCAATTTGATTACTCGCCCGCTGAAAACAATTATGTAGGTGTAAATGTGTATATGCCCTTGCTACTCAGAAAGCAACGAGCTAAGGCTAAGCAGCTACAATACAAAGAGCAAATCATTAGTAACAAAAAAAGTGAGGTAAGTGTAAGGCTACAAAATGCTCAACGTACATATTACCGCAATAGCTTAGACCTCAAACGCAGTGTAAATGTATGGAGTAGGGCTACGGTAAATTATCGTAGGATGCTACAAGCTGAGCAAACCAAATTTAACCTAGGTGAAAGTAGTTTGTTCGTGCTCAATAGCCGTGAGCTTAAGTGGATAGACGCACGTGAGAAGTACATCAAAAGCTATATTATGTATCGTAAGTCAATACTGCGTTACTATCACTCGCTGGGTATACTATCAGCTGTACTGGCTCAGTAATTGACATTTTTGAAAAGATTATCACACGTATGTTTTACGCTCGCTTATCTTTGTAACGATGGATTATAACATAATTATCGTATCGCTAAGTGTATGTATCGTACTCTCATACTTCTTTAGCGAGATAGCCAAACGTACTAATATTCCTTCGGTGCTCATGCTCATTGTAGCAGGAGTAGGTATCGGTCAGTTTTTGAATTCATTTCCCGAGTATCAGATTGATTTTTTTCCGTATCTCAAGATATTGGGTACTGTTGGGCTTATTATGATTGTGCTTGAGGGTGCACTCGATTTAGAGCTATCCAAAGAAAAGAAGCCACTTATTATTAAGGCATTTTTACTCGGGCTGCTCGGTATATTTGGGAGTATACTTATCATAGCTCCGGTGTTTCACTTTTTATTGGGTATGACATTTTCTGCATCTGTCCTTTATGCCACACCTTTGGCAGTTATCAGCAGTGCTATTGTAATACCGAGCGTGAAAAGCCTATTGGAGTATGACAAGGAGCTGCTCATTTACGAGAGTTGCATTTCCGATATCATCGGAATTATGATTTTCAACCTGATAGTGAGCATATTGCAGAGCAATGAGATAGGAAGTTCGCTCGGAGAGTTCACCCTCGAAGTGTTGCTTACTATCGTAGTTTCTATGCTTATAGGTGTAGGGTTGGTGCTGCTGTTTAAGTTCCTCAATGCCAAGGTAAAACTCTTTTTCTTCATCTCTATTCTCATACTTATATATGCCTTAGGCAAAATGATACACCTCAGTCCGTTGGTATTGATACTCGTTTTTGGGTTAATACTGAAAAATCATCACTTGGTGTTCATCGGTCCACTCAAAAATTTGATGACCCGAATGGAGTTTGTGAAAATGGAAAAAGACTTTCATATCATCAGTAGGGAAACGGCATTTGTGCTTCGTACATTTTTCTTTATCGTATTTGGCCTTACTATCGATTTGAGTTCATTGGTGAATTTAGAAGTATTGATTATTAGCCTAATGGCATTTATTGGAATATTGCTTACGCGTATCTTGTTGCTCAAGTGGTTTGCCAAGGAGGCGGCCAAAGTGGTAGAGTACGTAGCTCCGCGTGGGTTGATTACCATCCTGCTTTTTTATAGTATCCCCAAAGAATTATCTTCAGATATATTTCAGCCTGGCATTATCCTTTGGGTGGTGATTATCACTAGTGTTTATATGTCATTTGGCCTCATACGCAGCGGGGGAGATGCACCCGAACCACAGCTTGAAGATGACAGTACTTCGGTTGGCTAAACATACTCCTTTCAGAATTTGTAGGATGGTATACCTTTTGCCATCTTAGTTCGTTTATACAAGTAAGTAACGCGTGAGAAAGTACTTAACCATATTAGCAGCATTGAGTACGTTGTATAATTTCGGGCAACTTTCCACCACTATTTCTACCAAAATACTGCCGATACAAGGTGATACGCTCTCATTTACAGACAATTTTGTATTAGCCAATAGTATAAAAATAGAGGACTACACCCTAGCAAAAGATTATGTGCAATACGATTCTAAACTCGTATGGCTGGCTAGCACTCCATCTGATTCGGTCATATTACAGTATCGTTCATTAGACTTTAGAATAAGTTACCGAAACAAAAATCAAGAAGATATACGCGAGATGGCTGAGGGAAACCCTTTTGCTTACGTACCTAGTATTGCTGAATCCCGTTCCGAATATGGTGAGCTCAATACGGCAGGCAATGTGTCTCGTGGTATTGGATTTGGGAATGCACAGGATGTTGTGGTAAATTCTAATCTAAACCTACGACTGAATGGTAAGTTGGCAAACGATGTAGAAGTACTTGCTGTAATAAGCGATGAAAACAACCCCATACAGCCCGAAGGTAATACCCAGCAGATTCAAGACTTTGACCAAGTATACATAACTCTCAAAAAAGATAGTGCTGTGGTGACGGTAGGTGATTTTTTGATGAAGCGTCCGCAGCATTCTTATTTTATCAATTACTACAAAAAATCACGTGGGATACAGGTGAAAAATGTACGAAGTATGAAGGATTGGAAACTCCGTACAGAAGCAGAAGCAGCAATTTCGAGAGGTCGTTTTGCCCGTAATCGAATAGATGGGATAGAGGGTAATAGTGGTCCGTACCGCCTTAATGGAGAGAACGGTGAGCAGTTCATCATTGTAATAGCAGGTACCGAAAATGTATACCTAGATGGGAAAGAACTTACAAGAGGAGAAGACAATGATTATGTGATAAATTACAATACGGGCGAGATTACCTTCACCCCGCGAGTACTCATAACACGCTATAGCAGGATTGTGTGTGAGTTTCAATATAGCGATAGAAACTATGGAAGAACTGTAGCTCACGCAGGTGCTGCGTTAAGCAAAGGTGGTTTTACCTTTTATGTGAATGGTTTTAATGAGATGGACTTGAAATCTCAAGATTTTCAACAAAATCTGGATGATAGCTCGGGTAAATTAGACGTGCTAGTGGGTGCCGGAGATGGGTTGGCTCTGTTTGAGAATGTAAGACAGCAGGAGGAGTTCAATATAGACCGTATAATGTACACCAAGAGTATAATTGCCGGCAGTAGTGTATATATCTATGCTGATGATCCTCAAGCAATTGATACATTTTACGAAGTGCTATTTACCAATGTAGGTGTAGGCAATGGGAGTTATACACAAGCCCAAAGTGCGGCAAATGGAAAGGTGTTTGAGTATGTGGGGCAGGGAGCAGGAGACTATGCTCCCGTGGAGGTGCTTATTGCTCCACAGCGATTGAATACACTCAATATAGGATTGGTACACGCTTACAAAAACGGTAAACGAGGTGTTGAATATTCACTGAGTTCACGTGATTTAAATACATTTTCAAACTTAGACGACGCGGATAATGGTGGTTTTGGATTACGATTATACCAAACCAATGAACGCACCCTGAAAAATAATGCCGAGTTTATCTCGGACTTTAATTATGAGTTGGTAAGTGGTCAGTATAACTACATAGAACGATACAGAGGTCTGGAGTTTGACCGCCAGTGGAACAAAGTGCTTGCAAACCCGCAATCGTTAGCCTCACGTTTGCCTAGCTATGAGCATATTGCCAATGCTATGTTTTGCTTAGAAAAAACACCGTCAAAGTACGTGTATAACAAAGCCTCATCTTTTATAAGACCAGGTAATTACTCGGGTTTCTCCAATACCACAAAAGGAGCTTATACTTGGAAAGGAATAAGTATATACTCTAGTTTGGAACTGATGCAGAGCAATACTGCAGAGGATAGTGCAGAGCTTGAAAATCAGTTCTATAGTTTTAATACCAATATCTCTAGGGTGTTTTTTAATCGCATATCTACCGGTTTGGGTGTGGTAACGGAACAAAGCTCATTTACCAGAGACACCTTACTTACCCAATCTTATGGATTTACATCTTATAAGGCTTATATGCGTAACGGAGATAGTAATGCGTTGAGCTACAGTCTGTCAGCAACCCAGCGTGCCGATGAGTTGCCACGCAACAATAGTTTTAATGCGGCTACACTAGGCCGTGATGTCACGATTAATAGCAAGTATGTTTCCAAGAAAAGACAGACCATTGAGTTGGGCGGAATATATCGTCAGCTGCGTATAGATTATCCATTACTAAGTAGTAAACCCGTGGAGAGCACACTACAGAGTAGGTTAGAGTGGAACCTTCATTTTTTTAAGAAACTTATCCGTTCTCGTACTTTTTATCAAGTAGGCTCTGGGCAGGAGCAACGCAGGGAGTTTCAGTACTTACAGGTACAAGCAGGCAACGGGGTATATATATGGAATGACTATGATAGTAATGACCTAAAAACCCTGAATGAATTTGAGCTTGCTTCGGAACTTGATAGGCAACGTGCTGACTACATACGTATATTCACTCCAGTTGCAGGTTTTATAACGGCCAATACAACTAAGATTAGTCAAACTATAGAATTGTCACCCGCTGTATATTTTGGAGGGGGTAAGAAAAAACCATTTATATCGCGTTTAAATAGTCTTACGTCACTCATTTTGGATCGAAAAATATTACCTACCGATTTAGTGACCTTGCTCAATCCGTTTGGAGAACAATTGAGTGACACATCGTTACTTAGTCAGTCCCGAAATTTTCGATCATCATTATTTTTCAATAGAGGAAACTCAGCGTATAGTTTAGAGTATTCGTATATTAATACGTCATCTAAGGTGCTGCTTACCAATGGTTTCGATAGTAGAAATTCCTTAGAGCATTTATTTAATACACGTGTAAATATTAGTCGAGTGCTTACACTCAATACACGAAGCATCATGGGCGAGCGGCTATATGTGAGTGAGTTTTTTGATGACCGGAGTTATGGTTACTCGTTTTATGAAATTGAGCCTAAATTACAGTTTACCTATAAAAACAAGTATCGCCTAGAGCTGAATTCAAAGTACTTTAAAGCTCGTAATACTGAGCAGTATGGTGGTGAAACAGCCATCAATATAGAATTGGGGACAGAGTTTAGATATACCGAGGCAGGTAAGGGTGCTTTTAATGCGGGTTTTAGTTTTATAAACGTAGATTTTGACGGTATAGCTAGTAGCACCTTAGGGTACGAGTTGCTCCGCGGTTTGCAAAATGGGAATAACAGTACGTGGAAAATCGGCTATCAACGCACACTTTCTAATAGTGTGCAGGTGGTAGTAAGCTATGATGGGAGAAAAAGCAAATATGCCGATGTCATACACCTTGGCAGATTAGTTGCTCGGTACCTGTTTTGATTTTACATCTTTTTTGTTTCCTATGAGTCGGGTACCTTCCTTTTCTAGCAACACGATTTTGTTCTTGTACAAATTGCCGAGAGCTTTTTTAAATGCCTTTTTACTCATTTTAAACACTCGTCTGATATCATCAGGGTCGCTTTTGTCGTGATAAGCAAAATAACCACCTTCCTTCTCCAAGATGTCTAGCACTCCTTGAGTTACCTTGTCTATAACGTTGCGATATCCTTGTGGTTCTAGCGTTAAGTCTATCTTACCGTCAGGGCGAATGTTTTTGATGTAAGCTTTGCGTTCATCGCCTACCTGTACAGGTTTGTGTATATCGCTACTAAAAATAAGACCTTGATATAAACCGTTGACAATCACGTTCATACCAAGTTCAGAGCGTTTATACATTAAGATATTTACTTCATCTCCCTCTTCCACATCTAAGTCTTCGGTAAACAAGAAATCCTCAACCTCAGCAGAACCAATAAGTCGATCAGTTTTGTCATCTAGCAGGCAAAAAACCACATACCATTCTCCTGCCTCCATTTTTACAGGTTGCTCACTGTATGGAACGAGTAGTTGCTTTACCACACCCATATCCATAAATGCACCGGCATTATTTACATCCATAACCTTGAGGTAGGCAAATTTGTCGAGTTCTACTTTGGGTTTTAGCGTTGTGGCTACAGGTCGTTCTTCATTATCGCGGTATACAAATACGCTAATGTCCTCACCCAGATTGAGGGTGTCTGGAACGTATACATTGGGTAGTAATACCTCATTGCCTTCTGCGTCTATCAGGTAGCAGCCATTGTCGGTCGTTCTATTTGCCTTGAGCGTGTTGGTTTTTCCTATCTCCATTGGGTGATGCAAAGGTAAAGCATTGTATTTTGTTTAGACACCTATCTGATTTACTTCATTTTTTCAAGGACTCCTATACACGTAAATCGATCGAAAACACCCATACCATGGGGTGCGTCTGCCAGTTCTTTGGTGAGATCTTGACCCGCCCAATGCTCGTAGTGCTTACCATTTCGCCATAATCGGCTATGAGTTACATCGTATACCTTTCCTTGGTAAGCAACCCATATAAGTTCGTGGTCTTGGCCATTTCTCAAGCTGAGTTGACGTTGGTTTATTTTTGGTAAGTTGGTGTTGTTATCTCGCACAATGGTATTTTAGCCCACAATTTTAGAACCAATGCGGGTAAAAGTCCTAATCGTCTTAGTAATTGTGTACATCTTAGCGGCGTTTGCGTGGCTCACCTTTTCTCTATTACGGTACACTAATACCGATTATGAGTTGAAATATGATGTGCTGCAAGCAGGGTTAAATGCGTGTACTCTTCAAGTAATGCAGCAGGCCAAGGAAGGAAATCTGGGCAGTTCGGATAGCATTAATTATTTCTTAAAACAAATGTCATTGGATATGGAGGAGGAGAAATTATCCGATTTTGTAAACGGGCGTTTTAAGGGTGTCTACGTAGTAAACTATGACAAAGTCCAAGCAGGAAAAGTGGTTGTTCAACTAGCTATAAATCCCGAGAGCCTTTCGTTTTTAGAAGACGAACGTTATCAGCAACGTAATATTTGGTTGTATCAGAGCATGCTCCTCCTTATTCTTGTAGCAGCAGGTATTTATGGGGTATACTATAGTATTGATAGTATTTATCAGTTAAACAAACGGCAGAATAATTTTCTACTATCCGTTACGCACGAGTTTAAAACACCGATAGCCTCCATACGATTAATGCTTCAAACTACTAAGCATCCTAAGATTAAGGAAGAAAAACGCAATGAATTGATAGCAAACAGCATAGAGAATACCTACAGGCTCGAAGAATTAGCTGAAAATATGTTAACCGCGATGCAAATAGAAAATAACAATTATCAATATCAATTGGCTGATATAGATCTTAGTGCAATGGCAAATGAGGTGATAAATAATCAGTGTATCAAAGGAGAGATAAAGCGTGTTATACACGATAGAATTATGCTAGTAGGTGATGGTTTTATATGGCGAATGGTGCTCAATAACCTCATCGAAAATGCTTTTAAGTACTCTGATAATCAACCGATAGAGGTAATCTTAAAAATGGTAGATTCCAAAAGAATATTGATCGTAAAAGACCTCGGTATTGGCGTACGCAAAGAAGACAGAAACCACATATTTAAGAAGTTTTATCGCGTTCAAGATGAAGAAACACGTACGACAAAAGGGACGGGTCTCGGACTATTTATTGTGAAACAGGCAGTACAGAAACACGCTGGGAAAGTAACCGTAAGCTCTAATAATCCAAAGGGTACGGTATTTACCATAGAAGTTCCGTGAAAATTTGTGATACTATTCTGACGTAAAGATTTCTAAATAAAGTCAACTTTGTGTTTTAAGATAATATACTAATTTAAAGAGATAGAAACCATTTATGAAGAAACGTATTTTAGTAGTAGAAGATGAAAAACACTTAGCAGAAACTATTAAATTAAATCTAGAAATAGAAGACTATCATCCTATCGTTGTTCACGATGGGGCTTCCGCTATTTCCACGTTCAAAGAGCAACGTTTTGACTTGGTTATACTTGATATTATGATACCCAACATAGATGGTATTGCAGTATGTGAGAACATTAGACTACACGATGGAGATGTGCCTGTAATGTTTCTAAGTGCACTCAGTAGCTCGGAAGATCGTATACTTGGTCTTAAAAAAGGAGGTGATGATTATCTCACTAAACCCTTTAACTTAGAAGAGCTTATGTTGAGAATTGCCAAGCTCATCGCACGTAAAGAGGAGGGCACCAAGACCGAATCCATTTCTGAATATACTTTTGGAGCCAATTCTGCGAATTTTGATAGTTACGAAGCTGTAGGCAAAGGAGGTAAGTTTTCTCTTACCAAAAAAGAAGCTTTATTGCTCAAACTACTCATAGAGAATAAGGATGAGGTGGTAAGTAGAGAGAAAATCTTGCAAACAGTATGGGGTTATTCTGTATACCCAAGTACACGAACTATCGATAATTTTATTCTTGCTTTTCGAAAGTATTTTGAGGAAGACCCAAAGAATCCCAGGTTTTTCTTATCGCTACGAGGCGTAGGGTACAAGTTTACCAATTCAGCTGTTTAGCAGTTAGTTGTTTATAACTTGCAGCCATATACTTTAACAGCACCTCGCTGTTTATGATATTTTTGCGTGTCTACATTTTAATATGCACGAGCAAATACTTATCATTGATTTTGGATCTCAATTCACACAGCTAATCGCAAGAAGGATACGTGAATTAAATATTTATTGCGAAATCCACCCATTCAATAAACTACCTGAAATTACTGCTCAGACCAAGGGTGTAATACTATCTGGTAGCCCAAGCAGCTGTACAGACCCCAATGCACCTAAACCAGATTTAGATGTGATGAATCTATCAGTGCCTGTGCTAGGATTGTGTTACGGAGCTCAGTATATGGTGGCTCAAAATGGAGGAAAGGTAGAAAAAAGTACGCATAGAGAATATGGTAGAGCCAATCTCACCACTGTTACTCCAGATAGGTTGTTACAAAACATAAATAATGGTAGCGAAGTATGGATGAGCCACGGTGACACCATCCTTGAGATGCCTGAAGGAACAACCGTAATTGCCAAAACAGAAAGCATTCCGGTAGCTGCTTACAGATTTACAAACAAAGAAATTTACGCCGTTCAGTTTCACCCTGAGGTGAGTCACAGTAAAGACGGTACACAGTTGTTGAGCAATTTTACAAAAGGTATATGTGGTTGTATAGGCGATTGGACCCCGGCACACTTCGTGTCCGAAAGTGTAGATTACTACAAAAAGACTATAGGTGACGATAAAGTTATAATGGGACTTAGCGGTGGTGTAGATAGTTCCGTAGCTGCGTTTATATTACATCAAGCCATAGGCGACAATTTGGTTGGTATCTTTGTTAATAACGGATTGCTCCGCAAAAATGAATATACCGAAGTGCTGGATGCCTACAAAGGGCTAGGCCTCAATGTCATAGGAGTAGACGCTTCTGACCTTTTTATAGGAAGATTGGCAGGGGTAAAGGATCCCGAAACGAAACGAAAGATTATTGGAAATACTTTTATTGAGGTTTTTGATGAGGAAGCCTCCAAAGTAAAAGATTCCAAATGGCTAGGACAAGGCACAATATATCCAGATGTTATAGAATCTGTCAGCGTAAATGGCCCCTCAGCTACTATAAAATCGCACCATAACGTGGGCGGTTTGCCTGATGATATGGAGCTACAGTTGGCCGAACCGTTGAGACTTTTGTTTAAAGATGAAGTACGAAGAATAGGTGCAGAAATAGGCGTTCCTAAAATGATATTGTCGCGTCATCCGTTCCCTGGCCCAGGTCTTGCCATACGTATTATCGGAGATATTACAGAGCAAAATGTAGCAATACTCCAAGAGGCAGATGCTATATTTATAGGTGAAATGAAAACACAAGGATTTTATGACGATATATGGCAAGCAGGAGCCATATTTTTACCAATACAAAGCGTAGGTGTAATGGGAGATGAGCGTACTTACGAAAATGTAATCGCACTCAGAGCAGTAACATCGGTAGATGGAATGACTGCGGATTGGGCAGATTTGCCACATAGCTTCTTGGCTAGTGTGAGCAATAAGATAATAAATCAAGTAAAAGGAATAAATAGAGTAGTATATGATATTAGCTCCAAACCGCCAGCAACTATTGAGTGGGAATAAATTATTTGCTTATTTGTTCTTGCCTCTACTTCTGATAAGTTGCGTTGCATTCAAAAAAACAAAGAAAGTAGAGTGGCCAGCCGACGAAGAAATTGTGGAGGTGAAGCCTGAAAAAGTAGTAGAGAAGTCTGTAATAGCTAAGCCAAAGGTAGACGCCAAGGACGAAGAAACATTGGTGTACAGCACGGTTTTATTTAAAGGTGAAGAGTTTAGAGTACCTCAGCATAAACACAATTTTGATATTGCTGTACTCTTGCCTTTTCATACGGATGCAAGTAATAGATCGATGGATAAGCGACGGGCAGACGTGATGCTAGAATATTATCAAGGTATTAAAATAGCTATAAATCAAGCTCAACAATTAGGCAGTACGTTTACCGTTCATTTCTATGATACAGATAATGATACGAGTAAGCTAAAAACAATTCTAAAAAATCCCGTAATGGATAAAGTAGACCTTATCCTAGGCCCAACTAGCGAGGATCAAGTAAAGATTGCGGCGTACTTTGCTCGTGAGCGAAAAATACCTTTGCTATCGCCATTTACGACTATGAGCAATTTATGGAGCAACAATCCTTATTTGTTTAATCTTCAACCTTCAGACGCTATGCAAGCTCAGGTATTCTTAGATTACTTTAAAAAATATCACGGCAGCGAGAAGCTGCTAATTATAAGAGATGGACAATCGTTTGATAAATCTTTTGGTGAGGCTTTGGTGGCCGAGTGTAATAAGCAGAGCATTAATTTCACAAGTGTAAAATACGACCAGTACGCTAAGTGGAGTAATTTCCTTGGTCCGGATAAAACGGTAGTATTGCTTACAGCCAAGGATAAGCGAAAAACAAAGCTAGATAATGTAGTAACCGGATTACAAAGCAAGGCAGCAAATGTCACCTTGGTAGGTCCTGAAGAGTGGCTTGACTATGCCAATGCCTCTTACGATCAATGGCAAAAAGTGAATATAACCCTGATGAGTACAAACAAAGCTCAAGTTATGAATTATGAGACCAAACACGTCATAGAAAATTACCGTTTGAACTATAATGATGACCCAAGCAAGTACACCTTTATGGGGCACGATCAAATGCTTTTTGCATTTGAGGCATTGGATGCCTTTGGTAGTCACTTTCCATTGTTTCTAGAAGGTAAGTCTATAGACTACACCAATACTACCATATCTCTTACAAAATCAGCTACGTGTTTTCAAAACAAGTTTTTACAACTGTACAAGCTTGAAAATAATGAATTGAGAGCAGTAGAATAATATGAAATATTTCCGATCTCGTTTTCAGAGTGCTCTTCAGTTACTCCAAGGGTATCAATACCCCGAACCTTTTCACATCGCAGCCAAAAATTTCTTTAAAGGCAACAAAAAATTTGGCTCCAAAGACCGAAAAGCGATATCTGAAATAGCGTATACTTACTTGAGATGTGGTAATGCATTCACCGCATGTGAGCTACAAGAAGGTATACTACTGAGTTCATTATTTTTGGAGTGGGATGATGTAGCAGATTGGAACAAACTGGCTATTGAACTAAACTTATATTATGAGCTGCCTACTCATTTTTTTGATGAGTATAGTACAATAGACTATTTAGCAAGTAACCTCGATAAACAGATAAATTACTATCCTGACGGAGTATTGATGGCTGATTTTGAACATTATAATGAGTCATACAATGTCCGATTTAGGCCCAAAAATTGGGCGAAAGATCACACGGATGACGAGGTGCGTAATCTAGGCATAGTAGGAGTGAGAGAGTTAAAAGTTAATGAAAAATTAGACGATACAACGCAGATACAGGATCTGTCTTCGCAGTTTATATGTGACACAATAAATGTGGATGATGGCGACAAAATATGGGATGTATGCAGCGGAGCGGGGGGCAAGAGTCTGAACCTAAGTAGTAGGGGGAATGGCGAATTTTACTTGAGCGATATACGACCAGCAATTATACAGAACGCTAAGTCACGATTCGCATCTATGTATTATGATGCCAAGTACGGAATTGCAGATATGCAAAAGCCGAGTCAGACATTGACTTTTGGTGCTTTAGAGGTGGAATACGGCTATTTTGATACGATCATAGCAGATGTGCCTTGTAGTGGAAGTGGCACGTGGTTTCGCACTCCTGAGCATTTTACCCGATTTGATTATAATGATTTAGCTACATACGCAGCACGACAAAAAAGTATCGTGCAAAATGCTGCACCTTTCTTATCCAAAGGCGGAACCTTGTACTACATTACATGTTCAGTATTTGCCGAAGAGAATACGGAAGTTCGCGATTGGATAAGTGAAAACACATCATTGAAATTTGTGGAAGAAATTGCCTTTGACGGAATAAAACAGCGGGCTGACGGGATGTATATGGCTAAGTTTGAAGCTTAGACGGTAATTAAACCATCTTTACTAGTCAAAATAATCTGACTACTCTTTACTAAGTTTTTATATATTCTTCCACCATTCAGGCTGCCAAATGCAGGTAATACAAGCTTTTTTTCTCCAACGTAGAAACACGGCATTTTGATGGATTGCCTTCCCTTGCCGCCTATGCTATATGCCGGATGTAGGTGCCCGTATATGTTAGGTGATGATGTTTCTTCTGGCTCGTGACTAAGTAATATGCCATCTAATTCATAAGCTTCTGTACATTTAATAGTGCTGTGGCGAATAGAGTGCCTATCGTGATTGCCTATTACCAACTCTATTTCTGATTCTAAGTCATTCAAAAATTGATCGGTGAGTAAATTTTCTTCGTTGCTAAGTGTGTGATATAAATCTCCCAAAAAACAAATTTTAGTTGCATTAAGTCTTTGTTGTAACGTTTGAATGGTATGTAAATCATTAAGAAGGTAGTCGGTACTTAGTGGTATCCCATTATTTCTGAAAT
Source organism: Bacteroidota bacterium (assembly GCA_018700895.1). Classification (GTDB taxonomy): domain Bacteria; phylum Bacteroidota; class Bacteroidia; order NS11-12g; family UBA9320; genus UBA9320. Next base: position 13,309 of record JABIUV010000029.1, read on the forward strand.
GGCTTGCCTTGCCTGCATGTACATCTGCTATGAGTAGCATCTTGTGCTTATGCCAATACGCGACTCGCTCTTTGAGCAGGGTGAAGTGCTGATCGGCAAATACAATGTCAATGGAATTAGGGAACACTTAGCCTATCGTTGCTTGAAGTTTTTTGGGAAGTGATTTTACCACTAATGCGAAGCTGTCATCTACCATTGTGAGTAAGAGTGAATCGTCTACATCTTGGTTTACCGTTACTGTATTCCAATGTTTTTTATTCATATGGTATCCTGCATTTACGGCGGTATATGTCGCTCTCAACTCTTCAGCCTTGTCAGGGTCGCACTTTAAACTAATACTTACAAAGTTTTCAATACTGCATAGAGCAAACATTTTTCCGTGAACTTTAAATACCAGTGGGTCTAGACCAAAAGGAGTCTCCTCAGTGGTATGTGGCTTTTTCAAGCAATATTCTCTTAAAAATTCTAAATCCATAGTTAGTTGAAATGCAGTATGATGAGGTCCTTATCGTGATAACATTTGGTAGTCTCTGTTAGCACCCGAGGCTGATCTTCACAGAGCTGCTCCCAATATTTGGACGGAAGGATAACGCACGTAGGGTTCACTAAGTTCTTGTAGTACCAAAAAGGACTTTCTTCTCGTGCCATTTCCTCGGCATTAAAAGTAGCTCCAGTTCTATTAAAATAGACGAGACTGTGATTGGACTCACTTACGTAGCATACGAATATGTTATCCTTCTTTTTAGCGTATGGGGCAAGTTTACTCTCTGCTTTGTCTAACCACTTCACAGGATATACCTCGGCATTACCGCTTATCTTTACTATCTCTCGGTTTCGCTCAAAGTATCTTTGGTTAGCTAAGGTGAAACCGTATAGTGCAAGGATCGATATAAGAACTAAACTCATACGGGGCTGCACATATTTTAAGTAGCGAGATGCAGTACAAAGTGTTGCATAAATGATAATAGGAAACAACGTGCACAGTACATAGTAATCGTGATTCATTAACTGTACGCCAAATAGTACCGAAATACTTATAAGTCCAAACGCGAGGAGTATACATAATTGAGTAAGTGGATGTTTTAACCCAATACGGCGAACCCCAATACACGCTCCTATGAATGATAGTAAAAACACCCAACGTTGTGTGCTTGTGAAATAGTCATTCTTAAACCGCCAAGCTACATCTAAGGTATGAAAAAATTCTGCTACCGACTTCACAGGCACCGTCTGACTTAGAAATACACTCGACCATAATTTTTTATTGACCAAATAAACGTAGTAATAATCATAATAAGCCACCATCCCTAGCAATGCCAAAAATAGAACGCCAGTAGTCAACACTTTTGTTGACCTAGAGGCGATATTTTGTAGAAAGTAAACGCTAAAAAAAGCGATGAAATAAATGCCTGAAGAGGATTTGATAAATGTTGCTAAGCCTGCTATGAGTATAATGGCGTAAATATGTTTGTTCACTCCCTGGTGAAATAAGCGTAAAGCGATAAGTACTAATGCAAGAGATATAATGTCTGGTAAATAGTTATAACCGTAGTAAACCAATACAGGAGATGAGAATAAAAATATGGTAGTTGCAAGTCGTATCAAGAGGCTTTCCCTCTGAAGCACCTCATTCACCATAGCACTAAGTGCCACAAAAAGGAGAATGAATGTCAATGATTTGTAAAGTAATGGTAAAAAGTTGAGCGGAAATCCCAGCTTGATAACTTGAGCTACCGCATACTGAAAGATAGATAGTTCGACCCCTACACGAGTACTGCCAGTTGCGGACTTTGTGCTCAAGGTGGCAGGCTCAAAAAATGCCTTACCTTCAATGTATTGCACACAAATGGACAACCTATCAGCTTGTCCCCATTGGTGTATGCCTTTAGGCAAATCATTGGCAGATGGGTAATAGGTAAAGGCGTAAATTACAGCAAATACTAGCGTAAAACCGAAATAGGTAAGAAACTGTTTGTTACGTATCATATTCATGCTAATACTATCTTTGACAACCTATGCATTCTATCCGATTTAAAATTGCTGTTTTGTTGATCCTAGGGTCATTTTTTTGCGTGGCCAAAAATAAGGATGGAAAGACGCTTTTCAACGAAAAAGATAAGGTAAGTGAACAATTGAATGCTAAGCTTTCTGCAAAGCACGGCCATTTCGAATTAAACGGCGGGCAGTATGAAGAAAATTTTAGATACAGATTTAGTAATCATAATGCGACGATAGATTTTTATGAAAATAAGATAGTATTTGGTCTGCGTAAGGTTACTCGGGCATTTAATCCAGAAAAGCTAGACGAGCCGATACAGTTTGACTATATAGTATGGCAAATTGACCTAAACGCCTCCACACCAGTGCTTCCCACTACAGATTTAGAAGCGTCTAACATTAGCTACTTCGCTCAGAACGGAAAGCGAGTTCAGCGGTTTCAAACCGAAGGAGTAATCTACAAAGACATCTATCCGAATACAGACTTAGTTTTTTATAAAAATGATGAGGGAGCATTGAAATATGACTTTAAGCTACATCCGGGGGCAAAGTTGTCTAACATTCAGCTCACGTATCACAACGTGGAGAATCTCCGGATAGATGAGGGTGAAAATCTGGTGTACAGTACCAAGTGGGGAGATATAAGTGAGGACAAGCCTTATTCTTACTGGAATAGTAGTGAAGAGGAGGTGGGGATTGATTATAAATTGAAAGACAGTACTCTTACGTTTGTTGCTCCATTTGACGAAGTGGAAGAGGAATTAACACTCGATCCTATATACGTAGATTGGAGTTCTTATTTCTATGGACTGGGCACTACTACCACCGGTTTTGGTGGCGGCTATACTTGGGTATATGATTTAGATATAGACGCCGATGATCATGTGTATGTAGCTGGAATTACAAGTGACCGATTCCCTAATCTCACCAATTCATTTGACACTTCTACCAATGGATTTTACGATGCATTTGTATGCAAGATGGCTCCAGCTGGAGATAGTATTGTATGGTTTAGCTACCTTGGTGGTTCGCAATATGAGTACTGCTTTTCTATAGCTGTAAATGATGATCAAGAGCCTGTGGTATCGGGATTTACGTGGAGTGTAGATTTTCCTATCACAGATGGAGCGTTTGATACCATACCAAACATTCAAAATAGTGGATTTAGTAATTATTATGCAGGATATGTCACCAAATTTAGTGAAAACGGAGATTCTCTCTTGTTCTCTACTTATTTGGGGGGAACATCTAGTGACTTGATTCAGAGTATGGTGATGGATGATAACGGCTATATATTCTTAACGGGTCAAACCAAATCTACGGACTTTCCGGTGACAGCTGGAGCCTATCAAACCACTTACGGCGGATCTGGTGGTAGCAGCTGGTGGAATGGCGGAGATGCTTTCCTCGTAAAAATGCACCCATCGGGAAGTAGTATAGAATTTGGCACATACCTAGGAGGAGCAGGGGATGATGTTGCTTACGAAGTAGCTCTAGGACCATTTGGTGATATTTTTCTAGTAGGGAAAACGAGCAGTACTAGTTTTCCGATTACCTATGGTTCTAGCGTGTTCAATTCTACCGTGAGTGGCGTTTCCGATGGTTTTATTACGAAGTTTAATGCCACTGCAACGACAATAGATTACAGTAAGCTTATGGGTGGCTCTGCCGAAGACTGGTTTGAGGGGGTGTATGTGAATGAAAGAGACGAAGCTTATATAGCAGGCATAACACGTTCATCTAATTTTCATACTACTGCTAAGGCCTACCAAAAAACGTTTGCAGGAGGGGCAGATGCAGTGGTTGTAAAACTCAACGATAAAGGGCAGTATCCGTTTTACTCTACCTTTTTGGGTGGGAGCGGAGATGAGTTGTATTATAGCGGCTTCATCTACAATAGCAATGTGCGTATAGCGGCCAATGTGCGTGAAGAACCTATTATTTGTGGGATAACACGTAGTACAGATTTTCCTGTAACCAATGACGCTCTGGATGATACAAATCCGAGTAGCGGTACGGGCAGTTTTTGGAATACGTCGGCCACCATTGCCAAACTTGATAATACAGGATCAAAGTTACTTTACGGAACGTATTACGGTGGTTCTGGTTATGAAGTTCCGGGGGCTAATAAGTTGAAACGCATTAGCTGTTATACTAATATCTTGTACGGTGGATTTACAGCATCGTCCGATTATCCTACTACTCCAGGAGTTTATAAAGAAACCAAAAGTACAGCCAGCACGGGTTTTTTCTGGACTGGTTTCATCTCGAAGTTTAGAGACACACTCTATACAGATGAGATAGATTTGAGCCTTGAAGATACCCTTATTGAATGTGATGAGGTATACGAAATTCTAAATGCAAAGAATGTAGGAGCAGACATATTGTGGTCTAACGGCAGTACACGTCAATACGAAATATTAAGAGATACCGGATTGGTATGGGTGCAAGCTACCTACGGATGCGACACAGTACGGGATAGTATTTACTTCATCAGAGAATATTCGCCCAGTGTGCCAATTCTCCCTGAGGATTCTACCTATTGTGATGCGTTTCCTAGCATAACACTCGATGCACAAAATGACACCATAGTAGCATCTTATCTTTGGGATAATGGCGATACTACTCAAACGATAGATATAAACTCACCTGGAGAGTACAGTGTGTCCATATCTACACCCAATTGCGGTACAAAGACAGATGTGGTAACCTATAAGTTATTACGTACCCCAAACCCTACATTTCCTCGAGATAGTACCTTCTGCGATAGTACACTTATAATCCTAGATGCAACCACAGCCATAGATAATGAAGAAATATACAGATGGGCTACAGGTGACTCATTGGCTACCTATACCGCATTAGATACGGGCTATTACAAAGTAGTGAGTGAAAATTATTGCGGAATAGATTCAGCTGAGTTTTTTGCTTATCAATTGGCGACACCTGAACTTAGCTTACCTATAGATTCTCAGTTTTGTGATGCAATTGACCTGACCTTACGCTATGGCAAGGCTAATAACGCTGAAAATTATAGTTTTAAAAATTTGGTAACCAACAATATCATTTTTGTCATACCTGATACTTTTAGGCTTACCGATGTCGGCAGATATGAAATAACATCGCGAAACGTATGTAAAGAAGTGAAAGACACGATAGAGCTAAGTTTGATTACTTCTCCTGTTGCGGATTTGGGTGCCGATACCGTGTTGTGTGATGACGTTAATCTAACCTTAGAAGTAGGCAAGCAAAATAACAACGAACAATATACTTGGAGCGAAGCCGAAACATCTAATACCTATATTGCTACTCGCGAAGGAAAGTATTGGGTGACCTTAGAAAACAAATGTGCGGTATCATCGGATACAATACTCATTACCAAGGTGATAAGTCCTGAGGTGAATTTGCCAGGGGATAGTATTTTCTGTGATAATATTAGCATAGAGCTCGTGGCTGATAATGAAGAAGAATGCGACTATGCGTGGAGTGACGGTAGTAGTGATTCTGGTCTTACTGTATTTTCGGTAGGGTTTTATAAAGTAACGGTGAGTAATTATTGTGGAGCGGTGAGTGATAGTATAACGATAGGTATGATTACTTCTCCGGAGGTAGATTTGGGTGATGATGAGATATTTTGTGGTGGCGTTATGCCGATTACCTATGATGTAGGTAAGGAGGATAATGAAGAGACTTATCTATGGTCAAATGGAGATGCCTCGGCAACTAGTTCGCTCAATAAAGAAGGAATACACTGGGTTCAAATAAGTAATAAGTGTAATACTTCTGCAGATACGATAGAGTTTATCGTAAGTCCAAATCCGGTGGTAAGCTTGGGCCCCGATACTACCTTGTGTGGTGATTTTAGTGTAACCTTAGATGCAGGCAATGCGGGTATGCGATATTTGTGGCTACCAACTGGTGAAACAACCCAAACCATAGAGGCTAAACTTCAAACGATATATACAGTTACGGTTTATAATGAAAATGACTGTGAAGGTTCAGACGACTTTGAAATTAGACCTGATTGCGTGAGCAAGAGTTTTATTCCCAATGCTTTTACTCCAAATGGCGATGGGTTGAACGATGTTTTTAAGCCTACACTTATCAATTTTGAACAATATAGCCTCCAGATATACAACCGCTGGGGTGAGAGAATATTCGAGTCGAGTGATGTGAATGTGGGATGGGACGGAACCTATAAGGGCGTTCAAGTACCTAACGGTATGTACACCTACTTAATGCGTTATCTCACCACCGAAAACATGCAATGGCAAAACGTCGGTGGTGAATTAAATGTAGTACACTAAACGATTATTTAAATGACAAGATTTCTTTTCTTAATACTTCTAACGGGCTTCATCTTTGTAAGTAATGCACAGTTACGCATTAGTAGCCTAACCCATACGGTACTTACGAGTTCAGAATTAGACTCTTTACAATAGGGGTCTGACGACTCTGCTCTGGTGTATCAGCTGCGGTCCTTCGCATCTTTTTCTAGGATACCCTGATTGAACGCCAGAGTATCTTGGAGGTGTGGACGCATGTATGAGTGACTTGTCTAGCTTGCTAAATCTGGATGAGTGGAAGAAAAATAAAGCGGGGTTATATACCGTATACGTTACCCAAGATTGGAAAGGAATAACCGTAAGTGCAGATGCCAAAAAAGCGAAAGATACTGACCTGGTGAAAATACCTTCTGCCCTCAAAAGTACTGCTCCTAAGTGGTCTCATTTCTTGCTTGGCGATAAGGTTATCTCTCGTTATACACTGCAGATACAGCTATTACTAGTAGAGTAACCAGATCATCAATTGTAAACCAACAATGCCATACAACTGACGCATTCTAAGTTCTTCCCCCCCCCAATACACGAGAAGGTCGAGATAACTTTAAGATTGCGAATGCTTTAGTTCAATAACTCAAACTACTTCCGTTAAGAACGCTTAACTAAAAACTGCTTTTTTCTGACACCATGTCACACTTTCCCCTTTGGTCTATACTTTGATATGTAATACCCAAATAAGTAATTCATAAAAAATGCAAAAAGGAAAAGTTTCAGTAAACACGGAGAATATATTCCCGATTATCAAGAAGTTTCTTTATACCGATAACGAGATTTTCTTGAGAGAGTTGATTTCTAATGCGACGGATGCGAGTAATAAACTAAAAGTACTCAGCCAACGTGGCGAAGTGAAAGGTGACATAGGAGAGCTTAAGATAACCGTAAGGTTAGACGAAAAGAAAAACACCCTTACCATTAGCGATAATGGTATAGGAATGACTGCCGACGAAATAGATAAATACATCAATCAAATTGCTTTTTCGGGTGCAGAGGAGTTCGTAGAAAAATTTAAAGATACCAAAGAAGATGCAAATATCATAGGTCACTTCGGACTAGGTTTCTACTCCAGTTTTATGGTGGCAGATAAGGTAGAGATAGACTCACTAAGCCACGCAGAAGGAGCGGAGCCAGCTAAGTGGACATGTGAAGGATCTACGGATTTTAAAATCACTAAAGGTAAGCGTAAAACACGCGGTACCGATATCATACTCCACATCAACGAGGAGAGCAAAGAATTTGGTGAAAAATGGAAAGTGCAAGAATTACTGAATAAGTACTGTAAGTTTTTGCCAATACCTATTGAGTTTGACGAGAAGATAGTAAACGAAACTGCTCCTATATGGAAGAAGAACCCGAGTGAGTTAAAAGATGAAGATTACACAGATTTCTATAGTAAACTTTATCCGATGAGTGAGCCTCCATTGTTTTGGATTCACCTTAATGTAGATTATCCTTTCAATCTAACAGGAGTACTTTATTTCCCGAAAATTAAAAAGGAAATTGACCCGAACAGAAACAAGATACAGCTCTACAGTAATCAGGTATATGTGACGGATAATGTGGAAGATATAGTGCCTGAGTATCTGATGTTGTTGCACGGTGTTATCGATAGTCCGGATATCCCGCTTAACGTAAGTAGAAGTAGCTTACAAGCTGATGGAGCAGTAAAGAAAATCACGAGCCACATTAGCAAAAAAGTAGCCGATAAGCTAGCTGAGCTACATAAAGCAGATTTCGAAGATTATAAAGCCAAATGGCAAAATATGAGCATTTTCGTAAAATACGGAATGCTATCGGATGATAAATTTTATGATAGAGCTAAGAAGATATGCCTGCTACAGAATACCGAAAAGGAGTACAGCAGCATAGAAGATTACATTGCTAAAATAGAACCGAATCAAACGGATAAGGATGGCAATAGAGTAGGGCTTTATACTAATGATGCCGACAAGCAGCACAGTTTTGTGGCTGCAGCTCAAGCTAAGGGATATGACGTATTGGTGTTGGACGAGGTGATTGATAATCACTTCATTGGCAACCTCGAGCAGAAAAATGAGAAATTCCAACTAAAGCGTGTAGACGCAGACACGGCTGGTAAGCTTATAGACAAAGATGAGAAAACTGAAAGTGTGCTGAGTGATGATGAGGTGACTAAGCTTAAAGAAGCCTTTGAAGCAGCCGTAGACAAAGAAAAGTATACAGTAGTGTCGGAAGTAATGAGTCCAGATGAGGCGTTTATCACCATTACACGTAGTGAGTGGGAGCGACGCATGAGCGAAATGGGGGGTATGGGCGGTATGCAGATGTTTGGCCAAATGCCAGAGAAATATTCTGTTTCGGTAAATACCAATCACGCACTTGCAGCTAAGGTTCTGAAGGCCGAAGGTGATGCACAAACTGAGCTAATGAGCAAAGCTATAGATCTTGCTAAGCTATCGCAAAACCTATTGACAGGCAAGGAGTTGAGCGAGTTTGTGAATAAGCAGATGGCTACTCTATAGTTAATAGTTTAAAGTGATTAGTGAAGGCTCTCGCGTTGCGAGGGCCTTTTTTGTCGTTATAAGAACTTCATACAAGGCAAATGAAATATGCTTTATACTTGTGAGGTATGGAGGTGAATGAACCAATAGCAGAGTATGGATTGTGGACCCTGTAGCACGTTTTGTATTAGTGTACCAATTGGTAGATAATACGTTTATTGGTCTTCGTCCATTTGCGGAGGGCAGCCAAATAACAAGCCCACTTTTTCCTGATTTGGCGATTAAGGTAGATGATATTTTTGAAGGGTTGGATGACTAGGAACTTGACAGACAATACACAATATAAATTCTTTGACCGTTTCTAGATAGTTTCTTACCTCTTTGGGTTACGGTATGTTGGCCACTTGCTTACCTTTGAATTTCGCATGAAAGTATCATTAGTTCAATTTGACATTGCTTGGAAGGATAAACAAGCAAATATTGATAAAATAACGGCGATGCTATCCGATGTTGATTCGGATCTCATTGTGCTTCCTGAGATGTTTAACACAGGATTCTGTACGGATGATGTTTCGCTTGCCGAGGCAATGGAAGGGGATACCATAAAATGGATGATGGAATACTCAAAGCGTCATAAAACTGCGGTATGTGGCAGTCTTATAGTTGGCGAGGAAGGTGTTTTTTTTAATCGATTTATAATGGTTAGCGACGGCGAGGTAGTAGGGCACTATGACAAGACTCACCTTTTTGCATTAGGAGGGGAGGGCGAACACATCACTCCTGGCAGTGCCAAAGTAGATATGGTAGTAAACGGTTTCAAGATAAGGCCGATTGTATGCTATGATTTACGTTTTCCGTACACGGCTTTTAATGACTCGGAATATGATATACTGCTCAATGTAGCCAACTGGCCAAGTGCTAGAATAGCCCATTGGGATACACTCTTACAAGCTAGAGCAATAGAAAATCAAGTCTATACGATTGGATGTAATAGGGTAGGAGAACAACTTGCAGCTGAGGGTAAGGCATTTTACTACCCCGGTCATAGTTCTGCGTATGCTCCAGATGGTGAGAAACTTGAACATTCGGTAAAAGAAGAAGTAATCACCCTAAAGCTTAGCAAAGAAGTAATCGAACAAACACGCAGCAAACTCCCCTTCTTAAAGGATAGGAGAATGTGATTTTGTTTAGTCTTCGATACATTTCGCTATCGCCAAACACTCTTACTGACAAAATTGCATTGAGATAGTTGTTGGTCATCCTGAGTTCGTCCGTGTACGAGACGAGTATCGAAGGATGAACAATAAACAGTATCGAAGCTCAATTACTACTTTTTCTTCTTACTTCTCTTAGCATCAGGATTGTAGGCTATGCATAAATCTATATAAAACTCGAGTTCGTGGTCCATATTCAATGTCTTTTCATCTACAAATACATACCCTTTCATCGCTCTACCTGTAAAGTTCATTTCTGAGCATCCATCTTTTGATAGGCATTGCTCGTAATTAGATTCACCTACACGAGCCATTAGCTGACTTTTTACTATACCACAGCACATTTTATCATCCACCATATAGCAAAGGCCACCCATCATCTTTAGATGCCGAAATGCCACTTTTTGTTCTTCAAATATTCTGTCTATACGTTCTTGAAGGTGGGTATCGTAGGCCATCGGGTTTAGTTGATTGGTTAAATAGTTTTTTAGTGAAATAGTAAGGCGATGCTGTATTCTACCCTCCCGTTCATCACCCTAAAGCTAAACATATTAAGTTTGAACTTAATAGTTGAACTTAATAGTTGAACTTAATATTTGAACTTGATATTAGAATTTGTGCTTGAATTTTCAACCGCAGTAACCCTATACCATTTAGCCTTTAGCTATTTTAACCTTTGATCTTAGGCTTAGTCTTAGACTTAAACTTAAATTTGCCCCACAGTAATGGCGATTAAAATTAAAACCAAGGAGCAGATAGAGGGAATACGAAAAAGTTCTCACCTCGCTGCTAATGTGCTGAAGTATTTAGAGCAGTTTGTAGTAGCAGGGAATACCACACAATTCATCAACGACAAAGCACTCGAATACATAACCGACCACGGTGCTAAGTCAGCAACGTTGGGCTACAAGGCTCACGGTTCACCCGCATTTACCGGAGCAATATGTACCAGTCCTAATGAGGTGATATGTCACGGCGTACCTAATGAATATGTGCTTAAGGATGGGGATATCCTAAATATAGACGTCACCACAATTCTGAATGGGTACTTTGGCGATACGTGCAAAATGTACACGGTAGGAAAAATATCTGAAAATGCACAAAACCTTATTGATGTAACCCGCGAATGTTTGGCCATAGGCGTGAAGCAATGCCGACCGGGCAATAGATTTGGGAACATAGGCTACGAAATACAAAAATATGCAGAGGCCAAAGGATATGGAGTCGTATGGCAGTTTTGTGGTCACGGAGTAGGGCTTAAGTTTCATGAGGAGCCAGAGGTAAGCCACGTAGGACAACGCAATACGGGTAAAAAAATGAAACCTGGAATGGTGTTTACCATTGAGCCAATGATAAACGAAGGGGTGGCAGAGTGCATCGTAGACAAAACCGACAGCTGGACTGCTAGGACGCGTGATTATAAGCTGTCCGCACAGTATGAGCACACCATCGTGATTACCGAAAATGGCTGCGAATGCCTAACGGATGTTTTTGGAGAGTATTGAGATGCTCTACCTGTTGAGCCTTGTTTTAGTATCTAATTTATCAAAAGCGATGGGCTTAACTGGTGTCATATTGAGTAATTTTTGCGTAACAAAGTGGAGTAAAAATTGTACCGAAATATGAATGCCTTCCTCATAGAACGCCTTGGCATAGAGCTACGCACTCAATTGGTGGGTAAGCGGTTAAACGCCTCATTTACAACATCTCAATTTGATATTAATCTGGTATTTGATTCCTTGGCTCTTAAGATATCGTTCTTCCAAGGACAGGCCTATTTCCAAACTCCTCATGCCGAGAAACTCCAAAAGAAAAACAGACTCCCTGTTTTTAGAGGTTTAGCAGAGCTAGAGGTAAAAGAAGTGTTGATATATCCGTATGACCGACGGTTCGATATGGTGCTAGTAAATGGTCATATTTTAGCGTTTTATCTGTATGGTAAATTTAGCCAAATCACCCATTATCACAATGAGGTATGGCAGGAGGCATTCCCCGTAAAAACAAGCAAGGTAGAAAACTACGCCCAAACGCATTACTCCACGGATGGGAAAGAGATTCAAGATTTGAAATTTCTAAGTGCGGAAAATAAAGAAGTGCTTGAAAATCAATCTTTTGATAGCAAGTCTGACGAAGAAAAGAGACGACTTCTTATAGAATTAAAGTCGGCGGAAATTAGGGGAACCCTATATGTAAATAAGGGTGAAAAAAAATATACACTCGACTATAGTAGAGGAGAGGAAAACATTGCTCAATTTGACCATATACTGGTCGCATTGGATAACCACTCACGACTATATATATCACATCAAGTATTTACTCAGATAAAAAATAGTCACCTTAGCCAGCTGAAAAAGGAGCTAAATGCTTTGGGTAAAAAACTAAAATCAGCAGAAAAAAGACTCTCCGAACTAAATAGATCAAGTACATACAAGGAAAAAGCAGACCTGCTCATGGCCAATATGTGGCAGATAGAAAAAGGCACAAAAAAGGTTACTTTAACCTCCTTTGATGGTGAAAAGCAAGTAGAAATTAAGCTCAACGAATTACTTACTCCACAGGCCAATGCAGAGCGGTACTACAAAAAAGGCAAGAACGAGAGCAAGCAACGAGACTTTGCTCTAAAACACCTAGCGGACATAGAAGCACAATATCTAGCTAAGGAGGAAGAAATAGAGCAATTTGAAAAAGTAGAAAACCTGAAAGAAATACGCAAAACCGCCCAAACTAAAGCGTTACAAAAAGAGGTGAGACTGCCCTATAAATCGGTACAAATTGATGGCTACGAAGTAAGAATAGGCAAAGGAGCCAAGGATAATGACGAACTCCTTCGTTACCATACCACCAAATTTGATACTTGGCTACACGCCAAAGATGTGAGTGGTAGTCACGTGATCATTCGTAATCCGAGTGGGGCTAAAATCGCATTAACTACTATAGAAAAAGTCGCATCCATAGCGGCGTTCTATAGCAAGGCCAAAAGCGAAGGACTAGCTGCGGTAATCCATACCGACCGCAAATACATTCGCAAACCTAAAGGTGCTACACCTGGCTTAGTAAAAGTAGATAAAGAAGAAGTGATATTGGTGGAACCCAGGTATACCGTCAATTAATAGGATTTATTCACTCAATAATCTGAGCATACTCTTACTATTGCACCTTTCTAAGTAAAAACAATCAATTTCATCCAATGAAAAAGTACTTAAATCTCTTTGATTTCAAACAGAAGGTAAATTATACAACAGAAGTTTTATCAGGACTTACTGTAGCGTTGGCCCTCGTACCAGAGGCAGTTGCATTTGCATTTATGGCTGGTCTAAATCCTTTGACCGGGCTGTACGCTGCTTTTTCTATAGGGTTGATTACCAGTATATTTGGAGGTAGGCCAGGGATGATATCTGGAGCTACAGGAGCTATTGCTATTGTGATAGTAGCACTGGCCAAAACACACGGCGAAGAGTACATATTTGCTACCGTAGTGTTAGCAGGTATTATTCAGATGCTTGCAGGATTCTTAAAACTTGGTAAGTTCATACGCCTCGTTCCTCATCCTGTTATGTTTGGTTTTGTAAATGGACTAGCGATAGTAATTTTCATGTCTCAGCTTGATTATTTCAAATCCAAAGGTGCGGACGGCCTTTTGCATTGGATGACAGGAACACCACAGCTTATCATGGTTGGTCTTGTTTTGCTATCTATGTTGATAATCTGGGGTTTACCTAAAATTACCAAGGCAGTTCCATCATCATTAGTAGCCATATTATCGGTGTTCGGTTTGGTTTATTTCTTGGGTATAGATACACCAAACGTAAAAGATATATTGGTACAAATGGATAATGGTGTAACCTCTATAAAAGGTGGTTTCCCTCCATTTAATATTCCAAATGTTGAGATCACTTGGGATAATTTTATTTTGATTCTCCCGTATGCGGTTATTGTAGCTGCGGTGGGTCTTGTGGAGAGTTTGCTCACGTTAAATCTTATAGACGAAATTACTGAAACACGTGGAAGTGGAAATAAAGAATCGGTTGCTCAAGGTTTGGCTAATGTAGTGACTGGGTTCTTTAGCGGGATGGGAGGTTGTGCTATGATAGGGCAGAGTCTCATCAACATAAATAATGGTGCTAGAGCTAGGCTATCAGGCATCGTGGCATCACTAATGCTTTTGGTGTTCATAATGTTTGGCAGTAGCCTAATAGAGCAAGTTCCTATTGCGGCTCTGACAGGATTGATGATAATGGTGGCCATTGGCACCTTTGAGTGGGTTAGCGTACGTGCACTAAATAAAATGCCAATGCACGATATATTCGTGATGATTGTCGTTATCTTGGTGACGGTATTTATGCATAACTTAGCCTTAGCCGTTCTGGTGGGGGTTATTATATCAGCCTTGGTATTTGCTTGGGAAAGTGCCAAGCGTATAAGAGCACGCAAGTTCATAGATGAGGACGGAGCAAAGCATTACGAGATATTTGGACCCTTGTTTTTTGGTAGTATCACCGTTTTTAACGAGAAGTTTGATGTTAAGAATGATCCAGAGGTTGTGATTATTGATTTTAAAGAAAGTAAAATAGCAGATATGAGTGCTATAGAAGCAGTGAATAAATTGACAGAGCGATACTCCAAATTAGGGAAGAAAGTCCATCTGCGACACTTGAGTGCTGACTGCAGAGTCCTGTTGGCCAATGCAGATAAACTCATAGATGTAAACATCATGGAAGACCCAACTTACAAGGTAGCTGTGGACGTTTAAAAAAATAAAACTAAGTTGGTTAAGAAAGAGAATAAATTTTACTTTTGCAGCCGCTTATGGCGGGATAGCTCAGATGGTTAGAGCGTCGGATTCATAACCCGGAGGTCGGCAGTTCGATTCTGCTTCCCGCTACTCAAATAAGTCCTATAGTTATTTAATTATCAAATGATTGTAGGACTTTTTTTTTACGGTAACAAATAAGCGTATCATTTCCGCTGCACTTATCCTATTACTTTAAAAAGAAAAAAGGGGGACAAATACGTTTGGCCCCCTTTTAGTTATTTTTTACGTTTTGCGTAACTTATTTTAATACAAAACCTACTCTGAATCCTGACGTGTACATGTCAGTACTGTAAGACCCAAAAGATGATTCTGGTGTTTTAGCATTATCAGGCAAACCTGTATTGTTTCTAGTACCCGTACCCTCTCCATATTTATCTTTACCATATCCGAGACCAAATTCAAGACCCATATAAAATGAGTTAGTTACCCAGTAATCAGCACCAATACCAACACCTACTTCAAATCGGCTTGTTGATTGATCAGCTTTTGCTGTAGCGCCTTCCCTGTAGAACCCAGCGCCACCTAAGTCTTGCGTGTAATTTGTCCATTCTTCCTCGTATGAACCAATTCCGGCACCTATTGCAGCTACAACGAAAGGAGAAAATTTATCATTTCCAGCAAAATGCTTTTCAATACCCAATCTTAAACCAATTCCTGAGTTTGATACTGTTTGTTCTCCGGATTTGCCGGTAAAATTTGAACCATCATACTCCAAAACGGTATTTGTTTGATTAGATCCAGAAAGACTTAAATCAGCTCTCACTGCAACGTCGCTTGTTATAAAATACCTGGCACGAAGAGATGGCAGAGAAAACTCATTGTTCCAATCCTTGAGGCTAAGATTTACCTCTGTCAATAAATTTCCTTCAGAAGGTTTTTGAGCGAAGGAAGTTAATCCTAAAGCCAATGCTGCTAATAATAAAGTTGTTTTTTTCATGTTATTTTATTTTTATTTAAGGTATAAAACTAGAGAAATAGACTGAATATGAATACAATATCATCAATTATGATAATAACGTATTAATCGTTTGCGTATGCTATAATAGACGGCGCATGCAAGAACAGCAAGAGATGATAGATGAGCAAAAAAGAATGATTGACCGTCAGCAAGGAATGATAACGGAGCTGAACGCTACTGAAGATGGGCAAC
>JABIUV010000009.1 GCA_018700895.1 Bacteroidota bacterium
ATATAGCGTACGAAAACAGACGCTAACAACGTTATTTGTACCATGCGTATCACCTTGTTTTTTTTAACACTGTTTGTTGGACTTGCGTCTATGGCTCAGCGGGTAAAGGTGAAGCCAGAAGACTCCACATACATAGATTCTATACGCAACTTTGAGTATCAACTTGAAGGACTAAGTTATAATATTATTAATGCTAACGATAAGGTAGAGCGTATTACGAGCTGTTATTACTTTATACAAACACTCAAAAAAGCACTACAAGTACCCAACTCATTTGATTATAATTTTGAAAGTATCAAGACGGTATCTACCATCCGATCTGATGATGAAAAATTTAGAGTCTTTACCTGGAATCTATTATTAGATAGCGGTAAGTACATGTACTTTGGGGCGATGCAGATGAATAATGCAGATAGCTTGGAGCTATATGGATTGTATGATAGCTCTGAGTACAATAAGGACGTGTACTACGCCCAATTTGATAATCATCACTGGATGGGTGGGCTCATATACCAGATGCATCATTACAAGTACAAAAAGAAAGATTACTACATCACTTTTGCTTGGGACGGACAAGATGACAAAACGAACCGAAAAATAGTAGATGTACTCTGGTTTGATGAGGAAGGGAAACCTAATTTCGGAGAGGAGATGTTCGATTTTGATGGCGATTTACAGTCGCGGATTATCTTTGATTTTAATGATAAGGCAGCTATGCTCTTGCGGTATGATAAGGATGAAGAGGCAATTGTATTTGCCAACTTGGTTCCCATTAATCCTCTAATGAAGGGTATGTATGAAAACTATGTGCCTGACGGCACGTATGATTATCTCAAATTTGAAAAAGGTATATGGCGAAGGTATAAGATGGTATTCGAAAGCCGGGGGAAGAAACACGGTAATGATTTAAGGAGAATGTAGTCTACACGTTGTACCTATAATAAATGAACAAAAAAACGATCTCTCACTTGCGTGGGAGACCGTTCTGCTTTAGTGCACTCGAGAGGATTCGAACCCCTAACCCTCGGAGCCGAAATCCGATATTCTATCCAGTTGAACTACGAGTGCTTGAATGCTTTGCAAATATAAAATGTAAATTGAGTCGCAGTATTTTATTTTGAGCTGAAAAGCTAAAAAGATATGCAAAAAAAAGGCCCTGTTCAGCAGAACAGAGCCTTGATGTTTTTTTAAGTGAAATGCAATTACTGGATCTTCTTCACGTTTACCGCGTTTAGACCTTTCATTCCTTTTTCCAGTTCAAAAGATACTTTGTTACCTTCTATTACGTCTTCTGTAAGACCTTTGTAGTGCACGAAGTAGCTTTCTCCTGTTCCAATTTCTTTTATAAATCCAAAACCTTTTTCAGTATTAAAGAAGTCAATTTTACCTTCACGCGTAGCCTCCATATCAAACTCTTCTTGCTTCGGAACACTAGTTATAATATCCTCTAATTCAAATTCGATTTTCGCATCTGGATCTGGTGGAGTATCAGAAATGTTACCGTGCTCATCTATGTAGGCCATCATGTTATCTAATGTCCCAGCAGTTGCATTTGCTTTTCGCTCCAAACGTTTTTCTTCCTTCTCTTTACGTTTTTTCAAACGCTTCTTTTCTTTTTCTTTTTTACTGTAGGTTTCTTGTGATTTTGACATTAATCGTGTTTAAAATTTGCTTGTTACTGTTGCAAAGATAAGATAAATACACTAATGCCGAAAGCATAGGATGCATAGCTGAGCATAAAAATAATATTTTACTTTCAATAATTATTGAAAGTAAAAAAATGTGTATATTTGCTCCTAGATAAGCGAATGAAATTAAACGGTCAACAACTTAAATTTGTGCAAACATGGGGAATACTCGGTAATAACTGGGGTATCAACAAAACGATGGCACAGTTACACGCATTGCTGATGATTAGTGAAAATGCGTTGAGTACAGAGGAGATGATGGAAACCCTTCAAATCAGCCGTGGTAATACCAATATGAATGTGCGAGCATTGGTAGAGTGGGGGCTAGCTAACAAGGAAATGATGGCTGGAGACAGACGTGATTTTTACAGTGCCAAAAAAGATATATGGGTAGTCGCTCGCCAGATTGCCAAGCAACGTAGAAAACGAGAACTTGAACCTGTAATTGCTGCATTGGTGGAGATAAAAAGTGAAACAGTGAATACGGATGAGAATACGGAATTACTGAACCGGGTAAATGATATAGAGGATTTTGCCATAAAGATAGATAAGATGCTTGAGAAATTTGAAAAGAGTGATGAGAATTGGTTTTACAAGGTACTCCTAAAGTTGGTGTGACCTTTTTTTAACCGTAACTTTCAAAAAATATTGAAAATACAAAAAGATGAATATATTTATAACCTATAGTATTTACCTCATAATAGGAGCACTCATTACAGTGACAGTAGGAGCCGACCTATACTGCAACGGCTACTATCTTATCCTAAACTTATTTGAAAATGAGGTGGTGACACAAACGATTAATAAGTTACTCCTCACTGGCTATTACCTACTAAACATAGGTTACATCGCCCTTACACTTACGCAAATAGATGAGGTGGAAACGACCACAGTAGCATTGGAACAGCTGGCATACAATATAGGTCGCATATTGCTTATATTGAGTTATTTACACTTTCAAAATATTGCTCTACTTGCTTGGTTAAGTAAGAGAAAGCACATACTCATAAATCAATTTAATTAACACTTTAAAACACAAACATCATGACAGATTTAATCGTAAAAACCTACATTGCCTATCTTCCAGTAGCCATCTTATTGACCTTCGTAGTCGCACGTATTTTCTTCAAAAACAGTAAGATATTTATGTTAGATATCTTCAGCGGAAGAGAAGAGATTGCGATGAGTACTAACAAGCTTTTTGAAACAGGATTTTACCTCTTGAGTTTAGGTTTTGCACTTTTCCGTATGAAAATTAACAAGAGTAATTTTATCACCATCGACTTTGAAATGGTAGAGGGAGTACGAACGCGAATAGAGACGCTTGTTTATGGCAAACAAGAACTCTTCGAAGTACTAAGTAGTAAAGTGGGCGTTCTGGCGGTTGTACTCGGATTTATGGTGTTCTTCCTCATGTATATGCTCTTTAGAGGCAAAAAGAAAAGTGCCGAGGGTAGAGACAGAAAAGAGGAACTGCAGAGAATTCAGGAGATCTAAATTTCATTTGTAGGAACTCGCCTCTGAGGTGAGTTCCTACAAAATTAAAATACAGATGATATCACAATGAAAAAAATCAATAAATACATACAACTATTTCTGCTAGCACTCGTGCCTATTGGGCTATTAGCAAGTATTGCGGATACCTATTATTTAGTTGGGATTTTACTCCTTTCATTGCCCATCGGTGCGACTCAATATATAGGGTCTTTGATAGACACCTTACTGAATGAAAAAAAGAGCATCTATTTATGGCATACCGTACTTAGTACCGTTGTGCTTTTAGTTATTGCTTCTATTACCGACCTTAATTTTCTTTTTAGAGCTGATGGTATATATGAGTCTTTTGCCGAGTTTATTGGTTTTGGAGGTAGTGTTGGATTAGCGATATACTTTTGGGTAATAACTTTTAGTAGAGATTTGGAGTAGATTCTCAATCTTTAGAAACTGATCTACAATTTAACTAATCAACCACTTAACTAAACACAATGAAAATAATACTAGCAGGCGGCAGCGGTTTCATCGGTCGTTTTTTAGAAAAACGATTTAACCAAGATGGCCACCAAGTGAAGGTGCTTACACGAAACCCGAAAAAAGATAATGACATTTATTGGGATGGTGAGACGAAAGGAGAATGGATGAAATCACTTAAAGAAGCCGATGTGCTCATCAATATGGCAGGTAAATCGGTGGATTGCAGATATACTAATCGTAATAAACAACTCATATACGATTCACGTTTGAAATCAACCGCCATACTTGACAAAGTCATATCTGAGATAGACGAACCACCCAAGCTATGGATGAACAGCAGCACGGCTACCATTTATCGTCATGCAGAAGATCGACCTATGGACGAAGCTAAGGGAGAGATTGGCACAGGATTTTCGGTAGATGTAGCCACCAAGTGGGAGCGAACTTTTTTCCGTCAGGAGCTACCGTACACGCGTAGGGTTGCACTTCGCACAGCCATTGTATTAGGAAAGGAAGGAGGAGCATTGGCCCCCCTCAAACGATTAGTGCAGTTTGGGCTAGGAGGTAAGCAAGGGTCTGGAAATCAAATGTTTAGTTGGATACACGAAGAGGATATGTATCGTGCTGTGTGTCATATCATCGCCCATACAGAAATAGAAGGACCCATAAATTTATCTTCGCCTAATCCCTTGCCCAACGCTGAAATGATGAGGTCTTTGCGGAGGAATATGAATATGCCGATGGGCTTGCCTTCACCCAAGTGGCTGCTCACCGTGGGGGCTATTTTTATTCGTACGGAAACCGAGCTGGTACTCAAAAGCAGGTGGGTCATTCCCCCTAAATTACAAAAAAGTGGATTTACATTCCAATACCAACACTTAGATACGGCATTGCGTGATTTGATTTCATAGGATTACACCTTTTTCACAGGAGTCGGATTTGACGTCAGTCCTCATAAGAAATTATCGGTTCTCTGCGTGTCTCGCCCAAAATATTTCGCATATTTGCTCATATGAGAAAAATAGGTGTGTTACTACTTGTAGCAGTTTCATTTTTAAGCTTTTCGCAAGATAAATTACTAACCATAAATGATGCAATAACGGGCTATCATCTTTATCCCAAAGGACTACGTGACGTGCAATGGTTGCCCGGTGGGCAGTGGTTTAGCCAAGTGGCTACCCTAGACGGTAAGCAGGTCATCGAAGTGCAAGAAATAGCCGTTACCAAGGGACGCAACATTATAGTAACCCTAGATGACATAAACGCAGCCTTACCTGAGGGTAAGACCTTGAGTAGACTACCACGTGCCAATTGGATAAGTGATAAGGAATTTCAATTCATAAC
Organism: Bacteroidota bacterium; assembly: GCA_018700895.1. Taxonomy (GTDB): domain Bacteria; phylum Bacteroidota; class Bacteroidia; order NS11-12g; family UBA9320; genus UBA9320. Next base: position 5,004 of record JABIUV010000009.1, read on the forward strand.
AGATAAGCAGGGCTATGCCTATGATATTGAAGAAAAAGGATCGCGAGCGTTATCATACACCAATGATGCAGGCATAGGTCGTGTGCAATACTTTGACGACGGGAGTGGTATCTATGGCGAAACTACCAACGGTTTTGCATACAGCAGAGATAATGAAGGTAAAGAAATAGGTTCGAATACAGATGGTATTGTGATAGGAAAAACGGTGCATCGCTCGGAGTTTGGTATTACCAACGGACTTTTCCCATCGCCTAGCCATGAGCTAATGGCTTATTACGAGATGGATGAGCGAATGGTCACCCAATATCCACTATATGTATTAGCAGATACACCAGCGACTGTCCAGATGATCCGATATCCCACAGCGGGAGCCAAGAGTCATCACGTGCAAGTGAAGATTAAAAACATGGCAACAGCTGACGCACCTATTACCATTCAAACTACAGGAGATAAAGAGCAATATCTCACCAATGTGAGTTGGAGTGCCGACGAGAAATATGTATTGATTGCTATCGTAAACAGAGCACAAAATCACATGTGGCTCAATAAATACGATGCTAAAACAGGAGCATTTATCAAAACACTCTTTGAAGAACAAAATAAAAAGTATGTAGAACCAGAGCATCCTGCCGTTTTCTTGAAAAATGACCCTAATAAATTCATCTGGTGGAGTGAGCGAGATGGTTATAATCATCTATACCTTTATGATTTGGAAGGCAATATGCTCAAACAATTGACCAAAGGCCAATGGATAGTGACAGAATATCATGGTATGAGTGCTGAAGGTGATAAATTTTATATCACCGCCACCAAAGACTCACCACTGGAGCGACATTTATACTGTGTAAATGTGAAAAATGGCAAGATGAAAAACCTGACCCAAACCTCAGGTTATCACGGGCTAAAAGCTAATAAAGACTGCTCACTATTCATAGACGATTATAGTAATACGGGTACACCAAGAGCCATACGCCTTATAGACGGGGATGGAAATTTAAAAGAAGTCATTCACCAAGCAGAGAATCCACTCGCGGAGTATAAAATAGTGCAAATGGAACTGGGCAAACTCAAAGGAAATAGTGGTGATGATTTATACTATCGGGTATTCAAACCAATAGACTTTGACGCGAATAAGAAATACCCCGTGGTGGTTTACCTATACAATGGGCCGCATTTACAACTCATCACGAACAGATGGTTAGGCGGTGCGAATCTTTGGTATCAATATATGGCACAGCAAGGATATGTGGTATTTAGCATAGACGGTAGGGGAAGTGCCGATAGAGGTTTTGCTTTTGAAAGTGCGATACATCGTAACTGCGGCGAAAAAGAGATGGAAGATCAACTTACGGGGGTGGAGTGGCTCAAAAAACAAAGCTGGGTAGATGCCGATAGACTCGGAATACACGGCTGGAGTTACGGTGGATTTATGACTACCAGTGTGATGAGTAGGCATCCAGGAGTATTTAAGGTAGGTGTAGCCGGTGGGCCGGTGATTGATTGGACGTTATATGAAGTAATGTACACGGAGCGATATATGGACACACCTCAAGAAAACCCAGAAGGATACGAACGTACTAATCTTAAAAATCACGTTCAAAACCTTGATGGGAAGTTGCTGATGATACACGGCGGGCAAGATAATGTGGTGCTGTGGCAGCATAGCTTGCAGTTCTTAGAGAAGGCGATAGATGAAGGCGTACAGTTGGACTATTTCGTATATCCAAACCACGAGCACAATGTTAGAGGGAAAGACCGAATCCATTTGTACCAAAAAGTGAGTGAATACTTCTTTGATCATTTGTAAAAATAAGCTCAAGTTAAAGCTTAAACGACTTCATTGAGGTAGAGAAATAGGGGATAAATCCAAATTTTAGTTTTCTTTGATACTATGAAGCATAATTATTCTCATAAAATATTGATGACCGTAGCTGCAATTTCAATGCTGGCGACAAGTTGTAGTGACAAAGAAACTCCTACTGAACCAGAAGACGAGAGCTGCACCAAAGTAATGTGGTACGCCGATGCTGATGGCGATGGATTGGGCGATGCAGAAGTAACGCTTTTTGAGTGTGACCAACCAGAAGGCTATGTGAGCAACAGCAATGATAAGATAGACGCTAAGGCGAGTAATACGGCTGTACCTATGGTATTTAAAGTAACAGGTGAAACTTGTCCTCCGTGTGGCGGATGGGGCTGGACAGCCTTTGCAGACCTGGTGTACAGATATCAAGGTGGCAAAGCTTTTAGCTGGGGAAATTACGGTACTGGATTTTCTAGCGGACATTTCAGAAACCAAGAGTTTAATCCTACTATGCAGGCTATGCAAGACCGTTTTGCACCGAATAGTTCTAAACCAAACTTTGTAGTCAATGGACGTAACTATACCACTAACAGTGCCGATGCACAAGCCGCGGCCGATGCGTTTGTATTGACCACAGCTCCTGTAGGAATGGTAATGAAAGCTACCATAGAAGGAGATAAGCTAACAATAAATGCCGAGGCAGAAGCTTTTGAAGATGCTAATGGTACATATGTAATGGGTGCTTACCTTATAGAAGACAAGGCTCTAGGGCCTCAAGCGGGTACTGCCGGTGCTAATGGTGATGCAGAACATCACAATGTAATGCGTGGCTCTCTTTCAGACAATGCTTGGGGCGATGTTATAACCGAAGATGGTCTGAGTGCAGGTACAAAGTACGAAAAATCATTTAGTTTGGATATCCCATCAGGCTATAACCGCGATAATTTTGCATATGGGCTTATCGTTTGGAAACGCATAGGAATAGCACACTTATTTGTGAATGCGTACGCAACACAGTAACAGGAATATTATGACAACAAAAAAGGGATTGCACACGGCGTGCAATCCCTTTTTTGTTGTGTAGTCTGCGATTTGGATTCGGAGTACTAATCCTCCAAAGCAATCATTTGTTCGAGTAGATTGTCGCAGTCATCAGATATAGACTTACTGTTGCCTGTAGCCTCTGCGTATTCTTTACTTAGCTTTTCGTAGTCTTCGGGCGTAAGGTTCGCTGCTTCAGCAAGCTTAGCTTCTAGTTCTTCGACGTGTTTCTTAGCATTGGCGAGTTGCTCTTCTTTTTGGTCAAGCTGCTTCTGGAGTTTTTTCAATTGTTCCTTTGCCTCGTCTTTTTGCCTCCAGGAGTTTTTGGTGGGTTCGGTACTTGGTGTAGGAGTGGTTTTATTTACTTTGCGAGGAGCAGATGTAAATCCTTCATTGGCTAGCTTGTCCAGATATTCTGGGTATGTGCCCGGATATTCGCGTACATCTTCATCTTGTATCCACCATACTTTGTTGGCTAGTTTTTCGATGAAATATCGGTTGTGAGAAACGAAAATTAGCGTTCCTTCATAGCGTTTCAGTGCCTCAATGATGATTTCTATACTATCTATATCCAAGTGGTTAGTAGGCTCATCCAGCAGTAAAAAGTTGGCTTCTGATACCAATGTTTTGGCTAGGGATACACGTGCTTTTTCACCACCACTGAGCACTTTTATTTTTTTGAATACATCATCACCTGCAAATAGGAAACAACCCAGCATAGAGCGGAGTTCCATGTCCGTTTTGTGAGGAGCATCGTACTGTAATTCCTCTAATATTTCATAGTTCATATGTAGACTCTCCAGCTGATGCTGTGCGTAAAAGGAGGGATCTACGTTATGGCCAATTTTGCGTTCTCCCTCGTAGGGTAATTCATCAGCTATAATGCTCAAAAAAGTTGATTTACCTGTACCATTGGCACCTATTAAGGCTATCTTATCACCACGCACGATTTCTCTGCTTACATCGGTAAAAAGCTGTTGTTTGCCAAATCCTTGAGTAATGTTTTTGAGGTCCATCACCACCTTGCCACTTTTGACCCCTACTTTGAAGTCAATTTTTAGGTTTGATTTATCTTCTTCTATTACCTCTATTTTCTCAATCTTCTCAACCATTTTCACCCTAGACTGCACGGCTTTTGCTTTACTCGCTTTTGCTTTAAATCTATTGATGAATTTCTCTTGCTCCTTGATGTATTGGTCTTGGTTGGCTGCTTGCCTGCTTATGAGATCATCTCGTTCTACTTTAGCTTTTAAGAAGAAATCATAATTACCGTCCCACAGATATAGTTTCTTACCACTTAGTTCTGCTGTTTTGGTAATCATCTTGTTGAGAAACTCACGGTCGTGAGACACAATGATAACACTACCAGGGTAGCCACTAAGGTAACCTTCGAGCCATTCTATACTCGGAAGGTCCAAGTGGTTAGTAGGCTCATCCATCAGCATAATGTCTGGTTCTTCAAGCAGCATTTTGGCAAGAACAGCACGCATTCTCCATCCCCCAGAAAATTCTTTCATGGGTCTGTCCAAATCTGCTGTGGTAAAACCAAGACCTTCCAGTATCTCAGCAGTTTTGTTGTCCATGTTATACCCATCCAGAGCATCAAACTCCTCTTGGTAGTCGGCCATACGCTGTATGTTTTCCTCACTCGGGTCAGTCTCCATTAAGGCATATAGCTTTTCTAGCTCATCTTGCAAAAATAGAGCACGAGCAAAGGCCTGCTTGGCATGTTCCAAAACAGATTTGTCACCATCTTCACTTATCATGTCTTGTGAGAGGTATCCGAGGTTTACGCCGCCTGCTTTGTTTATGGATCCTTCACGTACATCATATTTACCCATAATGAGCTTGAGCAGGGTAGATTTCCCCGCACCATTTTTGCCAATGAGTCCTATACGTTCACGGGGTTTTATAAACCAGTCGATATCTCTAAAAAGGTAGTTCCCGCCGAACTCAAATGAAACGTTTTGTATGTGAAGCACGTGTAAAATTTATTGAGTGCAAAGGTAAGCTTATAGTGCGGGTTATGAAATGGGAGAGGAGGAGAATAAAGAGGAAATAGATTCCTCATTTAAAAAATCGAAGACCCACCCATGTGAGCTGTACTTATGAGAATCTTGGAAGGTACTGTTGTCTTATAGCATTCTTAGTGTAAACGGATTGTTTACTGAGTGTGAAGCAAATTTACCAAGTAAAGCAGCTAAATTATTTACTTTGTCTGGGTTGTTTTTCAAGTAGTCCTCAACGTGAGGCTGCTTTGTGCTCGGTATACGGCTCGCAAAGAATGGCCAAAGTTGTTCTTGTGTATAAATTTCATTTTTGATGGGAAACTGTGTTAGCGGTTTCACATCCTCTTGATTTTTAAACCAGTCGCTATACTCAAAAGTCCATTTGGAACCGTCATAATCAAGCACACCGATTTTATCGTTGCCGAGAGACAACTCAAAACTCGCTTCGCTTCCATTATTGTCCGTAACATTGTAGTCATTGGGCAGTAATTTTTTAATCCAATTCTTAATCATATTTTGCTAAATATACGCTTTATATTATCCAAACGCAAATTTAGTATCTCTATTGCGAGTGCAAATCTATTAAAGCCTAACAAATGATTAAACTCTTTGTGTAGATATTTTTCAAGGTCTTTTTTATCGATGCTTACAATCTTGTCTAAAAGAGATGGTGAAATCTTTTTGTTTTTAGCTAACCAAGATATTACTTCAAAATGATTGCACTTTGGCTGTTTTCTCCAGCCATTGGTCGAAGATAAAAAAAATGCTCCGCAATTCCTTGCCGAGCATTGACTATAGGATCATTACAATCTGCTTTAGCCTAAAGCTCGTGTCCCATTTTATCTTTTTTGGTATCTAGGTATCCCTTGTTATGCGGATTAGCTTCTACCTGTAGAGCAATATTCTCTACGATTTCTAATCCGTATCCTATGAGTCCTTTACGCTTTTTAGGATTGTTGCTCATAAGCTTCATTTTGGTAACACCGAGGTCACGCAATATTTGTGCTCCCACACCATAATCCCGTTCGTCCATCTGAAAACCTAGTTCTATGTTTGCCTCTACGGTGTCTCTACCGTTTTCTTGCAGTTTGTAAGCCTTTAGTTTATTAAGAAGTCCGATTCCACGTCCTTCCTGATTCATGTAAACTATCACTCCTTTGCCTTCCTTTTCGATGGTTTGCATTGCACGATGAAGTTGCTCACCACAGTCGCATCTGCAGCTGCCAAATATATCTCCTGTCACACAGCTAGAGTGTACCCTCACCAATACCGGTTCGTCTTCCTTCCACTCACCTTTTACAAGGGCAAGGTGATCCATACCATTGCTTACTTGTTTGTAGGCATGGAGTTCAAAATCACCGTAGTCGGTAGGCATATGTACATCTATTTGCTTCTCTATCAGGCTTTCATGTTTTAGTCGGTATTCTATGAGATCGGCAATAGATACTATTTTCATATCGTGCTTTTCGGCTACTGCCCACAGGTCTTTGAGTCGAGCCATGGTACCATCCTCATTCATTATCTCCACGATACATCCTGCTGGTTCAAAACCAGCCAAACGTGCTAAATCTATTGCTGCTTCTGTATGACCAGCTCTACGCAAAACTCCTTGTGTACGGGCTCTCAGTGGGAAAATGTGTCCAGGTTTTCCAAGCTCCTTAGGATCGGTATCTGGGTTTACCAATGCTTGAATAGTCATTGCTCTATCATAGGCAGATATACCTGTACTTGTACCGTGGCCTATGAGGTCTACAGATATGGTAAATGGGGTTTCAAACTGAGCAGTATTTTTGCCAACCATTAGGTCTAAGTCTAGCTCATCACAACGTTCCTCGGTAAGAGGTACGCAGATAAGCCCACGCCCCTCGGTTGCCATGAAATTGACCATTTCGGTCGTTACATTGCGTGCAGCAGTAAGAAAATCACCCTCATTTTCTCGGTCTTCATCGTCTACCACAATGACCATTTTGCCATTTTTTATTTCTTCTATGGCTTCTTCTATGGTGTTTAATTTTCTCTCGCTCATGATTGTGGTACAAAGGTAGTATTATGTACTATCCCTTTGATATCAAAATACGACAATTAAAATTTAGACTAAATGTAAATGGCCCCGATAAATCAGAGCCATTTTAAGAGATTAGGTGCAATTCTTATTAGTTGGTCAGCACTACTTTCTGTGACCAGCTTAGGCCGTCTTTTTCTACAGTGACAACGTATAATCCGCTTGGGTTATTGGTTAAGTCTAATTGTGTTTGCCCTATGATATCCAGTTGCTGCTCTTGTATTATTTGGCCTAAGTTGTTTCGCACCGTGCAATGAGCATTGGTAATGTCATACCCTGCTAAGGTAATAATACCAGCAGTTGGGTTGGGGTAGCATTTTAGTCCAAGGTCCAATAGTTTATCTTCTACGGACAGAGGATGAACTATGGTAAACTTGATGGTGCTTCGTTTACCAAAATCATTATTGAAATTATGTACTAATCCTCCCCCTACTTCCATTACTCTAAAAAAACCACTTCCGTCGCTATTGGCAAAAAAGCTAAGTCCATCATCGTCGCTGTCTTCTATGGTCAGCGTATAGCATCCTAATCCAAGTTTGAGCGTATCACGTGAGAGTTCGTTGGCAGCCATTCCTTCTTTGGTAAATACTTCTTTGCCCCATTCATCTTTGAGCACAACACGGGTTTCGTTACCTGCATTATTGGTGCGTGTAAAGAGGTATATATCCTTAGGGAAAACCTTAGGTAGCTCAAAACGACTGATGTACTCATCATTGCTCGGGTCCTCATCTGTTTGGCTATTTACCAGTTTAATACGAGCATGAAACGTGTTATTAGCTGCATTTGCATTTGTCCATATCGATTGCTCTACAGGTAGGTAAAAAATAGCACTCTCACCAGAGGCTATATCACCGTACCATTTGATTTCTTGTTTTTGGGGAGCATCATTTACCCAATATTCAATAACGGCATCCTTCAATGTTTCAGAGCCATAGTTACTTATCTCAATAGTAGGAGTGGAGCACATAGGATTGTCGCGAGCATATTCCACTTTGTTACTTGGAGCAAGTATGTCGCTTATTCCCGCATCTAAGGTGAAGTTATACTCACCATAAGTTACTATTTGTGAACTAATGATATAGCGAGAATCACCCGAACCTGCATCTATGGTGTAGTCCACATTTACGGAATTATCGTCATTCATAAATGAGGTGAGGTCATACTCGGCAACGTCTGTGGCCATACCTGGGCACCATCCAGCTCTGTCGTATATCCACGTACCACCTTGTGGGTAAACGGGGTTATCCGCACACTCTTTCCATACATTACGGGTGTAGGTCTCACTACCATTTATGGTAAATGAGTGATTACGCGGAATGAATTCCCCTTCCTGACCATGTCCTGTAATCGCTGAGCGAAGTTTGATTCCACTAGCATCTGCATTATACTTGAAGTCAGTAGCAGGGTAGTATGTGTTGTTCAATATTTGCGAGTAGTTGGCTGTAATCTGTTGACTTGGCCAAATCTCACGTATGTCTAATACATCTCTTGCTGGTGTTCCTTTTATGAATAGAAATTCAATATCCATTTCCTCTTGATTTTGACCACCTCGTGATAAGAATATACGCTTATCTCCTTGCAGAATAGGGGTGAAGTCCGTCATGTCAAATGTCCACGTTTTACCTTCTGGACCTAAGTCTAAACCGATGCCATATGGCGTGACAAAGCTCATTATTTCTAATCGAGAAGGCCATCTGCGTGTGTAAGACAATGATCCCGTTTCTATAGTTCCATCAGCAGTTACCTGTTTAGTTTCTATTTCTTGGCCATTCTCATCATAGTAGGTCTCTACGTTATCGGCATTCCAACGATCATATGATTCAGCTACGGTAATGGCGTCACTCATTACGGTATTGTAAGCTCTAGTTATGGTGTTACGTTTTACTAAGTTGGGTGTTTGTGCCACCTCATCATAAGTGTAAGATGTATCATTAGTTACCGTAAAGGTCCCTGTTCGCCATCCGATATTCATTCGGTCTTTAGCTTTTACAAAGTCTTTGAACAAGGTTGTCGCTCTGAAAAGTCCGACATTCTGAACGCCAACTACGGTCAAGTCTGCACCTGTGCTACTCTCGTCTTTTAGGAAACCCCCGCTTATATTTTCAAATCTGAAGTATGCTTTTAGGTTAGTATAATTAGCGTCTGTGCTTTGCACTCGCTTGTGCATTAACTCCTTGATTTCTGCAGCAGATAAGGCTACATCCCATATACGCACGTCGTCTATACCACCCACAAAATAGCGGTCGTTGATACCTCTACTTACGCGTAGTTTTATATTGGCAGTAGTATTAATCGCAAGGTTAGTAGTTGCACTTATGGTTTCCTCGTTACCATCTACGTATAATTTAATGTCGGACACGTTACTGCCGTTTAGCACACACGCTACATGATGCCATTGGCCATCATTTACAGGAGTAGTAGCGTTTATTCCTCCTCCGTTTACTTCTACTCTAAGCGAGCCGTCTGTATTGGTTCGGAATACCCATTTTTGACCAGTAGCGTTTCTTCCCCAGCCTACGATCTCTTGATTAGCACCTGTAGTATTTATCCAAGCTTCGCATGTTCTATTCTGCGAACCCATTACACCATCATAACTTTGTGATTCGGCATAGTTAGTGCCATTTAGTACGATATATGACTTATCGCTAGCGGCAATCGTACGTGCTTCACTTTGTGAGCTACTATTTATGGTTAATTGCTCAAAGCTTATGGTTTTAGAACTTGTGAATTCTAAAGTGATATTAGAACTTCCGTCCCATATGAATGGTGAATGAAACTGAATACTATTAGCACCTGTTCCGAAGGTGATGTCCGAACTAAATACGTTCAGAAACCCTTCTAAAGATAAGCTCGCTAAGTCTGATACATTGTCAGATGTAGCTTTTAAGTTGACACGAAGGTCTTCTATCGTAACATTATTGCTTAGCACATCTACGCTTATTCCCCATATATCGCCTGCGGCAAGCCCAGCATTCGTGAGTTCTGCAGCTGTAAAGATGTGTTGATATCGAGAAGGTACATTCCCTAGTACAGCTGGAACGCCTTGCGTGCTTGGTAGAGTTCCCGTACCTACATTTCTTAAACTCACTCCGCTAGATGCCATCACTTGAGTATTGATGGTAGTGTTTCTGTAGTGGTCTACCATAGGAGTTTCCTTGTAATTATACGTCGTGCCACTAAATCCGTCAATACTATACTCAGCAGTAGTAGCTGGTAACGAGTCTACACGCGACGAATCTTCTACATACGTATTACAACTGTAATCCCATTCACCACAACCAAGGTTGCGACTCGTACCCGTGCTAATACGAGCACCTTTGCATCGCATATTATAAAGCATTACGATTTGTCTATAGCTCTCTGTACCGTCCGGAAAGGATATTACGGTATCACGCGTTTGACTATTATAGTCAAATGCTTTGACACGTATGGTGTCTTGACTGTAAGCCAGTTGAAATAGGGATAAGAAGCAAGTGGTGTAAATTATTTTTTTCATAAAATAGATGTGCAAGTATACAATTTTTGTGAAATGAAGTCTGCGACTACTATGTCATTCTTTTTGAGGATTTAATAGCATATTTGCCGCAGTGAACATTCTTTTCGTCGCCAATCGATTTCCTTACCCTCCCTACAGAGGCGATAAGCTCAAGATATATAATCTGACTCGGAGATTGGCTGCTAAGCATACCTTGTATTTGGTTACTTTTTATGAAAAGCGAGAGGAACTTGAATACCTTCAAGAAATACAACCATTTTTCAAAGAGATAGAACTGGTATATCTACCTCAGTGGCGTTCGGTATTAAATGGTATTCCTGCCTTACTAAGTAATACTCCTTTACAACTTGCCTATTTCAAAAGTGCGAGGATGAGGCGTATGGTAAAAATGGCTGTGGAGCGGTATAATATTGATGTGGTACATACCCAACATTTGCGTATGAGTCAATATACTAAGGACTTAGATTTACCAAAAATATTAGATTTACCCGATGCATTTTCGTTGTATTATAAACGGAGACAAGATACCGAAAGAGCGTTTATTAATCGTTTAATTGACACTATAGAGGCAAAACGCCTCTCCAAAGCGGAGCGTGTAATAACGCAGTATGACAAAACACTAGTTTGCTCAGTAGAGGATAAAGCATATCTGGAAGACTTACATCAAACCAATAATATTGATATACTTCTGAATGGTGTGGATTTAGAAACCTTTGATGCAAAAGAAGGGCACGATTACTCCCATAATCACACCGTATTATTCACTGGTAATATGGATTACGCTCCAAATGTGGATGCAGTAACCTACTTTGCCAAAGAACTATGGCCTGTGATAGCCGATAAATTTCCGAGTTCTAATTTTGTGATAGCAGGTCAGCGACCAGTAGAAGCAGTGAAGAAATTGGCAGGGGAACGAATTACAGTTACGGGGTTTGTGCCAGACATACAGCAGATGTACGAGCAAGCTAGTGTGGTGGTGGCACCACTACGTTTTGGTGCCGGAACACAGAATAAGGTGCTAGAAGCAATGGCAATGGGTGTTCCTGTGGTATGCACTCATATTGGTTTTGAAGGTTTGCAAATCAAAAGTGGGCAAGGCGTTATCATGGCTAAAGAAAAAGAGCATTTCATTAGTGAAGTAGATCAACTGCTTGGCAACGCAGAAAAACGTGAAACAGTAGGTGAAGTAGGACTACAAATAGCTCGTAGCAGATTCAGTTGGGATAGTATAACACAACGATTAGA
>JABIUV010000043.1 GCA_018700895.1 Bacteroidota bacterium
CATTTGATACGATACAAGCAGAGATAGAACTTAAGTCTAATTTCAACAGTTTTGGTTATAACAATGGTTTTGATAAACGCATTTTTAAGGCTGAGCTTTGTAAGGGTGGTTTCTATTTATATGGCAAATTAGATCGACCATTTGAGCGAAATAAGCGTTATCAAAAATCGGGCGAGAGCTTCTTTGGCTTTTGGGTAGCAAAGTTTAGAGATGATCTAACACTCGAATATTTTAGAGAAGTTCCTTTTCAAAATCTAAATAATGTAGTAGCAGGTTCCGTTATCTATAAACCAAGTGAAATAGAGGTGAAACCAGATTTAAACGGCGGCTTGCTAATTAGTATCAATGAGCTACACATTATATCTTATCATAATAAATACTTTTTCTATCTTGACCCAGAAGGCAACCAAAAAATGGCCACTGGTGGTTTAGACTGCTTTCACGTAATGGAGTATGATCCATCAGCAGTAAGACTAGCTGGAAAATCCACTAGAGTGCGTGTGATGAACGGTGATTGGTCTTACTACACCAATGATGCGTACTTATATGTCTAAAAACGAAAGATTCAGTGCAGGGCTGAATAAGATAATATCTCTGGCGGCCGCGGAAAAACGCACACAAATAGGCGAAAAAGCCTATAACTATTTTGAGACACGCACCGGCATACTCTATCTTGAATATTTAGCACATAAAAAACTGTTAAGAATATACTCAGACTAAGAATCTGAGGTCTCTCCTATCCTACCTTGAACTCACTTGTTTCGTGGAATTCTATCTCGGGATTGTTGCTCTTAGCCATTTGTAATAGGTAAGGAGTTTGTGCTAAGTACACTAGATTATCATCCTTATCTAATACTACATCTTGTGGTTTATACTTTATAAACTCCGCTATTTTGGCCTCATCGCCCGTCATCCAACAAGCTTTGTGATAGTTCACGGCATCAAATCGTGCTTTTGCATTATACTCATGCTCCAGTCTGTACTGTATCACCTCAAACTGCAGCTCGCCCACTACACCAATGATTTTTCGGTTACCTGGTTGCTGTGTAAATAGCTGTGCCACACCCTCATCGGTAAGTTGATTGAGTCCTTTTTCCAACTGCTTACTTTTCATAGGGTCCATATTCACAACCTCACGGAATAATTCGGGGCTGAAACTCGGCATACCTTTGAATTCTAGTTTTTCACCTTCAGTAAGACCATCTCCTATCTTAAAGTTTCCTGTATCGTAAAGTCCTACTACATCTCCAGGATAAGCAAATTGTGTCACTTCTTTACTATCTGCTAAAAATGTATAAGGATTACTAAATCGCATTTTCTTATCTAGCCGTGAGTGGATGTAAAACTTATTCCGTTCGAAAGTGCCCGAACATACGCGAAGGAATGCTATCCTGTCTCTATGATTTGGGTCTAAGTTTGCGTGGATTTTAAAAATAAAGCCAGTCATCTTAGCCTCCATCGGCTCTATATCTCTCACATCAGTAGGACGAGGTCTTGGGCTAGGAGCTATTTCCACAAATGTATCGAGCATTTCCTGAACCCCAAAGTTGTTCAACGCCGAACCGAAAAATACAGGAGCCAAAAGCCCCTCTTCATACATCTCCGTATCAAATGGCTCAAATACACCGTTTATAAGTTCCACATCTTCGCGGAGTTGATTTGCATCGGTCTCTCCCACTATCTCATCGAGTTGCTTATCTTCTAAGTTTTCTATGTTAATATAATCAGATGCTTTTTTGGTTTTATCTGCTTGAAATAAATTAAGCGAATGATTGTGAAGTAAATAAACGCCCTTAAAACGGGATCCCATATTAATAGGCCAGCTCAATGGTCGTGTACTAATCTGTAGTTCTTGTTCTAATTCTTCTAGGATATCAAAAGGTTCTTGACCTTCTCTATCCATTTTATTTACAAAAATGATAACAGGTGTATTTCTCATTCTACATACCTGCATCAATTTACGTGTTTGTGCCTCTACCCCTTTTGCTACGTCTACTACAAGAATTACACTATCTACAGCCGTTAGTGTACGGTACGTATCCTCCGCAAAGTCCTTGTGACCGGGAGTATCCAGGATATTGATTTTCTTACCTTTATACTCAAAACTCATCACCGAAGTAGCCACGGAAATACCACGCTGCTTTTCTATCTCCATAAAATCAGAGGTAGCCGTTTTTTCTATTTTGTTACTTTTTACCGCACCGGCTGTTTGTATAGCACCACCAAAGAGCAGCAGCTTTTCAGTAAGTGTTGTTTTACCAGCATCAGGGTGAGAAATAATACCAAAGGTTTTCCGCTTTTCTATTTCTAGTTTTAAACTCATAAAGGAGTGCAATAATAGGAAATATGCGTGTGCTAAAGCACCTTGAAGTTTGCATATACTCAAAATATACACTCAAATCGAGCGGCAGTTTCCATTAGTGTCACTTGCTTGGTTTATTTTTGTAAGATGTTAAAAAAAATAAGCTACTTATTCCTTATTACTAGTCTGGTTTCGTGCGGTGTTTTAATGCCCAATAAGCCCAAAACAATGACGTTATACGTTTCAAGCGAAAAAGGAGATTGCATGAAAGCAAAAACAAGCGAAAAAGATGAGTGGGGTGTTTTTTGTGAAACGATACAGGGATTTGAATACGAAGAAGGGTATAACTACACTCTAAGTGTGTTGAAAACAAAAAAACCTAAAGAAGAACGCACTGAGGGAGCGTCAGAATATGTATACACACTAGCTCAACAAATAGCCAAAACTCCAAACTTAAAGGAAGATGGAATATATGCCTACATACAAACCAATTATGGTGATGTAGTAGGTAAGTTGGCAATGGAAAAAGCACCGCTTACTGTAGCTAATTTTGTTGGACTTGCAGAAGGTTCTATTTCCAATACATTCAGAGCAGCGGGAGAGCCATACTTTGATAGTCTTATTTTTCATCGCGTCATCCCAAACTTTATGATACAAGGTGGAGATCCTACAGGTACAGGTTCAGGTGGACCGGGATACAAATTCAAAAACGAAATTCACCCAGATTTGAAGCACGACAAACCAGGTATCTTTAGTATGGCAAATAGCGGCCCCAACACCAATGGAAGTCAGTTTTTCATCACCCACAAAGCAACACCTTGGTTAGATGGCGGATACAATATTTTTGGTTCTGTAGTCCTCGGTCAAAAGTATGTAACACTCATAGGTAACTCACCAAGAGGACGTGCCGACAGACCAAAAGAACCAGTAAGAATGAATAAAGTAGAGATTATTCGTATAGGCGTAGCGGCAAAATCTTTTGATGCCAACGCCACCTTTAATAGGTTGAAATAGTGGAACCTATAAAGCATCTGGACTTTAAGTTCAAGGGTAGTGCAGGCAAGCTCATAACAGCCGACCTAAGTTACACAACATATCCCGAGAGTGTGCCGATTGTTGTTTTTACTCATGGATTTAAGGGTTTTAAGAATTGGGGTGCGTGGCCATTAGCTTCGGAAATTTTCGCTTCTAAACGTCTCCCATTTTTTAAATTTAACTTTTCGCATAATGGAACCACACCCAAACATCAAAATGAGTTTGCGGACTTAGAAGCCTTTGGAAATAACAATTTCAAAATAGAGTATGACGACTTAGGATGTGTATTAGATTTTATAGGTAAAAAAGCTGAAACATTTCCTTTTATATGGAATGGAGAGATACATATCATAGGCCATAGCCGAGGTGGTGCAATAGCACTACTTAGAGCTGCACAGGACGACCGGATAAGTAAATGTGTTACTTGGGCCAGTGTAAGTAACCTTGAGCGTTACCTAGAGATGAAACCATTCGCCGAATGGAAAGAAACTGGGGTTCACACCATACTCAATGGACGTACGCAACAAGAAATGCCTATCTACTTCCAATTTGTAGAGGCATTCGCTGAAAATGCTCCAGAACTTAGTCTGAGCAAAAACTTAGAGAACCTAGAGAAGCCCCTGCTCATAATACACGGTGAAGATGACAACGTAGTCCCTATGGACGATGCTTATGAACTCTACAAAGAAGTACCTCACGCTATCCTTGTAGAAATAGAAAAAGGTGACCATACCTTTGGTACGAAACACCCATTAGTAGAGCGTAAGATTACTAAGCAATTTGCCGAGGTACTTACCGAGACGATAGAATTCTTTCTATTATAAATGAGTAAAAAAGTAGCCATTATAGGTGGAGGTGCAGCGGGTTATTTCACAGCAATTAATCTGGCCGAAAGCCGACCAGAGCTGGACATTACCATATACGAAGGCAGCAACAAATTATTGGCCAAGGTATTGGTATCTGGTGGCGGCAGATGTAATGTTACCAATCGCATAGAAGACCCCATACTGCTTTCTCAAAAATACCCGCGTGGCGGTTTGTTTTTAGAATCTGTATTCAACATATTTGGGAGTAAGGAAACCAAACTTTGGTTTGGTGAAAGAGACGTACCTTTAAAAACAGAAGACGACGGACGAGTATTTCCTGCAAGTAACACGTCTACCACAATATACAATTGCTTGACACGCCTAGCGAGCCAAAACGGTGTATCCGTAAGGCTTGGTAAGCGATTGACTAGCATCACTCAGCAAGATGAACAATGGGCACTTACTTTCAAAGAGGAGCAGCTAAAGTGCGATGTACTCGTAATGGCAACTGGTAGTAACCCCAAGGTATATCAAATGCTAGGTAACCAAGGAATTGAGATAGTAGATCCTCTACCATCTCTATTTACCTTTAATGCTAAAAAGCACCATCTGGCAGACTTAGCAGGGTTAAGTGTTCCTAAGGCTTTTACATCCATCAAACAGATAAAAGGAAGTAAAGAAAACGGCCCTCTGCTTATCACCCACTGGGGATTTAGTGCTTCGTCTGTTTTGAAGTTAAGTGCTTGGTTTGCCAGAGATTTAGCTCATTTAGACTATACGTTTACCTTGGTAATCAATTGGGGTGCTTTTGATAGAGCCGAGCTAAAAGCCACATTTCAAGAATACACGCAGACTAAACCTAAAGACAAGGTATATAGCTGGAAGGAGCATAATCTACCTAAGCGATTGTGGCAGGTGTTGTTTGCAGAGTCCGAACTTAGAGAATACACCAACTGGTCAGAAATTGGTAAAAAAGGCATAGAACGTTTGCTCAATAAACTTTGTGCCTATGAGGTAGATATCAAAGGAAAAAGTACCTTCAAAGAAGAGTTTGTAACAGCGGGAGGAATTAACCTAGAGCAAGTAGACCCCAATACATTTGCTGTAAATACACATAATAATCTGTATGCAGTAGGTGAGGTAATCGATATAGATGCTGTAACTGGTGGATTCAACTTTCAAGCTGCTTGGACAGGAGGTTACCTCGCTGCTAAAGCTATAGCTGGTAAAGCATAAGCAATTAGTATAGGAGCATTTTTCGGGGTATTTTAAGATACCAAAGTCCACTGCCGTAAGTACAGGTGTATATGCGACGTTCTTCTACATTAATTTCAAAATCTCGTATTGCAGCAGGTGGCATTTTTCCTCTCAGAGGTTGCCAAGAGTCCATTCCTGCATTGCGATAGTACATACCCGCAAGCGTGGTAATAAGTAGCCCAGTAGTATTAGGGATGTGCCTTATACCATAGGTTTCATAGGGCGGTAAGCCTTTGGAGACATTTTCCCAACTTTCACCACCATCTATAGACTTGTATGCTTTATAAAGTTTATCATCATCTATTTTTCCTAAACTAACCACTATTTCGTTTGCCTTATTTGGGTTAGATGAAATGCCCGTAATGTGCCACCACGCAAGTACAGGTAGCTTATCTGTTATGTCCGTGCACGTCACACCACCATCTTCCGATTTAAAGAACTTGCCGGTGAGTTTTTTGGAATTCCAAGTGGGCTGATTATAGCTAAAGAACATCTGTGTGGATCGAGATGCGTTAATATCAAATCCACTCACGAGTTCTTTTTTACCATCTATCGACTTGGTAAGATTGGTAAAATTGCCATTGAATGCAGACCACACATCATTTCCGATGTAATAAAAACTATCTCTCGCACCAGGGTAATGTACCAACTTGGCAACGAATGGATTGTTACGATCTGGCGGATGTGTATTCGTATAACTCTTGAGGGTTTTCACGTCAATTTGCTTTAATCTACCACCCATTAAAATATGTGTCCCGTAATTGGTTTGCAAAGCATCTCCCCCATCTCCATAGTAGTTTCCAAGATGCATCCATTTTTTATCTTTATACAAGAAATAGCCTAAGTCTTGACAGCCCATCAATATACTTCCGTCTTGTAATTGATGCATCCCATATGCTTGTGTGATCGTAAGTCCTTTGCTGCTTAGGTTTTGCCAAGTTGCACCGCTATCTGTACTGTGAAATACGCCCCCGTCGGTACTTAGGTATACATCGTCTTTAGCCAAAACATGCAATCCGCGAATATCATCGTGAGCAAAATTGGCAGCATATTTATACGGTGTGGTGGCTACACTAAAATGCTTTCCTCCGTCGGTACTTACATAGGCTCTGTACGTCCC
>JABIUV010000002.1 GCA_018700895.1 Bacteroidota bacterium
CCTGATCGTATTACTCGTCTTTATAGGCTATAACCACAGCTTTGCAATAGGTGGAGATTCTTTAGTAATCAAGAAAAATTTAAATCAACAGGACACCACTTTGCCCCAAGAGAATGACACGGTCAGAATGGCGATGCAAGATTCACTGCTAAGTGTAAACGGAGATTCTACTATTTCCCTATCCGCAGAGACAGAAGGGGAATACGTAACTCAAGATTTTAACATCGTATCTTTTGTAGCAGATTCTATACCATTAGACTCTGAAACATTTTATGCCAATGTCAGCACCTTAGGTTTTCAAGTTCCCATGCATTTTAATCCTTATGTGAAGCGACAGATTGACTATTTTGGGACTTCGTGGCAAATTAGATTGAAGGAAATGATTACTAAGTCTGACTATTTTTTTCCTAAGTATGAGGAAGTGCTTACAGAGTACAACTTACCGTTAGAAATAAAATATTTGAGTGTTATAGAGTCTGGGCTAAATCCTTACGCTAAGTCAAGAACAGGTGCCATGGGGCCTTGGCAGTTTATGCCTGCTACCGCTCGTATTTTTAAGCTAAAAATGACGAATGATATAGACGAGCGAAGGTCTATAGAAAAGAGTACCAAAGCCGCAGCCAAGTACCTGATCCAAATGTATAATCAATATGGCGACTGGCTAGTAGCTCTTGCTTCATATAACTGTGGGCCAGGTAATGTGCGTAAAGCTATGAGGAATAGTGGCAGTACAGATTTTTGGGGGATGTACAACCATCTTCCTCGCGAAACACAAAATTATGTGCCTAAATTTATGGCTATGAGTTATATGATGAATTTTTACTATGAATATGGTATCACTCCTGCTCCAATAGAAGATTCACTTTTTACGCTCGAAGCTATTTATTGTGACGGTACTTTAGAATTTAAAACACTAGCGAAGTATATGGGTCTAAGTAATGATCATTTGCTGAAGTGTAATCCTGAACTGAAGACGTATAAAATCCCGAAAAAGGAGGATGGATACCTTTTGAGTGTTCCTTTGGGTTCGGCATCACTTTTTTATGAAAATGAAGATACTATAAGGAAAGAATCGGCTATAAAGCTAGAGGAAGCACGAAAAATAGAAGCAAGCAGACCTAAGGTCAATTATCATTATGTGCGTAAAGGTGAAACATTATCTCACATTGCTCGTCGCTACGGTGTTTCCGTTAGTCAACTCAAAAAGTGGAATCGTATAAAAGGAAGTACTATCTATCCTAAACAACGGTTGAAGATATACAGAAACTAAATAACCATGAAAGGAAAATTTAAAGGATATCTCGCAATTGCCATCGCACTATTTACTGTGTCATGTAACACGAGTGAAGAAGAAAAAAAGTCATTATTACCCAATAGTACGGGCGAACTTGCCGAAATAGTAGTGCTATCCGATAAGGCGACCTTAGATAGTGCATTTAAGCTTGAGATAGAGTCTGTTTTTAGTAAGGCTTTAGAGGGGCAACCTCCTCCGGGAGAGGCCGTATTTAAGGTTGTATTTGCCGATGAGACTTTTTTTGGTGGATATTATGAAAAACATCACAATCTCTTCATACTCTTAACCTCACAAAATGCAGCACGCCTTAAAAAGGTGCTCCCTAAAAAATGGGTAGATGGATTGCTAAACACCAAACAACAAAAACCGGGAATAGTAGGAGTGAAGCAAGAAGATATCTTCGCTAAAAATCAAAATGTGTTTGTAATACTAGCTAATGATAAGACCACACTGAGTAATAAGCTAAAGGCTAAAAAAGATGATTTACTAAATATTGGTGTTCAGCACGAAAATGCCAGCGGTAAACGCAAATTATTAGGTACAGCAAAGGCATCCGCAGACAAGTTTTATCAAAAATGCCTAACGGACAGAGGCTTTGGGGTGAGATTGCCACAAACGTATCGCGTAGCAAAAGATGTAGCAGATTTTGTATGGATACGTAAGCAAATCACGAAGGAAGAAAAAGAAATGAGTATCTTGCTCTTTGAGGCTCCATATACATCTACGCAAGACCTCACTACAGACTCACTTCTGGCTATACGTAATAGATATGCCAAAAAATATATACCAGGTGAAATAGACGGTAGCTATATGAAATATTCGTCGGCTTTACCGCCAGTGCGTACAGACCAAAATTTCAAAGAGAAATATGGCGTAGAGATACGCGGATGGTGGGATGTACAGGGTGATTTTATGGGAGGTCCCTCTTACATACGTGCAGTGGTAGACGAGGCTAATGGACGAATAGTCTTTGCTGAAGGTTTTCTTTTTTACCCTAATGAGAAAAAGGCAAAATCGATGCGTGAGCTAGAAATACTCGTTAATACACTCTCTATCAAATGATAAACGTCGAAATATGGGCATCTGGTGGAGGAACTAACGCAGATGCTGTAGCTCAATACTTTAATAAACATGCTTCCGTGCGTATTGCTCACTTGGGTTGCAATAGGAAAGCGGCTGGAGCATTTCATGTTGCTCAACGTCATAATATTCCGAGTACTTATTGGAGCAAAGAGAGTTGGAATACAGATGAAATTCTTAGTCAACTTAAGTCTCGAGAGATAGACTTTATCATCCTCGCAGGTTTTCTGAAATTGGTTCCAGCTGAGGTCACACGTGCTTACGCAGGGCGAATAGTGAATATTCACCCGAGTCTCTTGCCAAACTATGGAGGGAAAGATATGTATGGTGAACGTGTACACAAAGCTGTGTTAGCCGCTCAAGATGACCAAACGGGCATCACCATTCACGAGGTAAATGAGCAATTTGATAAAGGTAAATTAATAGCTCAATATGCTACACCATTAAGTCCAATACAAGAGACCTTAGAGAGCATCAAAAGCAAGATTCAACATTTGGAGCATACTAATTTTGCTCCTACCATAGAATCGTGGATACGATCTAAAGTACGGTAAATGTAGTTCGCCTGTTGGCAGCACGGCCTTCCTTGTTACTATTATCTGCTATGGGCTGCGTATCTCCGTAGCCGTTATAACTTAGTCTATCGCTAGCTATGCCTTGATCTACGAGATATTGATACACCGATTTGGCTCTGTTTTTAGATAATTCAAGATTATACTTAGCGTCACCTACATTATCGGTATGACCACTTATTTCTATCCGCAAATCTTTGTTGTCAGCTAGGAAAGTGTACAGCTTCTGGAGTTCTTTATTACTCTCATCTTTGAGGGCGAACTTATCCGTATCAAAGAAAATATTGTTCAATACCACGCTTTTACCAACCTGTACTTTTTGTAGGTCTACGATTATTTCAAAAGGTTTGTCCGACGGTACTTCAGGCATATCAAAGTTTTCGGAGTGAAAGAGGTAGCCTTTTTTATCTATGGTAAGTGCATATTGTTTTTTTGCAATAAGTGGAACTACAAACACACCCGTACTTCTGTTGGTGTAAGATTGGGTTGTAGCGTTGCCATCTAGCGGTGTGAGTACTACTGTAGTTTGTAGCGGTTTTTTTGTGACAGCATCACGCACTAAGCCTCTTACATAGCTTACTTGTGTTGCCCTCAGTTCGGTAGGAAGCTCAAAGGTATATATGTCTAAGCCTCCTTTACCATCTGGCATTTTATCACTGCTGTAATAAGCAGTTTTACCATCTCTACTTACTACAATGTTCCAGTCATATCCCGTAGTATTAATAGGATAGCCCAGATTTTGTGGCTTTTGCCATTTGCCATCTGGTCGAAGGTGGGTTACAAATAAGTCACTTTTACCCATACCCGGATGTCCTTCAGAACTAAAGTATAGTGTCACGTTATCCGAATGTATGAATGGGAACTGCTCGTCTTTTGATGTATTGATCTCAGGACCAAGATTTACGGGTTTTGACCAACCTGAATCTGTAAAAGTAGATTTCCAAATATCAATACCACCAAACCCTCCAAGGCGGTCACTGGCGAAGTATAAAATCCTACCGTTACTTGATATACTAGGTTGAGACTCCCAGTTTTTGGTGTTGATGGGCGATTGTAAATTAAGCGGTTGTCCCCATTTACCATCCTTGTCTATGGTTAGCCATATATCGCACTGCCCCTTACCACCTGGCCGGCTGCACGACGTGAAGAAGATGTAATGTCCATCTGCTGAAACACTAAATGCTCCCTCGTTTTCTACTGTATTTATCGGTGGACCAAGGTTCTTGATTTCTGTCCAATTATCACCAATATTTTCAGCATAATACAAATCTTCATTGGGTCTATTATTCGTCAGTTGTCCTTCTCGTCGTGTAATGTAAAGAGTTTGTTCGTCGATAGAAAATGCGGGGCTGTACTCTTGTTCTCTTGTATTAATACTTGGTCCCATATTCGTAGGCGTAATATCTACAGGGTTTTTCATTGCTTCTTTGGCAAAGGATATGTTTTGTATTTTCACCTCCGCAGTTTTGGCATATCGGTCATTGGTTTTATTAACACTCAAAAATTGTCCGAAGTAATACGCTGATGAATCCAAACTCTCACGGTCAAAATAGATGCTTCCTAATTCATAAAGTGCGAAATAGTGATCACTTTTTATAGTCAGTAGTTTCTTGTAAACGGAGATTGCATTGTCCAATTCATTTTTACGTTGGTAGGTATTAGCTAACGCATCATGAGCGTCAGTGTAGCCCGGTTCTTTTTTAATTGCCTGCTTAAAATATTTAATTGCTTCATCGTAATCTCCGTAGCTTTGTTTCTTAAGCCCTTCATTAAAAAGTCCTTGTACTTTTTTGGACACTACATTTTGCCCATTGGCTTGTTGCGTGGTTCCACAACTACTCGCCATAATGAAAAGAACTAGGAGTAATCCTAGTTTTTGCTTAATTCCTATCATATTCTATTATGTTTATATCAATTAGCTTGCCATTATCTATCGCAAACTTCATCATTGTTCTTTTTTTGTGAAAACCGTGCAACCCTATCGCTCCTGGATTAAAGTGAATGAGATTTAAGTCTTTATCTTTCATTACCTTACATATATGTGAGTGACCACAGATAAATAAATCGGGTTGAATGAGCGACAACTTTGCTTTAATCCCCTTAGCGTATTTTCCAGGATACCCGCCAATATGTGTCATATAAACGGTTAATCCGTCTATAATAAACGTTAATTCTATTGGATATAGTTTACGTATTTCGCTGCCATCTATGTTTCCATATACTCCTCTTACGATCTTGGCCTTTTGTAGTGAGTCGTGCACATGCACTTCACCCCAATCACCAGCATGCCATACTTCGTCACTATCCTCAATGTGCTTACTTATCTCATCGCCGTAATAGCTATGAGTATCAGATATGAGGAGTATTTTTTTGATGTGGTAAAAATAAAAGGTAAAACGAATTTATACCAATTGAACAATAGAATGACGCATATATCTCGCTTCTTTCCGAATCTTACATCGTTAGAAAAAATGACTGTAACTTGTGCCTCCGCTAAAGCTGTGGCGACACGCGGACGGCTATACTAATTTTTTCTGCCTTGTAAGCTTAGAGAATCTTCTCGTATCAATTACAAACAGACTACTATAAGGTATTGGTATAAAAATAAAACGCGACCTTTGAACATCGATGATTGTAAATGTTTTAGTGATGGTATCTATAGTATTGGTAAGCTGGAAGGCTTTTTCCGATACAGCGTTGTATAATAAATTGCTCTTTAGCCCGTACGTCATCCTCCGTGAAAATCATTGGTACCGATTTATCACATCAGCTTGGGTGCACGCGGACTTTATGCATTTGTTTCTCAATATGTATGTTCTCTACTACTTCGGTGGATTCTTAGAAATGGTATTTGTGGAGTGGTTTGGTATGGTAGGAAGTGCGTTTTACCTCTTTCTTTTCATTGGTTCTGTCATTATAGCCGGTATGCCGAGTTACGCAAAACATAAGGATAATCCATACTACGCAGCTATTGGTGCATCTGGAGGAGTAAGTGGAGTGCTCTTCGCCAACATCCTCTTGCAACCAATGGAGTATCTCTACTTTTTTGGTGTCATACCCATACCGGGTCTTTTGTTCGGTATTCTGTATATGGTATACTCCCAATACATGAGCAAAAAAGGGACTGATAACATAGGTCACGATGCTCATTTTTGGGGAGCCATAGGAGGGATGGCCTTACTCATCGCTATTAAACCCGCAGTGGTTTTAGGTTTTATAAACCAGATAGCGGACGAGCTACCGTTTTAAAAACTTGAAACGAACGTCTGTTTGGCCTAGAATGGAAGATCTCCTTCTTCGCTATCAAAACTGATTCCCGTAATATCATCAGAGGGATTAGTTGTTTCTGGAGCGGCAGATGGAACTGGTGAAGACGCACCCATAGCCTCTATTTTCCACGCCTTGATGTCTGTATACCAACGTGAGTTATACTCGCGACTTTCTATATTTACGGCTACCTTCATCATGTCACTTGGCTTATAAGTAGCCAGTTCGTCTGCCTTATCATTCCAGCAGCTGATGCATATTTTTTTAGGATATTGTTCCGTAGTTTCCAGTATGAAATCTTGTTTTTTCCAAGCACCTCTTGTACTCGTCCCAGATTGTGGCTCCAGCACTTGAAGCATCTTTCCTTCTATTATTAAATTATCCATTTTGCTACTGCAAGATTACCATCCTATGTTTATTTACGCGTCATTTGCTTAAAAGTTTTTTTTAAACAACTTTTGGAGACTTGGATATTTTAATTGCATTTGGAGTAGCTGCTTTTTTTAGCTTTATGGGTTCGGTATTTTTAGGATTGGTAAATGCCGCAGTTATAGATGCCGCTATCAATCGTTCTGAAAAATCTGCTTTGTGGCTCGCTGCGGGAGGTGTCATACCCGAGTTACCGTATACGCTTATTGCTATATTCGGTAGTAGTTATGTTTCGATATTGGAGCAGTACAAAAGTATGATTAGCATTGCATTGGGCATTGTATTTATAGTTATGGGACTTGGCTACATGTTTTGTAAAAAGAAGGCAATAGAGGTAGCTGAAACAGGGTCAGGAGCTTTGGCTCATTTTACCAAGGGTTTTTTTCTCGCCTTGGCTAATCCTCAACTAATTTTTTACTGGTCTGGGTATCTTATCTTATTCCAAACAGGGACATTCTCACGGGGTGAGCCTTTGTTTAATTTTACAGAGTCATTTTGGGATCCTACCAAATGGAGTTTTGCCTTAGGAGCCGTTGCGGGTGCCTTTTTGATTTTATACATTTACACCAAATTAGCCGTTCGTTATAAGAATCAATTATTAAAACTTATAGGAGATAATTTATCCTTCGTTATAGGAATTGTTTTTATCATCATCGGTTTATTTACAATTATCAAAAATGCGTTTTAAAGTATTCATCTTCATGCTCCTCGGAGGGAGTGCAGCATTAGCCCAAATGCCAGCAAAACGCTTTAAATGGAAACAACTAGGGCCATTCACCACACCACCTACACTTACAGAAGTAGGCAAAAAAACAGCAGTAGGAATGGGCTGGGTGGAAGATTTGCTCGTGACTGACAATGCACTTTATGCAGGATCAATAACAGGAGGATTATTCAAAAGTACCAATGGCGGCAAGCGTTGGAGGAAAACGGATGATGACACTCTTCAGATGGGGACCTTATGCTTGTTGCAAGTGGGAGATACCCTATATCGCGGTACTGGGCTTACACATTATGATGATAAGTTTGGCGTAGGCCTACTGTATAGTACCAACAAAGGAAAGACATGGCATCAGACAGGTCTGCAGTTTACACCCAAAGAGGCTAAACCCTTATGGGATGTGCAAGCGAGGAGTGATGGGTGGATGTTGGCGTGTACTCCTATAAGCATTTACCTAAGTAAAGACAGAGGTGTAAACTGGGACTTGGTATATCAGGACAAAACAATCAACCTAAGAGAACTCTTGATAGATACACGTGGTAATATGTGGGCTGGTGGTACACGATTATTATATAGCACCGATGGTACCAATTGGCAGGACAAAACGCCCTTACTCAGTACGGATAAAAAGATAAGTAGAGTATCTATCACCCAAGACCACCAAAACCCTAATCGTTTTTTAGCTTTTTATGGTGAAAAATATAAAGGAATA
>JABIUV010000001.1 GCA_018700895.1 Bacteroidota bacterium
ATTCATAAAATATTACAAAAGGGGCATACATAAATGTGTCCCTTTTTTTTTGTGACATTTTTTAGAAAATATAGTGCTCTGCTTAAAGTTTCGAGGGTAAGAAGCATAGCGAGAAATCGAAACCCTTAACTTTGACACGATGTTTGTTTCTGGCTTCACATTTATACGCAATGCCGTAAAACTCGATTATCCGGTAAGCGAGGCAATTCGCTCTATATTGCCTGTGGTAGATGAGATGGTAGTAGCTGTAGGCAATAGTGATGACGCTACTAGAGACTTGATTCTCAGTCTAGGTGATAAAATTAGAATTATAGATACCACCTGGGACGATTCGCTAAGAGAAGGAGGGAAGGTGCTCGCAGTAGAAACCAACAAGGCCTTTGATGCCGTTGGTAAGCAAGCAGATTGGTGCGTTTATATACAAGGAGACGAGTGTATTCACGAAAAATATCATTCAGAAATTCGTGCTAAAATGGAGCAATTCAAAGATGACAACCGAGTAGAAGGCTTGTTGTTGGATTATGCCCATTTTTATGGAAGCTACGATTATCTGGGTGATAGCCGCACATGGTACCGCAAAGAAATCCGCATTATCAGAAACGATAAACATATTCGGAGTTATCGCGATGCTCAGGGATTCAGAAAAGAAGGTAAAAAACTAAAAGTAAAACACCTGAATGCTGAGGTGTATCACTATGGATGGGTACGACACCCCAAATATCAGATGGCCAAACTACGAGAAGCAAATAAGCTATGGCACGACGATTCTTACATCGACAAGAAATTTAATGCCGATCAAGATTTTGACTATTCCGAAATAGATTCCATTAAGCCTTTTGAAGGAACGCACCCCGAGGTAATGCACGAACGTATAGCAAGTATGAATTGGAAGTTTGACAGAGATCCTAGTGTAAAGTCTTTTGGATTAAAACTTAAGCTGCTTTATGGCATAGAAAAACTAACAGGATGGCGAGTGGGAGAGTATAAGAACTATACCTTAATCTGATGTAGAACGGATGTGATGGGCATAGGCAATCATTTGCTCATATACCTTTCGCCAACTTTTCCATCGACCTGATTCACTTAGACTCTCATTGTGCCATAGGCTTATGAATAGACCGTCTACAGCCTTCACTTTGTTCATGAGCTCTTTTAGCGTAGCTATCGCTTCACTTGGATTTTGACGCATATAGTGCAGCGGAGTAATATCCATCGCACAAAAAGGCATTAGTCGCATTTTTGTAACTCGATTACTTGCCAAATCATACCATAAAAATGGTGCAGCTATCCCCGCTCTAAAACCAAGATGGGTACTATAGCCCATCGTATGCTCTTCAGTAATACCTAGTTTATCGAGATTAGCATAGGTTTCGGGCATTTGGTGCATTAAGAAATGCTGTCTACTTTTAGTAATATCTGCATTGAGAATATTTTTGAGCCGATTTAGTTCTTTCTCCACACGTTTGTAATCCGTATTACTATGATACGACGGATGTATACCTACTTGGTTTTGGGGTATTTTTGATAGGTCTTGTATGAGTTTTCTAAATTCGGTATTGGTGTGGTGTATGTTTTTATCAAACCTGCCGTAATCACCCAAAAGCATAAAATAATTGACCCTAGTGTTATACTTCTGATGTACTGCAAGTTGCCAATCAAAATTAAAAAAGGAATCGTCTGTTAGACCCGAGAGTGCCGACAACCTGTCTTTTAGGTCACCCCACTTCCCGTTTTTAAAATCTCTTAGAAATCCGAGTGAATTTCGCACCCATCCTTTATGACGATATTGCCAAGTTTGGTCTATGTCTATTGTACTTACGTACTCAAAGGTACGTGGCTTAAAAGATAGGCTAGGGTAGTGTGCAAGCAGAGTTTCTCGAAGTTTTATCGCCCATTGATTGACTAATGGCTCAGATATCACATCACACTTAACAAGGATACTGCTGAAGGCTG
Organism: Bacteroidota bacterium; assembly: GCA_018700895.1. Lineage (GTDB taxonomy): Bacteria > Bacteroidota > Bacteroidia > NS11-12g > UBA9320 > UBA9320. The sequence continues at coordinate 1,954 of JABIUV010000001.1, forward strand.
GAAAACGATTGTGGGCATCTGCCTCAAATCGGAGATACTCCTCATATCGCGTTACGAGATAGAATGCCGCAGCGAAGATGTCGTAAGGCAAATCACCACTACCTGTTTTAAAAAAACATTTTGTATCTCCCCAATCTGCCAAAGAGTCTATATCTAGTGGTCTAATGTGGTTTTCTGATAACAGCGAGTGAGGTACACACTGTAAGCCCGCAGCTTGTAGGTTAGAATAATTTAAATGGGCTTGCTCAACTCCATTGGTGTATTCATAATTAACTCCAAGCAATTCCTTAAATATAAGGTCAAAAATGTAGCTGTGTCTCGGGCCAGCTTCTGGGCAATATATGGTTATACTATCTGACAATATATCTTCTCTAACTCCTCTGCAAGTTTACGGTCTTTGTCTGTAATTTTATTACCCGCATCGTGGGTAGTGAGTTTGATACTAATTTTATTGTACACGTTGCTCCACTCAGGGTGATGATTGTGCTGAGTTATCACTCTTGCTGCTTGTTGCATAAAATCCATTGCTTTCTCAAAGCTATCGAATTCAAGTTGTGCTACTAAGGCATTGTCTTGTTCGCTCCACATCATCGTATAATCTTGGCATTGTATTGCTTACCATCTATTTCCGCTCTTATCACGTATAAACCAGGAGTGAACGTGGTCTTATCCAATGTTATAGCCCTCCCATAATGTGTAGATACTAATTGCCCCATCGCGGAGTACACACTAACTTTTGCAGATTGAGGTAGTTGAAAACGTAAGTTTCCTGTTCCTTGGGCAAATGCTAATTGATTCAAAATCTTGAGTGCCCCAAAATCCTCATTATCCTTGATAGAGGCTCCGCGTTGTACAAATCCCGCATCTACATAGCATTGCTTCAGCGATGAATAATATCGCTTGTTAAAATCTAGACTATCAATATCCAAGATGATCTGTGCCATTTGAGCCATAGTGGTATTGGCACCTTGATAGTAAAAATGTTCCAAGAGTAAACTATCCATCGCCTTTCGTCCAATGTAATCGTGAGCACACATCAGTGCACTACTCCACATATCACGGTCACCATCCTTACTGTTTTTAAGTCCACCAGGGTAGAGTCTATTGGTGTTTATTTGAAAGCCATTCCACGTTTCATTACCATCCCAAGAGAATACTTTATCAGGTGTATTATCGTTTATACTACGGCTGTATGCTTTTGCGAGATAGTCACATGCACCTTCTTCCATAGCCATTCGTTCTGTCCCAATGGTATTATTAGGTGAAGCTAGTTCACTCAGAGAATGCGTAAACTCGTGTATCACTACTTCGCCATCTTCCGCATCATCTATTCCGCCTTCACCAAATTGGAGTGTATGCTCTACAGGTGTATAGGCCGAATTATCCCAACCACCAAAAGCGTGAACATCTACACGCAATTGCTGTGTAAGTTCGGCATAACCCAGCGAATCGACATATTCTCCCATCGCATTAATATGATAATACACATTTACCAACTCAAAAGCTTGCTGATCTCTGGTATAAGATAAACTGTCGCTAAACGTATAGAAGAAAGAATCAGCCGGAGAACTAATATCTTCAAACGTCAAAAAATCAGACGCTAAAAAAAAGGTGTCATTATCAAACTGTGCTTTAACCGATTGCCACACCATTTGACTGTCTAAGGAAGAATTCGTTTGGTCGTTGGCGTCTACAAAGACTCCTCCGTAGGCTTTAGCTGCTGAATTTATAGGATTTACCATAAATACCTGGGCGAAAAGCGTCGTATCTTTCTTAGCAAATTTATGAATAGACTGCTCTTGAAGAACATATCCGTCTTCACGGACCAACTGCTTGTAAGGGTCGCGGATATCATCTACCCTTATTATGGTTACCGCTTGCAACTCGTCATTATTTACAAACCAAGATTCTCCGTTCACATAAGTAGCTGAGGCGGGCAAAAACGTCAAGTCGTTTTGTACGACGTGCTTACCATTCGCTTTCAGATGAATTTTCACCCCGTGATTCACCACTTCTTTTTTATCCGTTACCTGTGCGTAGGTGATGTGCGTTGCAAATGGACTAGAAACCGTGTAGGTCTTTTTCAATGTCGTATTTTCGGGCAATATAAGTGAATGCAGTACTTGCTCTTCTTGCGATAAATGCTTGTAACTACTATGTTGACCTTTACTAGTCATATACATAGCTGAAAAGCAAAAGCATATTAAAATGTATTTTATGAATGACATCCGAATTATATAACTTTCAAAGTAAGTATATTGTTGAGGTCCGAAAGCAATTTGCGGGTCAAACTTTTACGACAAGTGATTTCAAATGTACCATCGGGTGCAGTGATGTAGGTCACGTCTTTTTGCCGTGCTAAAAAGTTGTATAACCGGTATGCCTCTGTGTGGTGCATAGTGCAGCGAATAGTCTCTTTGACAACGAGTTCCACTATTGTTGCTTTTTCCACGCATAGTTTAGCAGCACCACCGTAAGCACCTATGAGCCCGGGAATACCTAGTTTTTTGCCTCCATAGTAACGTACCACTGCACAGCCTACATAGGTTATTTCGGCACTCAATAGGGCGTGAAGAATGGGTCTACCGCTACTAGAACTAGGTTCGCCATCGTCGCTACAACGTTGGTATGCTCTATCTACGCCTATTACACAAGCCGAGCATACGTGTGTCGCATCAGCATATTCCTCCTTGTACTGTTTTATTCGCTGCTCAAAATCTTCTGCACTATTTATAGGAAACAAATATCCATAAAACTTACTGCCACTTGATCGGTACTCACTGCTTACTTGTGCCGTTATGCCTTGGTATTTATCAACTTGCATAAGCTATAATGACGATAGACAAGAGAGCCAACACCAAGCCTACCTTGTTGCCAGTACTTAATTTCTCTTTAAAAAGTAAGACAGAAAGCACGGTGCTGAGAATTACCACACCAATATTATTCAAACCAAATACACGAGCACTATTATCGCTAAATCCTGCAATAGCATTGAGCAGAAAAACGATGGAAAAATAATTGGGTATACCCAATCCTACACCTGCGAGTAAACTCTTACGTTCAAAGGTGCTAAAAACGCCTTTATTTTTTATGGTAAATATCACAAATCCAGCTATGAAAGCACCCAAAAATATGGAGTATGAAATGGTGTCCATTGACACTTGGTCGCTATATGCTGTTTCTAAAATCTTGAGGGACGTATCTATAAATCCACCACCCAGAAAAACAATTACGGGCAAGAAGAAGTATCGCTTGTCTATGACGAGTCCTTTTTTTACGCTTATAAAATAGATACTTAATAATGAGAGGATTACACCTATTATGAATAACAGACTTAGTTGTTCGCCAGCTATTACAAATGCAAATAGAATAGGAATTACCACTGACATTTTACCACTTACAGCGGTTACACTAACGCCCATCTTCTCGGTAGTGAGGGCCATACTGAAAAATATAGCCACAAACACAATACCCAAGCCGAGACAATACAAGAACCACTCACTACTCAGGTTAGCTATTAATGCTCTATCAGATGATAACGTATAACCTATAGCAAAACACACCAAGTAGTTGACCAGTATTGCTTGAAGCTTATTTACATTAAAATCCTTAAACCATCTAAAAATCAGATTGATAGACGTGCTAAAAACAATACTTAAGAGTAAATAGGTGATGGCCATTTATTGCGGTTTGAAATATTTGATAAGGTCGTTTTTGCGTTGTTCTTCTCTATTACTTGGTATTCCTATCCAAGGAGCCTTAATACCCGATTCCCAATTATTACTCGATTTCAAAATAATTGCTTCATCCCAGCATTTAGCATCCATCAAAGCTTGCAACAGGGTAGGACCTCCTTCCACCAAAACACTATGAATATGGCGTTGGTATAAATCCTTTAAAATATGAGACATGTCAAACTTATCTAGTTGGATAAAGACAATGTGTTCGGTGTCCTCATTCTTGCGTGTGTTATAAACGATGGTTTTTCCCTTCTTAAAGAGTTTTGCATTTAAATCAACCGAAAGTTGAGGCGAAACCACCACCTTTATTGGATTACTCCCTTTGGTATACCTTACGTCTAGTAGTGGGTTGTCTCTATTTACTGTACCTGCACCTACCATTATGGCTTGGTGTGTTGCTCTCAGATGATGCACAAAATCATCATTGAGGGTATCACTTATCTTAGCACTGCCGTTATCATCAGGGGTCCTTGCCATATAGCCATTTTGAGTTTCAGCCCATTTAAGCGTTATATAAGGTAGTTTTTGAGTATGAGCTTTTATAAATTTCGAGTTGATAGCAGCACATTCATCTTCTAATACACCTACAATGGTTTCAATACCGGCTTCTCGAATTCTTTTAAGGCCGTTTCCTGCTACTTTATGATTTGGATCTAGCATCCCGATTATAACACGTTTAGGTGCTTGCTCTACAATGAGATTGGCACACGGAGGAGTCTTACCATAATGCGAACAAGGCTCCAAGCTAACATACACATCACATTCTTGGACGTTTACATGTTTTGGCAAGTTATTAAATGCATTTACCTCAGCGTGAGGGCCGCCATATTGTTGGTGGTATCCTTCTGCTACTATTACGTCATTATGCACTATAACACAACCCACCATAGGATTAGGTGCCACGCCTAATTCACCGTTCAAGGCAAGCTCTAAGCATCTTTTGATATACCTCTCGTGTTGCACGGTGCGAAGCTACGGTTAAAATGATATATTCTTTAGCTGTAAGTTTGCAGTATGCAATTAGGCCTTATAAAAGCACTGTATACCGATAAACTAGCCACGCTATATTCATACTCAGAGGCCGAGAACTTATTTTATATTGCTTTACAATGGCTCGAAAAAAAATCGCGAACGGCGGTGCTATTGGGTCAGGAAACCTTATTGGTGGATACGTATCAAGTCATTTTAGAGGATTTACTACTCGGCAAGCCAATACAGTACCTTACAAAAGAAGCTCCTTTTTATGGCTTAGATTTTTACGTAGATGAGCGTGTATTAATTCCGCGGCCAGAGACTGAGCAATTGGTGCACTGGGTGATAGAAGACAATCAGAATTTTGCAGGGGCGGCGTTAGACATTGGTACCGGCAGCGGATGTATACCCATTACCTTAAGCCATCACTGGAAAGGTGCGAAGGTTAGCGGATGCGACATTAGCGAAGACGCTCTGGAAGTTGCATATCAAAATGCCGAAACCTTAGGCGTTAATGTTGAGTTATTTAGATGTGATATTTTGACCGAAGAAATAAACAAGTATGACATTATCATAAGTAATCCGCCGTACATTGCTCCATCCGAAAAAGGAGAAATGCACATCAATGTGCTGAATAACGAGCCACACTTGGCGTTATTTGTAGGCGGAGATGACCCGCTTATATTTTATAAAAAAATAATAGAGAAGGTTCGAATACACCGGTCTAAATGCTATTTTGAGACGAGTGAGTTTTACAGAAAACAGCTCGATGCTTGGTTAGAGACACAGAACCTCCGTTACCATTGGCAATGTGACTTTCAAGGAAAAAATAGGCTACTAAGAGTCACTTTCTAAACTCATATACGCCTATGCTCAATTTATCCCCAAATGTGAAGATTATTTGTGGGTATTTTACGGTTACAATAGCACGAGCATTAGGGTTTTGCTTTTAGATTGCACACTTTAAAACTAACATTGTAATAAATGAATTCGGAAAACGAGAAGATTATTCCAATTAACATTGAGGAAGAAATGAAAACGGCCTACATCGATTATTCGATGTCGGTAATTGTTTCACGTGCTCTACCCGATGTACGAGACGGTTTGAAACCCGTACACCGTCGTGTATTGTATGGTATGACTGAACTTGGCTTAGCAAGTAACAGACCGTATAAAAAATCTGCAAGAATAGTGGGAGAGGTGCTCGGTAAGTACCACCCGCACGGTGACACATCAGTATATGACACTATGGTACGTATGGCTCAGGATTGGAGCTTACGTTACCCTATGGTAGATGGCCAAGGTAACTTTGGTAGTATAGATGGCGATCCTCCAGCAGCAATGCGATACACCGAGGCAAGAATGAGAAAACTTGCGGAGGAAATGCTTTCTGATATTGATAAAGAGACGGTTGATTTCCGTCCGAACTTTGACGATAGTCTAAGCGAGCCTACCGTATTGCCTGCACGTATACCAAACCTATTGGTAAATGGTGCAGCTGGTATAGCAGTAGGTATGGCTACCAATATGGCTCCGCATAATTTGAGCGAAGTAATAGACGGTACTGTAGCCTATATCGACAACAAGGATATTGACGTGGCTGGGCTAATGGAACACATCAAGGCTCCAGATTTCCCGACGGGAGGTATTATATACGGTACAGAAGGAGTAAAATCTGCTTTTGAAACAGGTCGTGGGCGTATCGTGATGCGTGGTAAAGCTGAGTTTGATGTAAATAAATCTGGTAGAGAGCAAATAATCATCACCGAAGTTCCGTATCAAGTAAGTCCATCGCAAATTATTGTAAAAGCGGTAGACCTTGTAAATGATAAGGTAATAGAAGGTATTAGCGAGGTAAGAGATGAGAGTGGCCGTCAAGGACTACGTATCGTATTTGACCTCAAGCGAGATGCCATTCCTAATATCGTACTTAACAAATTATATAAGTACACTCCACTGCAGACGAGTTTTAGTGTAAATAATATCGCCTTGGTAAAAGGTAGACCGATGATGCTCAACCTGCGTGATATGATACACCACTATGTGGAGCATCGTCACGAAGTAGTGATTCGTCGTACGGAGTACTTGCTCAAAGAAGCTGAGAAACGTGCTCACATTTTAGAAGGACTAATTATAGCTTCTGACAATATAGATGAAGTTATAAAAATCATACGTGCGTCTAAGAATGGGGAAGAGGCGAGGGCTAATCTCATTAAACGATTTGAACTCTCTGAGATTCAAGCGAGAGCCATCGTAGAGATGCGATTGCGACAGCTTACAGGTCTGGAGCAAGACAAGTTACGTTCTGAATACGAGGATGTTATGGCTACTATAACCGACTTGCGTGAGATATTAGCAGATGAAGGCCGCAGAATGCAAATCATCAAAGATGAGCTCCTCGAAATCAAAGACAAATATGGTGACGATCGTAGAACTGCTATAGAATTTGATGCTGGCGAGATAAATATAGAAGACCTAATAGCTAATGAAGAAATGGTAGTGACTATTTCTAACATGGGCTACATAAAACGTACACCACTTACAGAGTATAAGCAGCAAAGTAGGGGTGGAGTAGGTAACAAAGGAGTGAAGCACAGAGATAAAGACTTTGTGGAGAATCTATTTGTTACGATGACGCATAATTACATTCTGCTATTTACCGACCAAGGTAGATGTTTCTGGATGAAGGTTTATGAAATTCCAGTGGGTAGCAAAGTGTCTCAAGGTAGAGCTATTCAAAACTTAATCAATATTCCTTCGGATGATACGGTAAGAGCATTTGTAGCTACCGGAAACTTGAAGGACGAAGAGTATGTGAACGGTAATTACATCGTAATGTGTACTAAAAATGGTACAATTAAGAAAACGTCTTTGGAGCAGTACTCTCGACCAAGAACTAACGGAATCAATGCTATTACCGTAAAGGAGGGAGATCAGCTACTAGAAGCAAAACTTACCGATGGAACCGCAGAAATACTGCTCGCTAAGAAGAGTGGTAAGGCCATACGCTTTAATGAAGAGAACGTTAGACCAATGGGTAGAACAGCTTCAGGTGTTAGAGGTGTGAGGTTAGAAAGCGATACGGATGAGGTGATTGGAATGGTTTGTGTAAACTCTAGTGCAGAGGATACAACCATTATGGTCGTTTCGGAAAAAGGATACGGAAAACGTACAGACATAGACGATTACAGAATCACGGGTAGGGGAGGAAAAGGAGTAAAAACCTTGAGTATCACCGAAAAAACAGGCTCGCTTATCGCAATGAAAGACGTTACCGACGAAAACGACTTGATGATTATCACCAAACTGGGTATAACCATTAGAATGAAAATGGAAGAAATGCGAGTAATGGGAAGAGCCACCCAAGGAGTTAGGCTCATAAAAGTAAGAGACAAGGACGACATCGCCTCAGTAGCCAAGGTACCTAAGGTAGACGAGGAGGATGAAGAACAATCTGAATCTGGAGAGGTAGACAATACCAATACAGATAATACAACCAATAATGAAGAGAATAATACAAACACAGGAGAGAATGAAGATTAAATTTAATTATGCATTGTTATTAATAGCCTTATTTGTAGGCTTTGGTGCTAATGCTCAAAAATTTAGCGTTGAGTCTATGAAGATGGAACTAGACCCAACAAAGCCAGACGGAGATCGTAATTATGAGGATTTGGTAAAATGGGCCGAAGAGACCAAAGAACACCCAAAAACTTCTAATGATTTTAAAATGTGGTACTACAGAGGTTTAACATTCTTAAAGGTATCTACGCTCAATACTCCAGTTACTGAGAAGTACCCAAATGCTTTAGATTTAGCATTAGAAGGTTTTCAAAACAGTATAAAAACGGACGTAAAAAAGAAGTTGACAAAACTTGCAGAAGGGAATCTACTCAATGTAGCAATCGGATATTACAACCGTGGCTATACTGCTTATCAAGCAGAAGAATACACGGATTCCTACAAGGCATTTGAAACGGCACTTCCTCTTATGGAGTACGATGTAGACGGTGTACTGAAGAGGAATAACCTTACGGCAGAAGTTTTGCAACAAATGATGGCTTATAGTGCGATGAACAATGGTGAAGATGCTAAAGCATCAACAGTATTAAAAGAGTTGATAGATAATGGTTCGTCTGATCCTGCTATCTTTTCTAGTCTTGCTAGATTACAACTCAAAGGGGGTGATACTACCGCAGCATTACAAACAATAGCAGATGGTAAAGACCTGAACGAATCAGATAAATCACTGATGAATATGGAGTTAGACATTTATCTAAAGCAAGGGAAGAGTGCCGAACTCATCGAAAAATTAGATGCTGCGATTGCTGCGGATCCAGGAAGTACAATCTACTACTTTGCTAGAGCAATAAGTTTTGAAGGATTAGGTGAAACGGATAAGGCTGCAGCAGATTATGATAAAATCATAGAAATAGATCCTGAATATTATGATGCTTATTACAACAAAGGTGTGATGTATTTAAATAAGGTTTCGGATATAGTAGCGTCATTAGATGGCGTATATAAACCAAGTATTATCCAGGCTAAAGAGCAAGAAATAGCAGGATGGTATAACAAGGCAATATCAGAGTTCGAAACAGTTTTTGATAGCAATGACGATATGCCTTTAGCAGATAAAGTAGAATTAGCTGGTACCATGAAAAAAATATATGCACGCTTGGAGAAAATGGACAAGTATGCTGAAATGAAAGCATTCATAGTAGAGAACGAATAATATTTGTTCCTGTGAAGAAGCATAAA
>JABIUV010000003.1 GCA_018700895.1 Bacteroidota bacterium
AATGAATTTACATCCATTTTTTTAGGTACAAGTGCAAGGTCTTATGATTGGGCTTCATTATTTCGCAACTACTATAGAATTGTTCATTCTTCAGAAATCGTGTTTTGAAGAAGTAGGCTAGATATTTATCATATAACGAGCCTACAGCTTTTGCGGCTAGATCATCTCCATCAATAGTTTGCTGAATAATCTTTTCTTTTTTGATGTCGTACAATACGGGCTCTTCATTTATGAAACCCCATGTGGCATTGTATCCGTCAAAATCTTGATCAGCTACCTCATTGGCTAATTCTTTACCAGACGACAGATCTAAGGTGGTTTAAACTACCGCTTCTGGAGTTTGCTCTACGATACAAACCCTAGACTTATCGCCTTAAATATGTACTTGGTTAAGTGATTTACCACTTATGCTTTCCGTAAATAATTCATACTCCCAAGCGAGATTTCCGGCACTGTCCAGAGCCATTACATTTACAGATTTCTTACTAAGTTCGCTGATAATAATCACGCGATTACCGATTCGCTTTGCACCTATGACTGAAATGTCTGGTAAGGTGTTAATTAGTGTTTGGGCATTGCACAGAGGGGTAAAGAGTAAAAGTAAGGGTAAAAGGAATTTCAGTTTCATCTACGCAATCTAGTTTTTTTGATAAAAACTATTTGGTAAGAAATAAAAATGATTTATGAGAATGCAGTCGTTTATCAATTAGTCTTACCTAAAAGTAAAACTCATATACTGCGTGCTACCATTCGCATTAATGCCCTCTATGCGAATCTGCCCTCTATATGTTTCTAAGTAGTCAACCAGCTGAGCAGCAGTTTCAAATATTTTGTTGTTTACTTTTACAAAAACAAAACCTTCACCAATATTCATCTGACGAATTTTACCATTGGTAATGTTCGTCACTTTTATTCCACTAGTGATACGGTACGTCTTAAGTTCGAGTTTCGATAACTTTTCAAATTCAGCACCCAGTATCTCGCTTGTTTCACTTTGTTTACTTAACAATTCAGTTGTTCCTTCCTTGTTTACCAAGGTTAGGTTAAGCTCTTTCTCTGCATTGTCACGCACCACTACTAACTTCACTATATCACCAGGTCTTAAGTAGGCTAGCCTTTCGTCAAATGTAGATTTACTATCAATGAGTCTGCCATCCATTTCGATGATTACATCACCGGCTTCTAATTTGCGTTTAGCTTCATCGTTTACACCATTTATTCGTTTTACGAGGACGCCTTGCTCTGCACCTAGTTTTTCACTGATATCTCCATCTATATCTTCTGCATCTATACCCATAAAACCACGTTGTACTTCTCCGTAGTTTTTCAAATCTTCAATAGTCTTAGCTACGATATTACTGGGTATGGCAAACCCATAACCCACATAACTTCCTGTTTTACTAGCTATTGCGGTATTTACTCCTACCAGATTACCTTGTAGGTCTACCAATGCACCACCACTATTTCCTGGGTTAATAGCTGCATCTGTTTGGATAAATGATTCTATCGGAAACTGATTATTTACAATATTTATGTTACGCCCTTTGGCTGATACTATTCCAGCCGTCACCGTACTGTTAAGGTTAAAAGGATTACCAACGGCGAGCACCCATTGTCCTATCTGCACATTATCACTATTGATAAATAGGATAGGAGATAGGTTACTCTCTTCTATTTTGAGAAGTGCTAAATCACTACTCGGGTCAGCACCTACTAAGGCTGCTGTATATGTCTTTTTAGTATTACTAATTACCACTTCTATTTTATCGGCACTTTTTACCACGTGCTGATTGGTTATGATATATCCATCTTTGCTCACGATAACTCCTGATCCTGTGCTTGCTACTTTCCCTATTCTGCCAAATGGATCAAAATCGAATCCCCAAAAAGAAGTTCGCTGATATCGCTGAGATTCTGTTTTGATAAAAACAACACTTGCTGTACTATTCTTGGCTGCAGTTATGAAACCTGTCTCTAAGTTTTGTACACCTTTTTCATTGATATTGATATATGGTGTCTTATTGTCAGATTGTAGTATGACTACATCATTGGAGTCAAAATATGTTTTATATAGATAAGCGCCTGAAAATGAGGCTAAAAGTGAAACAATGGCGATAATAATTATACTTCTAAACTTCATACTAAAAATAAGACAAATAGTTTGCCAAAATGTGTGATTAACCCCGTGACTTTACCGTGGCATACACGAAAATAGTAGTCAATGGATTTATAGGGTCGTTGGAGTAAATCTTAATTCGCTTTACTTGTGTTCCGTTCTTGTATAACGAATCGTATTTAACCTCTACATGTACACTTTCTCCAGGCTTTAATACTATTTTACGTGGATTGAGTAAAGTACACGTACAGTCTGACTGAATGCGTTGTAATTTGAGATTAGACTTTCCATTGTTGGTGATGGTCAATTTCTTTTTTCTAACCGTACCGCTATACATTTCACCCATTTCTATAGCATTGGTGCTCATATAGATACGTGGTGCTTTTTTCACTTCTCGTTTTTTGAGTTTGCTATAGTCTACCACATAGTTTATGGAGTAAGTCAATTCCTTATTAGGGATAAATCTATCGTCTGTATACAGTTTTACCATACCGCCCAGTGGACCTACAGTATCTAGCTTAGTGAGGTCTACATCTACCAGCATAACCTTACGTTCATCAGGCGAAATAGTGATGGGTAAGTCTCTGAATGTAAAAAAACCAGACTTATTTTGAGCTTTTTTGATGGTTATATCGTGGTATCCATCATTGGTTATAAGAAGCGTATCGGTAAATTTAGCATCGTTGAGCTGATTGCCCCACGTGAATGAATTGCGGTTTATCAGTAAATAACCATATTGCCCTCTGTAATATTCGCCTTTATTATTGTTGGTGTATTGATTTTTAATATTGGCGGTAAATGTTAACTCTACCTGATAGGCATCTGTAAGATTACCCCTTAGATATACCCACTTGCTCGTTTCACCCAAAAAACCTTTGGGATTAAACTCAGCAAATATTTGAGCAGACTCACCGGGCAGTACCGTATCTTTGGTTATGTGAGGGTTCGTACATCCGCAAGAAACATCTATAGCACTCGATATGAATGGATTTTTACCCTTGTTAGTAAAGGAGTAGCGAGCCGTAACGCCCGTTTGATCATCAAATATGGTTCCGATATCATACGTTAAACTCTCAAAAACTAAGTCTTTTATAGATACCTGAGCTGAGCTTAGGATACTCTGTTGTAAAAGCAAAAGAAGAAATCCGAATGGTCTGTACATATTTGTATTCAAAGAAAACGGCTTGTTTATTAGCATTTGTTATGTTTAGATGAAATGTTCATAAAAAACGTTGCCCACGTATCAATAAGTATTCCTATTTTCGCTTAGTGAGCAACGATTTACTAGATGGCACAAACAGCGGCTATTCTGAACAAGAAAATGACATAGAACGAGCATTGCGTCCTATTTCATTTGACGATTTTGAAGGACAAGATAGCATATTGGATAACCTCAAAATATTTGTACAGGCCGCAAACCAGCGTGAAGAAGCTCTAGACCACGTATTACTCCACGGCCCTCCAGGATTGGGCAAAACTACCTTGGCCAATATTATTGCCCACGAATTACAAAGTAATATCAAGATCACGAGTGGCCCGGTACTGGAAAAACCCGGAGACTTGGCAGGCTTACTTACCAACCTTAATGAGGGAGACGTACTCTTCATAGACGAGATACATCGCCTTAGCCCAGTAATAGAGGAATACCTATACTCGGCTATGGAAGATTACAAAATAGACATTGTACTGGATACTGGACCCAACGCACGAAGTGTGCAAATTGGCATCAGCCCTTTTACGCTCATAGGTGCCACAACACGAAGTGGACTACTCACCTCACCACTACGAGCTCGCTTTGGGATTACGTGCCGCTTGCAGTATTACGATACAGAATTGCTAGCCAGTATCGTAGAACGGAGTAGTAATATTCTTAAAATGCCTATAGACCATAAAGCTGCGATTGAAATAGCCGGTAGGAGTAGAGGAACACCGCGTATTGCAAACGCACTTCTTCGTCGTACCCGTGATTTTGCTCAGATAAAAGGCAATGGAACAATCTCACTCGATATCGCTCAAATCGCTCTGAACGCTCTTAATGTAGATGCTCGCGGTTTGGATGAAATGGATAATCGTATACTTTCGGCCATTATAGATAAATTTAAAGGCGGACCAGTGGGTATAAACACCATTGCAACTGCCGTAAGCGAAGAGGCCGGTACCATAGAAGAAGTATACGAACCTTTTCTTATTAAAGAGGGATTTCTGCAACGTACAGCCCGCGGCAGAGAAGCCACAGAACTCGCCTACAAACACTTAGGTAAAAGCCCCGCAAGTGGTAACACACCCAGTTTATTTTAATCCTATCATTCATTGCGTAAAACCGCTGAGTATACCGCCTTGGTAAAGAGCATCGCTTCGGAGCTTGGTTTCGTATACTGTGGTATAAGCAAAGCAGAGCAGCTCAAAGAAGATGCTGTTCATTTAGAATCTTGGCTTAATAAAGGCTATCATGGCAAAATGAAGTGGATGGAAAACCACTTTGAAAAAAGGATAGACCCCACCAAACTTGTTCCCGGAGCTAAATCCGTCGTTTCGCTATTATTCAATTATCACCCCGACGAAATAGCCGATGAAAGCGGTGTGAAAATTTCAAAATACGCCTATGGCGAAGATTATCACTTTGTTCTAAAAGACAAGATGAAAACGATGCTTACCTTGCTCAGCGAGCAGATAGGAGATATAGACGGACGTGTATTTGTGGATTCTGCTCCTGTATTAGATAGGGCTTGGGCGGCCAGAGGAGGCCTAGGATGGATAGGCAAACATAGCCTGCTCATAACCAAGCAACGCGGCAGTTACTACTTCATTGCCGAACTCATCATAGACCTAGAGCTAGATGCCGACCAACCCACTACTGACCACTGCGGTACGTGCACAGCGTGCATAGATGCTTGCCCAACCGATGCCATCGTAGCTAACAAAGTAGTGGATAGCACCAAGTGTATCTCTTATCTTACCATAGAACTAAGAGAGGAGATACCTCCCAGTTTTAGCGATAAGATGGAGGGCTGGGCTTTTGGTTGCGACATTTGTCAAGATGTATGCCCGTGGAACCGATTTGCAAGTCCACATAACGAGAAGCGATTTGAGCCACATCCTATGCTTAGCGAAATGCAGCAGGGCGATTGGCAGGATATAACCCAAGAGGTTTTTAAAGATATTTTTAAAAAATCGGCAGTAAAAAGAGCCGGATTAATCAAATTAAAGCAAAATATAGCTTTTGTCTCTGGTCAAAAAGACGACTAAGGCTTCGGACGATTCACAGATATGACTGAAATAAATGAATCAACGGATAGCCAAGCATAACTTTGTGCGTGTACTTCGTTCTTTTACGGTAAATATAGATAAGATTAAGACCATAGACGATTCATCTCTCGTAATAGGTGACAAGCTCATACCTATCAGCCGCGGAAGCAGAGCAGACCTAATGGCTTAAATCAACTTACTTAATTAAGAATACTACCTTATTAACCACCAGTTGCAGTTTTGGGGGTAGAGAGTTCCTTTCGCAACATATCAAGAGCCGTGTACGTGGTGCGATGTATGATTTGTTCTCGCGTTCCGTGAAATTCACAACGCTTAATGATTACACCTCCTTCTGGTGTAGCAAGACCAATATACACCAACCCTACAGGTTTATCGGCAGTACCACCTCCGGGCCCAGCTATACCTGTTGTAGCTATACAGTAATCTACCTCGAGTTTTGTCTGAGCGTTTTGTGCCATTGCAGTACATACTTCTTCACTTACAGCACCTACCTCATTGAGCACATCTTGTGATATGTCCGCTATTGCTACTTTGGTTTCATATGCATATGTAAGTAGGCTCCCTTTGTAGTAGACTGAACTACCCGTAATACTCGTAATACAATGAGCGATGTAGCCTCCCGAGCAACTTTCACACGTGCCTACGGTGTGGTGATGTTCCTTGAGCATATCACCTACCAGCTCTGGTAAGTTTTTGTCACCTTCAAACCATACATTGCCTATGGTCGATTTTATAGTATTAAAGTAGTCCTTTATCTGCTCATTAAGTTCAATCTCGGTATGCTGTGTAGACTTGGCACTCAATCGCAGTCGTACCAGGTTAAGGTGGGGCAAATAGGCCAATTTGATATGTGAAGGAAGATTATCTTCCAGGCTTGTCAATTTTTCGGACAAATGTGATTCAGGCACACCTACTACGGTAATGGTATGATGTACAATGCTGTAATTGTCACCACGTGCGTTTAGTTTTCCAAAAACCACATTTTCCATCATGGCCTTCATCTCATAAGGCACTCCGGGCATACTTACATATAACTTGCCATTTTGCTCAAAGGACATGCCAGGAGCCGTACCCTTAGTATTGAGTATCACCTCACAATTATCAGGTACCAATGCTTGGTCTACATTTACCTGCAGCACTTCTCTTCCCCTTCTATGAAAAATATCTTTGATGTTTTCTAAGGCTCCTTGGTCTGTAACTAGTTGTGCATTAAAGTATTCTGCAAGCACTTTTTTTGTGATATCATCTTTGGTGGGGCCTAGGCCACCCGTTATTAGTATCACATCGGCTCGTTTTTCGGCTGCTTGTAGTGCGGCTACTATGTTCTCTTTCTTATCATTAATGGATGTGATTTGTATCACCTCTACACCATACTCGTTGAGGTGATGACCAAGCCAGGCAGAGTTGGTGTCTACGGTCTGACCAATTAATATTTCGTCTCCGATTGTGATTATTTCTGCTAGCATTTAATCTATTAACAATTTAAAAATTATTTTCGCTGCAAAGTTTAACAAAATGAGGGAAGCAAAAGCTAATTTAGCTATAAATAATCTAATGAAAGATGCGGCAAAAGCGTTTGACGCAGATAAGGTAATATCGCAATTGCAAGAGATAAGAACTATGGCACTTGAGGAAGAAGACCCTACCGTAGTGAAAATTTGTCGACTTACTAGTGAGTATATCGCCGATAAAGGCAACTTTGACTTAGGCTACGTAGCCGAAGAAGAAATAGGGGATATGACCGATATGGAGTATTTACTTGAGTTAATGCTCAAAGTAGATCGACCTGCAAATAGGGAAGAAATTCAAGAGATAAGAGATAAGATAAAAGGAGAGCTTTAATAAGCTCTTTTTTTTTGCTCCAAAAACTGTAAGGATTTTAATTAGGACCGTTTTCTACCCTAATTAACAAACAATAAAAAGATGAAACAAGTAGTAATGATTGCACTCATAATAGGTAGTGCTTTTGGTTCTTATGCTCAGTACCGGGTGAATGCTGGAGCTTCTGTAGGTTCAGTAGCAACTATGTTTAGCGTTGGTGCTGAACGTGAGTTTAATGTCATTAGTAAGAAATTTTACATTAATCCAGGAATACGGCTTAATGTATTCAGCGGAAATGATTTGGAATATATCACAGCACCAGCCAAATATACGGTGAATGATGACCAAGTAGACACCCTAACCTTCAATAGTGTTCAAAACAATTTTGCTAATCTATACGTGAGATTGGGGTATGACATTACAGAGAAACTTTCAGTAAGTTTTGATATAGATGTGGTAGGAGTAAGTTTTGGAAGTGAGCAGAATAATACGCAATATTTTCCTGGAAAGGCTTCAAGGGATTTAGGAGTGCCAAATGTTTCGAGTGTAAACGCATCACCAATAGCGGTGAATGTTTTACTGATTGGTGATAACAATATAGGAAGTTTGAACTCTACGCTTAGTTTATCGTATAATTTAACCAATAGATTTGGAATAGATGCTGGAGCAGGATTAGTATTTACAGAGTACACCACTAATGCGGCAATAGGTTACGATTCTAATGACCGCTTTCGCAACAAGAATATGATGGGATACATAGGCGTATCTTATCTATTTGGAGAAAAGTAGACTTCTCATTCTCAAAATATTTAACGTCAATCGAGAAATCGGTTGGCATTTTTTTTTGTAGTGAATACTTACGGTGTATTACCTTCGCCATCGCAATGACATCAGATCAGTTTAACGACATAAAAGGCCGCACAGCAAAACTGGCGGACTATCTTTGACTTGGCTAAGAATTTGGCTCTCATAGAAGACGAGGAGCAGCAAACCCACGACCCTAGTTTTTGGGATGACCCCAAAAAAGCAGAACTTCATCTCAAAAACATTAAGAAAAAGAAAATTTGGACGGATGCTTGGGCAGCGGTAAATGCTGGTGTGGAGGAGATAGAAGTACTCCTAGAGTTCAAAGAAATGGGGGAGGATGTAGACGAGGAAATAGAGACTAAGTACCAAGAGACCCTCCAAAAACTCGAAGACCTTGAGTTTAAAAATATGCTAAGTGGTGAGGAAGACCAACTAGATGCCATACTTGAAATAAATGCAGGTGCCGGTGGTACGGAAAGTAATGACTGGGCTAGTATGCTGAGCCGCATGTACATTATGTGGGCACAGAATAATGGGTTCAAAGCGGAAGTGATAGAGCAAGTAGATGGCGACGTAGCGGGTATAAAATCCATCAGTATACAGATTAGTGGCAATTTCGCTTTCGGATATTTGAAGGGAGATAATGGTGTGCACCGACTGGTGCGTATAAGCCCATTTGATAGCAGCAATAGACGTCATACCTCTTTTGCTTCAGCATACATTTACCCAGTAGTAGATGATAGTATAGAGATAGAGCTCAACTGGGGTGAGATAGATATGCAGACCTCACGTAGTGGTGGTGCTGGGGGCCAAAATGTAAACAAAGTAGAAACCAAGGTGCAACTTACACACAAGCCTACGGGCATTATGGTAGTATGCTCCCAAGCCCGTTCGCAGCTTGCCAATAAGGAGGAAGCCATGAAAATGCTAAAATCACAATTGTATGATATAGAACTGCGTAAGCAAACCGATGCTCGTGCCGAGATAGAAAACGGTAAGATGAAAATAGAATGGGGAAGCCAAATACGTAACTACGTGATGCACCCTTACAAACTGGTAAAAGACGTACGTACCGGTGAGGAGACGAGCAATGTACAAGCCGTAATGGACGGAAATTTAGAGGCTTTTCATAAGGCGTATTTGTTAGGTCAGAAGAAGTAGGGGGTTGATATCTGAGTTATGATTAGCGAAGTATCTTCATCAGTTGCTCCAACTTAGGACTTAAAATTATTTCTATTCTACGGTTCTGTGCATACGCCTCTTTGGTTTCTTCGATATTTACAGGGAGGTATTTACTTCGTCCGCTAGGTATAATTTTGAGTGGGCTGATGTTGCCTTCGGTGGTAAGGTATCTTACCACCGAAGTAGCCCTCAGTACGCTGAGATCCCAGTTATCCTTTATTGTAGATGAACGCATAGCCTGATTATCCGTATGTCCTTCTACCATAATGTCGAAATCTGTGAGACCTCTCAAGCTTTCTGCTACTTCTAGAAGAGCTATTTTACCTTTCTTGTCAATATCAATTTTACCAGATTCGAATAATAGGCTATTGTCTAATGAAACATATATTTTCCCGTCTTTCTCTACTACGGTAATACCGCTATTCTCATAACCTTTGAGTGATTCGGTAAGCTTGTTTTTTAGGTTTGCAACAGCACGTTCTTGCATCTTTAAACGATATTCAAGCTCATTCACTCGGTGTTCTCGCTCCTTTAGGTCTGCCGCCAACAAGTCTAATTTTTCTTTTAGTTGTTTGGCTTTTGTGTCTTGTGCCAGTAACTCTGTTTCATTTGCAAATAATTGACCTTCCAACTTACTCTTTAGAGTATCCAGCTCTTGTAGTCGGTATGCTAATTCGTTATTTGTATTTTCATTTTTTATGACTAGCTCTTTGTAATTCTGGTCTAAAATAGCATAGCTTGCTTTTGATTTTTTATACTGATTTTTCAGTTCTGCATAGGCTTGCTCCGCCTTTTCGTACTCGCTCTCTAGTGTGTTGTATTTAGCTGTATTCAGAGCCAGTTGATTATCACAATACTCTTTTAATGTTTGGAGCTCACTGTAATCTGCATTAAGTAAATCATATTTGACCTGTAATTCTTCAAATTTCTTGGAAGGAACACAAGCTGAAATTAGGAATAGAAAAGAGACAATGCTCAGCTCTTTATGTTTTTGCATATTTTGATACATAAAATGATTGCAATTTTAATCAGTATTGTACAGTATGTTGGTCAAAAAAAAGTAACATATAAACAATCGAATGACGTAAAATACAGAAATATGGACTTTAGAGCTGCTTTGGCTTACTCTTTGTAGTATTTTTATAGTAAAATTTAATTACATAATCATATGAAAAATTCAAAAACTTTTTTATTTACAATTACCTTTTTGACCAATTCTATTGCCAGTTTTGCTGCACAACCGTATAGTACAAAGAAGTATCCTAAACTGCTCAAATCACAGTCCCCGACTATTGTAGTAAAAGACCTTGAGCAGGAATCGACAAAAACTAAAAGCAATCAATCCGAACTGAAAACAAAAGTTGCCATTGATCAAAATGAACGCTCTTCTGTGGTAACCAAGCAAATCGAGCCAAAGTTGAATCACGCTAATAAGCCTTTTGTAAACACTAATCCTATTATTTCCAAAGCTGCTTATACACCTTCAGCTAAAGAGCTAAAAAAAATCAAGCGTAAACAAGACAGACTTAAAAAAAATAGAAAAACAAAGTGTAAATGGGGGCAGTAAAAGTGCCATAGTTGCGGTTCTTTTATGTTTCTTTTTAGGCGTAATTGGGGTTCATCGATTTTATCTTGGGTATACGTTTATAGGTATTATACAGGTGTTAACACTAAGTTTTTTTGGTATCTGGGCATTGATTGACCTAATCCTTCTCCTTTTTGGTGAGTTACAACCTAAGAATGGGGCATTTGAAAAAGACTTTTTCGATGAGGTGAATGAGCTATAACAGCTTGTTATTTCGTTTCACGTTGGATTTTACTTAAACCCCTTATTAGATTCAATATTAAACTCAAGATGCCTCGCTTAGCGGGGCATTTTTTTGTCAATCGCTTTAGGGTGTGTCTACCTCTGTTTTTTACCCCATTGCTTCCTGTAGGTATAATACTTTCTATAGCATCTATCAATTCAGGAATGAGTTCAGGGTATTTTACCGCGATTTGTTCACATACAGTCATACTAAATGCCTTGATTGCGATGGCCTCCTTTGGGTCTAGCATAAAGGCTATGCAAGTATCATAAAGCACACCTGCGATATCGTCGGGTATGGGGCACGTTTGGTATATGCGTACAATGTTTCGGCGTATGGCACCGTGTTTAGATTTGTCACCTAACTGCTGTACGAGGGTTGTGTGATAAGGAGCAATAAGATGAGGCTTTTGCTTGCCAACATGGCCCAATGCCCAACTGGTAGTTTGAGAAACACGACTAGTCCCATTTACAAAATACTCTATCAACTCCGCAAATCGCTCAGGACTATCCCCTATAAAATCTATGATTTCATTAATCGTTTGTTTATTGTTGGGTTTGGTGATGAGGTGCTTTAGCATTTACTGAATGATGGAATAACAGAATAATAGATACGATAGCAAAATTAGAACGCTGATGACACTGATTTAGCTGATAACCGCTGATTTTTCACTACTTCCAATCATTCTGAACTCAATCAATCATTAAACACTCGTCTGCATTTTATCCTCTTCTTCACCTCGCTCTAAGGCTAAATCGATGAGTCGCGATATCAAATCGGAGTAGGAGATGCCGCCTGCTTCCCAAAGTTTAGGATACATACTGATGTCTGTAAATCCAGGTAGGGTATTCACCTCATTTACAATTATTTCATTGCTTTCCGTGACAAATACATCTACTCTAGCCATTCCTTCACAACAAAGTGCCTTATATGTTTTTATGGCAATGTGTTGTATTTCACTTTGCAAATTTGCGTCTAATTTGGCAGGGATTACCGTCACAGATCCATTAGCATCAGTATACTTAGCTGCGTATGAATAAAATGTATGTTGCTCACCTACAGTGACTACTTCACCTAAAGGCGATGCTTCTATTTCTTGATTGCCCAATACCGCACATTCTATCTCACGACCAACTATATTCTGTTCTATCAGCACCTTTCGGTCATACTTAAATGCATTGTCAATGGCTGTTTCAAACTCTCGCTTGGTTGTCACTTTGCTTATACCTACCGATGAGCCCAAATTGGGCGGCTTGATATACATCGGCACTCCGAGTGAGGCTAAGGCTTTTTCATAAGTAATTAGATTGCATTCGCTTTTGAGGTAGGATAAAAATCTACTATTTGCTATACCTGCCTCGTTTAATACGCGTTTGGCTACTTCCTTATCTATGCATAAGGACG
Source organism: Bacteroidota bacterium (assembly GCA_018700895.1). Classification (GTDB taxonomy): domain Bacteria; phylum Bacteroidota; class Bacteroidia; order NS11-12g; family UBA9320; genus UBA9320. The sequence goes on from JABIUV010000003.1 coordinate 12,406, forward strand.
AACCTATTACGCCGGGTCCTACAAACGGGATTCCAATGGATTTGAGCAAGCCTTGTAATGTACCGTCTTCTCCACCCGTACCGTGCACTATCGGAAATATGGCGTCTATTTTTCCGAGTGATACGTTTGTATACGTATTGATGATTGGTTCGGTATTCCCCGGTTTCAGTGCTAAAGAATTAGGTGTTATTTTTACGATATTTTCTTTGGCCAGTTCTTCCTCTGTTTTGCTATACCACACCCCATTTTTGCCTATGGCGATAAGTAGTAGATTGTATTTATTCCTATCTATTGCTTTGGCGATATTACGAGCAGAACGTATAGATACTTCGTGCTCTGTAGATTTCCCACCATATACTATTGCGATGTTCTTTTTCTGCATTTACTCTGTGTTCGTTTTATGGGTATGCTGCAAATTAATAAAATCTGAACTACGTTATTTTATCCGATTATAAAATTGAGAACCATCTTCACCACACAACCAACGTACTACGTTCTTCTCCCATATTTCACTATGCTGCTGCTGTGTAATAAGTTTTTCTTCTAATACGAGATCCAATAATTTACCAGGATAACTGCTTTGAGCATCACTCTCCATCTCACCAAGGGGATAAGGATCATCCAGTCCCATTATAATTTGATTCGTATTTTGCTGACGTTTGAGCATCACCTCAAAAGAGATCGTATCATGCACCAAAGTGTCAAAAAAGATATTGGGATGTCCCACGGCCTTACGTGGTCGTGTCTGCCCTTCAAATAAATCAGGCCTTCCGTCAAAACCTTGCGTTCGTCGTCCTATGTTAATGTGATTCAGCTGACCACCGTGTGCAAAACAGGTTCTTATGTTGGGGTACTTCTCGTAATATCCATTGAGGGTGTAAAAATGATAGGAGTCTGCACACTGTGCAAGCATCCATATCAGGTGAAAACGCCACGAAATATTTTCGAGTTTTATGAATTTTTCGCCATCGTAAGGGTGTACCTCTATGGCGAGGTTATACTTGTTTGCCAGTTCTAATATAGGTTCAGTTTCCGCATTGAAAATACCTTTCCAATTTCCGGCAGTATCTAGATAATGAGTAGGCAGACACAGCACCTGCAGCCCCAGTTTCTCCACACACCGTTCTATTTCCCATAATGCTCCATCTATGAAACCAGCATGAACTACAAATCCCGTCGTAAAGCGTTTGGGATTTTCTGCCTGCACTTGTGCGTTAAAATCATTTTGGAATCTCAAGGCTTGTTTCATATCCTTGAGCGTAAGGCCGTTGCCATAGAGTTGAGATAGGTTGAGAACAACGGCGTGATCTATATTATTATCGTCCATCCACGTGAGCTTTTCATCTAGAAAAAAACTCTCAGCGGTAATAGGTCTAGCCCAATTTTTTTGACGCATAAACTTTCGATCATTGTCTATCCAAAAGATCTCTTTGTCCTTCATAAACTGAGGAATCTGTTCTGGGTTGGGCAGTAAGTGGGAGTGGCCGTTTATTCTCATTACGATAATTTGCGTTGAGCAGCGAATGTACAAAAGCTACTTGATTGACTTTCTATATGTTTCCAAATTGTGGTGAAACAGTTTCTTGCCATAAAAGTAACAAAACGAGAATCGTCGGATTTCTATGCAGGAATCTTATGCACTACGTTGTTGGCGTTTGCTTTCTTTTTCAATGATATTGGCTACTGAGCGGAATTCTCTACGAATAATGGGCCATCGTTTTGGGTACCTATCAAAGAGTTCTACGATTTTTCTGGCGTGTTTATTAAGTGCATCTGTAATACTGGCATTACTCACCGGTGGTGTGCAATTGGCTCCTATGTTTTTGCCTATGACGTTTAAGCTCTTCTCTTTAGTAATATTTGCAGCTTCTTCATACCTATCTAGTAGCACATATGTTTTTGTGTATCGTCCTAGGTTTAGACCCTCGGTTTCAGTACTATAGGTTTTAGCTTTACTGGCTTTGAGGTCGGTTAGGTGGTTTGACGTAAGTACTATTTCGGTATCGCCACTTAGTAAAGCCATGTTTACAGCTATTTCTATGTGTTGCTCAAGATTAGCCTTTAGATGATAAAACGAGTTGGAGTAATCCTTCAGTTCATCTGAAAATGCCCTGCTCATTCTTATTTCTATTTTGTATTTGGCTTGTAATTCGTTTAGCACTAGTTCGGTAAATTGGCTTATGGCCAGTTGGAAGTTTTCCGTCTGTTCGGCAAGTTGCTTCTTTGTTTTTATTATTTCATCATTAGCCAAATTATTTCCCTTAGCTAGTCGCTCCATAATTTCCTTATCCGTAGTTTGAATTTGGGTAAGCGATTCCACAAAACCTCTTATGGTTCGTTCAAAAAGGATTTTCTCGTTAGCTAGGAGATACTTCTCTTTATGAAGTCCAAAGGGTTTAATCTTCACAAAAAGATAGAGTTGACCAGAAGACGCTTTTAAGTTTTTTATGAATAGAATGTCTCTATCAAGTTCGGCTTCCAATTTAGACTGCCCTAACTTAGGCGTTGCATTAAATGGTGTCTCATCTAGGGCATACCATCCTGTAGTATTGTTCTGCAAAAAGGTGTGCAACGAGTGAGGAACGGCTTCTTCATAAATTCCGTTTTGAGTTTGAATATGGGTGGTGTCATCGGGAAGTATAGCGATACATATTACCTCCGAGGCTTGTACCACAGATTGTGACACAAATTCGGCTACAAGTTGCTGTAAAGGTATGTTGCTGCTGAGTAACAATGCATTGCAAATATAGCTGTATTAAGCTTTTTGTTAAGTAAAATTAAGAAATTAACTTGATTTCACTTAAGGTGTTTTCAGCTAAATTAAGTGCTTAATTTTTAACTTAATATGTTGTTTATCAGTATGATTGGATAATAATATTGCCCAATCATTAGGATATAAGTAAAGCATTTTTTTTTTAAATAATTAAGTAAATGAGAGCACAAATCACAGTAGAACAGTATTTTTTGTATGAGGCTATAGCCACTATCAATGCGGTTATCGATGCATTAATCGAAGGAGAAAATTTTTATGGAAACAGATCATTAGCTCAACAATGGGAGAGGCTGAAACAAGCTTTTCACTATTTTATGATAGATTTAGACGTAGACGATTTTACGGATATTAAACAACGAGAAGAGCGTCCATCAAGCTACCCGTCATCAGACAGAAAGCCGAACAGAAAGAAACCTTCCAAACTCAAAAAAATGAAAGATAAAATCATCAAATCAGTCAAAAGGGGATTGTTGAATACAATTGTAACGATAGAGGATTTTTTGAAGCCTCCAATACCTGCTAACGGCGATAAGCATGATGAGTTTGAAAACAGGATTAGAAGTTCTTCTTATACCGAATGAATGATAGAATGTCGTATAAATATCTTGGAATATTTTCTAAGCTTACAAGGCAGAAAAAATTAGCATAGTTCTAGTTATGGTCATTTTTTCTAACGATGTAAGATTCTGAAAGAAACGAGATATATGCGTCATTCTCTTGTTCAATCGTCTAAGTTAATAAAATTCAAACTTAGGTTGGTATTAGGTACGAATCGGTATGTTTTTTTTTGAACTTCCTTGCAGCACCTCAGCATTAGAATAGTCGCTATTCATAGGAGAGGGGATGTGTTGTTTAAAAATGATAAGTCCGTCGCAGGATAAACACAGTTTACTGGTTTTTATGTTTTTTATAGAGTGCTCGTGCAATACCGTCAGATAGCCCAACCTTAGGGATGTAGATTTTTTGAGTGTCTAGATAACCAGCAATATTCAGGAAGATTTGAGCGGCAGGAATTATCACGTCTGCTCTATCTGGGTTAAGTACAAATTTGGCGATACGCTCGTCATAATCTACGGCTTCAAGCTCTTTTTTGAAGGACGCTAGAGCCATAATATCTATAAAATAATCTCCTTGTTGCTTTCTCAGCATTTTAAGAAGTTTATTGATATTTCCGCCAGAACCCAGAATAGGGATTTGCTTGTGGGTAATACCTAGTTCGCCAAACCACAGTTGTATGTCGTCCCACAGTTGTGTGTTAACGTTGTTGTGTAGTAGTCTTATGGTTCCTATTTTGAATGAGCGTGCTGCGGTCTTTTGTCCATCCTTTAAGTAGGTCAATTCCGTACTTCCCCCACCTACATCTACAAACACAATTTCATCAAAACGCGGAATATAACCAGGTAGGTTCTCGAATGATATAGTGTCCGCCTCTTGATCACCAGATACTATTTCTAAGTCTAAGTCAGCATAGTGCTTTATCTCTTCAATAATATACTTAGCATTACTTGCCTCACGCATCGCACTTGTGGCGTATGCTCTATAATCCAGTACTTGATGCACATTCATAAGATGCTTAAACGAACGCATAGTGCGAACCAATTGGTCGGTTTTCTCTTCGGTGATACGGCCTTTTATGAACGCATCTTCTCCCAATCGGATAGGAACCCGTACAAGTGATAACTTTCTGAAAACGGGTCCATTCTCTGTTTCAAAAACATTGGTAAACAATAACCGGACTGCATTGGACCCTACGTCTATGGATGCGAATTTTAATAATTTCAAAATTGAGCTACGAATATAATTTTTTGAAATGAAGTGATGTGCAAAGGTTGCCTGCCTTCGTTTTACCCTATGTTTAGCCCAAGGCAAAAAAAATCCCGTAAACCATTGGTTTACGGGATTTTTTTTGGTATAATTGTGACCTCGTCAGGATTCAAACCTGAGACCTCTTGAGCCGTAATCAAGTGCTCTATTCAGCTGAGCTACGAGGCCATATACCAAGTTTTTGTTTATATAGTTACTTATCTACTTCCCCTTACGGGGGTGCAAATATAAGTATACTCTGTTAATGCCGTAATTTTAATTTTAAAAAGATTCTTTTTATCTTAAATCACCTTACTCTTCATCCTTTTCTGCCTTTTCATCAGTAGATTCCATACGCTCTATATCTGCGATTTTATTTCGACAGATATCTAGTAGGCCGTCTTCCTCATTCTCGTAATTATCTATGATACTTTGTAAGGTTGCCTTGGCCTGGAATAAATCTTCCTCCTGCACATACACATCACTTAATAGGATGAATCCTTTTACTACCCAGAAATCATAAGCCGAGTAATCATCCGATAGGGTATATACATCGGATCGGGTAGAATCTAGATCGCCTAATTGAAAGTTGATGTCTGCTCGGCGGTATAGTGCTTCCGCAGTAATTTCATTGCGGCTATTATCTACTACAAAGTCGTAGTGATATTTAGCGGTGCGTAGTTTGGCTTTACGTAATTCAATATTGCCAAGTAACATGTGTGCTTCCACCAGATCATCCGTAGGTACATCTTTCATTGGTAATAATTCCACCGCTTTTTTCTTCGCTTTATCATAAGATTCAAGCATGTTATGACATCTCATCTGGCCCTGAGTGGCACTTATGAAAGTGGTTTTTTTAGATGCAAGTGGCTCAAGTCGCTCATAGTAACCAAGAGCTTTCAGATAGTTTTTACGGTAAAAGAATGTACTTGCTAGTTTAATAAGCGACTTCTCAGTATAATCATTGGTTCCTTGTGTGGCCACATAATCGTAATGAGTAAGTGCTATGTCAACCTTGTCGGTGTAATAGTCGCACTCCGCCTTGAAATAGTTAGCAGGTATAATGAAGTAGCCATTATTGCCAAATTTATCTATGTAGGCTCCCAATTCTCTGCTTGCCCCTACATAATTTTCTGCATTATAAGTGCGAATGGCTTGTTCATACAATACGCTATCTTGGTATGATAAACTCACTCCTGCACCCGGCACGTTTGCCGCATATTCAAAATATTTTTGTGGGGTACCCTGATTTGTATAAATGATTTCTATAAAAGAAAGTGCTTCATTGGCTTCCTTTGTTTTCGGGAACCGTTCCACTACCGTTTTATAGTAGCGTAATGCGGCGGCGTCCTTACTTTGGTAGTGGCTCAATAATCCTAGTTTTAAGTAGCTCTCCGGAAGGTAAGGCGAGTAGTCGTGCTGAGATATGATTAAATTAAATATGCTCTCTGCTGTACTGAAATTACCTAAGGTTAAATACTCACGTGCTGTTTCAAACAAAGCGTCATCTACGTAAATACTTGTTTTAAAATCTTGGGGTATTTTTTTTAGAACATTGATTTTCTCCGCACGTCGTTCTTGTAATCCATACAACATCCCTTGCTGGTAGATAGCGTAATCTCCATTTTTGTAGTCTTTTTTTATCACAAAATCATACGCTTTTATGGCAGGAGAATATTGCCCGTTTAAGAAGTAGCAATCTGCAAGACGTTGCATATTATCTATATACAAGGTGCGATTCTCAGCCGTGTATTTTTCATACTGCTCAAATTTGGCAAAATAATTTTGAGCTTTAGGGTAATCCTTTTTCTGTAAATAGTTGTACCCCATAGCATAGTAGCCATAGGTTTTATTCTTACTGCGGTTACTACTTGCACTACTCATAAATCTATTCATCAGATTTATACTCTCATTATTATCACTTACCTTATAAGCTATCTCCGCTCTCCAAAAATAGGCCTGAGACTCCAAGACTGGGTCTTTAGGATATTTTAGTGATTTTTTGAAAAACACGTCTGCATCTTGATATTGCTTGTTCAAGTATAATTCTTCACCTCTGTGAAAAGTCAATTCTTGATATACTAATTTGGATTCGTTGTTTAGGTTTCCAATCTCTTCTAAGAGGGCTATTGCGGCCTTGTAATTTTTGGTGCTCAAAAAGATGTCTGCCATCATCGTCTTAGCACTATTTGCGTACTCCGATCTAGGATACACAGTCAAAAACTCCTTTATTGCATTGATAGCCAGGTTGTTTTTCTGAAGCTCAGCTGCTAGTTTGGCGTAATTGTAAGCTGCAATTTCGCTTATTTTTGGGTCGTAATTTTTACGTTTAGCTTCAGCAAAGGCATTTAAGGCTCGCTCCTTACGGTTTGTTTGCACGTCGGAAACCCCCAAGTGGTAATTTGCCGCTTGGCCTATAGCATTATCTTGTTTGGCGACTAATACGAAATACTCTGTAGATCTTTTGAGATTTCCTGCTTCAAAATTAGCATTGGCAAATTGGTATATTTCGTCAGGGAATAGTTTACTTACATCACCAGCGTAGTTATCGAAATGACGCAGTGCTACGCTCTTATTACCTAATTGATATTGTATTTTTCCAGTCAGTAATTCTACCTCATTCGCTTTCTTTTTAAGCCTCACATTTTTTACGATGTCAAAAGCTTTTTCGTACTCTTCCTGCTCATAGTATATCTGAGCAAGGTATAGCTTCATAGTCTGTGGGCCTTTATCGCCTATTTTATTGAAAGTTGCTATTGCACAAGCATAGTCTTTCAATACATAACATTGGTACCCGTAGTAATAGTTAGCTTCTGTAGCATATTGACCTGAGCCATTCATTATCTTCTTAAACTCAAATTTTGCTTTAGTATATTCTTTGTTCTTGAAGTAAGCATAGCCCTTTTTGAATGCAAGCTCTTCTCCTTGAGCTTTGGTTACATCAGTTTCAGCAATTTGCTCAAAATACTTGAGCGATTTCGCATGCTTACCTTTATTGAAGTAGTACAATCCTAATTCGTAGGTGATTTCAGTATTCAGCTTGTGCTCTGGCTCGTTACGTATGAGCTGGGTCAGGTATCTATTGGCGTTTCGCTTATCTAGTTTCAACCTCGATAAACCTATATACGCATTGGCTTCAAATGTGAAATTAGGTCCAGGACTAGTTTTTAGGAAAGTTTCAAACTCAGTGATGGCAGGTACGTATTGCTTTTTGATATATAGCATCTTAGCGTCTTCAAAAAGTGTAACATCTTGAGTATATGCACGAGTAACTTGGGCAAAAGTGTTAATGCTAAGGCAAAAAAACACGGTAACCAGCGTTATGATATGTTTCAGTTTGTTCATTATGTAATAAGACCTTTCAAAATAACACCCGAAACATCAATTTTAGTATTGTAATTGCCCACATTCTATTAAGGAATATATAACGTGTATTTTTTTTGAAATAATGTTCTCTGTTGTATTCGTTATAGAAATTGTAATTATATATTTGCACCCGCTGAAACGAGGCAATTCGCTTGTGCGAGGGTTTAGAGCCTAAATAAGATGCATACACGTGTTTTACATCTTATTTAGTGATTCATTATGGTGGTTGTAGCTCAGTTGGTTAGAGCACCGGTTTGTGGTACCGGGGGTCGTGGGTTCGAGCCCCATCTTCCACCCAGAGAGTAAAGGTTCATCTACGGATGAGCCTTTTTTATATAGTGTTGTCTTGAAACAAAGAAAGGACAAGAGGCCTGTGCCGAGTAAAGTTGAGGTGAGTACTATCTTTCACCCCGATAGTAATGATTCTTCTCCTGATGGGCATTATTTATAGCCTATTATAAACAAAATAGTGTTTGGAATTCTTGGTTACTAGATTCGCGGATTTGTATAATTGTTTTGTCTTAAATAATTGGGTATAAAGCTTTCAAAAAAAAACGTGAATCCAGACGCGAAATAATAATTATCTTTGCAAACATGTTTAGAGTTCTAACAATAACAGCAATCGCATTTTTATTTGCAGCTTGCAGCTCATCTATTACGGAGGCTGAGGACAATGGTGTATCATTTTTGAACATTGAAGATGGAGCAACATTGAGTTCTCCTTTTTTATTGGAAATGGGCGTAGTAGGAATGGAAGTTGAGCCCAAAGGAGCACCTAGGGAAGGATACGGTCATCATCACCTTTTAGTTAATGACGATTTTGCCCCAGAGGGGACAGTAATCGTAGCAGATCCCAGACATATTCATTATGGAGGAGGTCAAACCAATGATACAGTGTCGTTAGATCCTGGAACGTATAAACTAACTTTACAGTTTGCTGATGGTATGCACGTTTCATATGGCAAATCATGGGCTAAGTCCATCACCGTAACAGTAGAATAAAATATCGCTGAGTCACTTGCATCTGCACTTTTAAACAACTTCTATCTACACTTGAATAACATCACAATAACTGGTTTTATAGTTGTTCTCTAAGGCAATTTAGTAGCGTGCTTATAATGTTTACTTGTGTGTCTTTGATGAATGCACAATCTACATCAAGTAAACACGGGATTGCAGTTAATCAGAACTTTACAGACTATAATGTAAACCTGCTTAATGATAAAGTATTCTCCTTTGAAAGTGCCCTTACGCATTCAGTAAGATTAGCATATCAGCGTACGTTATCTCGCAATTGGGAAATCAACACATGAGTTATAAATGGTTTTATACTGAATCAGCCTATTAAAGATAATTTTTTTTAAACAAAGCTTTTGTAGTAGGTGCAGATGTTGCCATACTCCTAAAAATGAATAACGGGGAATTGCTGAAAGAGGATGCTCTTATAGCACCCTTTCTAACGGCTCTAATGTATCACTATGTCATAGAAGACAAAATGGCGAAGTATTAGGTTCTCCAATGTCTAACTTAAGTCCGTGACATTATCTACGTAATACAAGTATATATTCCAACCAAGAGCAAGTCGTGCTTTGTTCTTTACAAATGATCAAAGACTTTAGTTTCGTATACCCTTTAAAGAAAAGCAGCAGATTTGCATTGCCAACTTTGTACGTCGGTAATTCTATTGAGGTACAATTATGAAAAATAAGGCAGCCGTATCTGGCCTCAATCTTTAGGTAATTGGACTATTATAACCCATCTTTCCGATATTTAATCGATATGGCCTTTGCATTTGAGCTAAGTGCCTTTTTTTTGCAATTCATAATATTAAAGAATGAAAAAAGCAATTATACTATTCAACCTAATTATTGCAGGCTACCTATGTGCGGCACAAGGCACTTGGGAACTTGTAGAAACGGTGAACCCTAATGACGGGAAGGTGATAATACCTTACCAAAAGTACAAATTACCGAATAACGATCTTACGCTGATTATTCACGAGGATCATTCGGATCCTATTGTTCACGTACAAGTAGCCTATCACGTTGGTAGTGCCAGAGAGAGTGTTAGAAATAGCGGATTTGCTCACTTCTTTGAGCATATGATGTTTCAAGGCTCTAAAAATGTAGCTGATGAGGAGCATTTTAAGATAATAGGAGAAGCCGGTGGAACAAATAATGCCTACACGTCTTTTGATAAAACCGTATATCACCAAACAGCACCTTCTAATATGACAGAGACGCTACTTTGGCTAGAGGCTGATAGAATGGGTACGCACCTAGAAGGTTTCACGCAGAAAAAATTTGAAACACAACGTGACGCAGTTAAAAACGAGAAAAGACAGCGTTATGATAACCAACCTTACGGTATGGTGAATGAGATCCTTTTCAAGACACTCTTTGCTAATCACGCCTATGAATGGACTCCAATAGGTTTTGTAGATGATTTGGATATTGCTACGTATGATGATTTAAGAAATTTCTTCCTAAGATGGTACGGTCCTAATAATGCAACCCTTGTTGTTTCGGGGGATGTAAATCCTGAGGAGGTAAAAGTATGGGCGGAAAAGTACTTCTCTGGAATTCAGAAATGTCCTGAGGTGAAAAAAATGTATCCAAAGAAACCTCAACTTTCCATGGATCAATATGTAAACACAACGGATAATATTTTTGCTCCGCTTACCATGTTTGCTTTTCCTACGGTGCCAGAGTTTCATAGAGATGAAGCAGCTCTTGATATTTTAGCCGAAATCATCGGCGGTGGTAATAACTCTATTTTGTATAAGAACTTGACCAAAGAAGAATTAGCTCTTCAAGCAAATTCCTTTCACTCTACATTAGAATTAGCGGGTATGATGGGTGTACAAGTAGTGACCAAACCTGAATTTGCAGGAGGATTAAGCTTTAAAGACATAGAGGATAAAATACGTGCAGCCATTGCAGAATTTGAAACTCGTGGTGTTACGGATGAAGATTTGGAAATCACAAAAGCACAAGTGCTGGCTTCTACTTACGGAGCTTTGAATAGTATAAACGGTAAATCAGAAGTGTTGAGTCACTACACTATGATGAAAGGTAGTGGGTATAACTTACAAAACGACATAGACCGTTACAATGCTGTAACTAAAGAAGACATAAAGCGTGTATACACTAAGTATCTCAAAAACAAGAAAGCGGTTATCCTACGTGTAGACAGAGAAGAGAAAAAAGATGAGGACGACGATACACCCAAAAGTATAAACCCACATGCTGCTGAACCTAAAACAGTGGATAAGCAGTACCAAGGACTTGCATATGTAGCTCCTAAGGATGATTTTGATCGAAGTGTACGTCCTACTAAACCAAGTGCTAAGGCATTTACTGTGCCTGATTTTTACCAAGAGCAGTTTGATAATGGTCTAAAAATAATCGGTAACGAAAGTAGCGAGGCTCCTTTGGTATATTTCTATATTGATATGGAAGGTGGTCATTTATTAGAAGCCAACAAAAAAGTGGCTACAGGTACAGCGATGATGGTTGCATCTATGATGGGAGAGGGTACCGAAAAGCTCACTACTGAAGAGTTTTCACGAGAATTGGATAAATTGGGAAGTAGAATAAGCTTCAATAGTGGTACGATGAACTCATCGGTCTTTGTAAGCTGTTTGGCTGATAAAGTAGATGAAACATTAGCATTACTCAAAGACGCTTTATTTGCTCCACGTTTTGATGAAAAAGATTTTAAACGGATAAAAGAGCAAATATTGGAAGGTCTTAAACAGCAAAAAAGCAATCCGTCAGTAATGGCTAACAAAGCTTGGGGCAAGATTATGTATGAAGGTACCATTTTAGAGGAATACTATTATGGTAATTACAAATCATTGAGTAAGATTGATTTAGATGATGTTAAATCTTTTTACAACAGCTATTACTCACCAAATATCAGTACACTCGTAGTTTCGGGAGATATTACTAAAGAGGATGCAATCAGTAAACTTTCTTTCTTGAAAGAATGGGAAAATACGAATGTGGTGATACCACAAATGCCAGAGCTGAAAATGCCGGAGAAAACTACAGTGTATTTGGTAGATAAGCCTTACGCTTCTCAAAGCACCGTTTATGCTGGTCACCCGGGTCCTAAGTATGATTATAATGGTGACTACTTTAAGGCAGGTGTAATGAACTTCTCGCTAGGTGGAGCATTTAATAGTAGAATAAACCTGAACCTAAGAGAAGATAAAGGATACACATATGGTGCACGCTCTAGCTTTGGTGGGAATAAGCAGTATGGTGTTTACCGATTCTCTTCAGAAATTAAAAAAGAAGCTACAGATAGTGTTATTAGTGAGTTAATGATGGAGATCAATACTTTTACTAAGGATGGTATCACTCAAGAAGAATTAGATTTTACCAAGAGTTCGATTACATTGAGTGAAGCGTTGGATTACGAGACTCCTTTCGATAAACTTAATTTCTTGAGTAGTATCGTAGAGAATAATTTACCTAAGGATTATACGAAGCAACAAGCTGATATGATTAATGCAATGACTGTATCAGACATTAATGCGGTAGCAAGTCAAATGCTAAATCCTGATAATATGGTAATTATAGTAGTAGGTCACGCGTACAAGATTCGTGAAGGTTTGAATAAATTAGGATATGGTAAAGTGCAAGAGCTTAATTTAGACTAGTCTATACTACAAGACAAAATAACGGGGCATCAACTTTTGAGTTGGTGCCTTTTTTTATTTATGAAATTTAGTAATCGTATTTTACAAATTTATGTAATAGGCTAGTTGCTTAGATGCAAGAGCCTCCGTGGAGTATGAATTTTCTATAAGCTTACGGGCATTTGCCGTAATACGCTCAACATCTAATTCACCATTTTGGAGTTTTTCATAAATAGCTACAAAATCACTTGGTTTGTCTGCTATTAGCAAATGCTCTCCGTCTATATAATCTATTCCTTGTGCTCCAATGGTAGTGCTTATTACTAATTTTCCAGCTGCCATAGCTTCCAGTATCTTTAGCCGAATACCACTGCCACTTCTAAGTGGAACTGCACACACATCGCATTCTGCGACAAAATCATACGCTTTAGGAACATCAGGATTTATCTTAACATTAGGAAATGCCTCATATTCACTGGCATTAATGCTTTTTCCTGCCAAGTTGAGTTGGTAGTTTTGAAATTTATCTACTAGCAAAGCATGCACATTTTTTAAGAACCAATCCACCGCATCTACATTGCCGTGCCATTCCATGGAGCCTATATGGTACCATTCATTGTGGGAACTCATAGGGCTATACGTCCACTCATTAAGATCTATGCCTGCTGGTATCGTGATATAATTACCCTCTGGATGTAGTTCTTTGAATTTGTAAGCATCATCGTCAGTTACGGTGGCTATCACATCCACCTTTTTTATGAGATTACCCTCGTAAGTTCTTAGTTGTTTTGCCAATCGTTTGAGGTATGCTTTTTTTATAAAATTCTTTTCGTTGGTGGCTAATCGCTCCCATATCTCAAACTCAACATTGTGCATTCTCAATGCTAATATTCCCTTATGATATGCTTGTACTACTGGCAGATACGGTCCTACAAATGTTCCTTCGAGTTGTATAACATCAAAGGTGTCGGTCTGTAAGAGGGTTCTTAGTTCTTGCTCAAAAGTTTTGTTGTAAAACCTGCTTACATTATATGATTTGTTACTTAATAAATGCTTCAAGGCTTCGTCCCACTTTATGTCGGTATCTATAGGGTGTATGAGTGTAGCTGCATACTTGCTAAGTTCTTGCTGAGCTTCTTGTATTGGCGTATTGTGTTTTAGTCCATCAAGGCAATACAGCGTAACTGCATGCCCCATCTCTGAGTATGTTCTCGAGTAATTATATATACCTATAGTGCCACCTTCGTTGAGTGGCCACGGAACTCTATTGCTTATCTGAAGGATTTTCATAACTACTTATCTTCAAGGTAACCTTTAGCCCAACGGGGAGTAAGCATTTTAATAATTCGCTTGTAGGCTTCCGCATCAAATAATTGTGAATCTCTACTGGATTTATACGTCAAAAATATGGCTAATGGAAAGAAAACAATAAGTCCAAGCCACATACCGATTACCGGTTCTAATGCACCTTGTTTTACCAGTTTCTCGCCAAAAATACCGAGTACATAATACAGAATAAAAAGAAGAAGTGAAACTACAAGAGGTAATCCAAAGCCTCCTTTTTTGATAATAGCACCTAGTGGAGCTCCTATGAAAAAGAGTAGAATACAACTAATGGCTAACGTGAATTTTCGGTGCCACTCTACTAAGTATTTGGCTCGTAATTCCCGTTGAGATGAAGAATCTTCTATGTTGTTACTGCTTATGCGTTTTACATTACTCACATTTTGTAGTGCCTTCTCTATGGTTTCTTCGTTGAGCGTGCGTGTTGCGGTATCTATTTCAGAGGGAACGGGTTTAGTGCGCGATAGGAGCGAAGATTTTGAATTGCCAGGGGCACTTACAGCCTCTTCCATCTTCACTTCTTTTATAATTTTTCTCGATGTTTCTATCTGTTTAAGTAACGCTGCTAGTCTGTCCTCTACAGAGTTTTCTGTGACCTCTAGCGTATCTGAGGCACTATGAAAGTAGGGTTCTATATAGTTGTGGAGGTTTTTTTGTCGTTTTGTGATATATCGCGTAAGCGAATCTATGCGTATGGAGAGTTCATCTACATTCATCATTCGCTGATCTTCACTAAAACGTTCCTTATCCGTTCGGTTAAAAGCAAGCTCACTCAGGTCTATGGTAAGATTATAGGTCTCAAATTCCATAGTGTTATGCGGCCTAGTTTTTTTGTAATTGGGGTCATTTACCAATTCTTGATAGCGTTTACCCTCTTCCAGATATAACGTCATAAATTGTTTATCATCGCTAACCGTCATTTTTCCTCGTTTGGCGATAAGTATGTTATTATTACCTGTGTTTTTTCGGTCGTCAACATATATGATTACATCTTCTATAGTTTGGTTGTCATCATGTTTTTTGCCTACTCGTATCGCATACCCGTCTATATCCTTGAAGAACACGTTGTCCACGATATTCATGGCAGGTTTTTTCTGAGTAACATCGTATAATAATGCTCCCCAACTCAGATTTGCCTTTGGGATAAGGTCATTTGCAGTATAAAATGCACCTACGGACATCAATATACTAATAACGAACATAGGACGCATGGCTCGCAGTAGTGATACACCTGCAGATTTAATCGCTACTAACTCATACCGTTCCGCCATATTCCCAAAAACCATAATGGATGAGAGTAATATAGCCAGTGGTAATGCCATCGGTATCAGGTGAATAGCAAAGTAGAAAATGAACTCGAAGATCACACTTATCTCTAGTCCCTTGCCTACCAAATCTTCTAGGTATTTCCAAATAGTCTGCATAAGAAGCAGAAAGAGGGAGATAAAAAAAGTGCCTATAAATGGGCCTATGAATGATTTAATGAATAGCTTATTGAGTTTAATGGTGAGCGACTTGTATAAAGCGTATGCCAAAAAAATCAATAGAGATGTGATGAAAATAGTTTCAAACGTCCAAAATTCTGGCGTAGTTAAGCGTTTTACAAATCGTACAAGCTGAAAAAAGTGCTTCATTTATTTGATTCAAAAATAAGGTGATGGTTTATTAATATCTTATTTTTGGATGGAATGTATACAATTGATAGATTAACGGGTACGAGAAACATCTTAGTTATACTTATTTGCTGTTTTTTTAGTGTTCAAGCGGTAGCTCAGATGAGTAAAGAAAACCAAAAAAAAATAAAAAAAGTAGAGAAGTACTATAAAAAACGCAAGTATGAAAAGGCTGGAATGCTTACCAAAGAAGTGATTAATGCTTACCCACTAAGCAAAAACTTATGGGAACTGTATAATCAATCCATGTATGCCAATTATCAGACAAATATGTTACCGCTATATAACTCTAACATCACATTGGAAGGTGGAGGAGAAGCGAATGAAAACGCCATAAAATCACAGTTAGAATATATTATGCAGAAGCCGAAGTATGACTATTATAATGCGATATATTATAGTGCGAGTAGTGTGCCTTATAATAGCAAGAGCAGTACCTTACTCCGAACCATGTATGTAGATAGTCGCTATTTTACAATGGAAGAAATAAGTTCAGAATCTATCGCATTATTCAACCTTGGTGAAAAGGAATTTCATGCAAAAAATTACCAGCAAGCCATCATTAAATACGAGCAAGCGTACAAAGCAGATAGCTCTAATTACAAAGCACTGCTTTATGTGGGAGATTGCTATTTTGCTATGGAATATTACGGTCAGGCGGCTAGTTACTTCAGGAAAGCTATGGCAATGCAGCCTTTGCTCAACGAACCTGTGAAATACTTAGCGGATGCGTTGCAGAAGAAAGGCGAATCACAACAAGCACTCAGTGTTGCCAAACAGAGTCTGCTTATATATCCCGAGGAAACCGTATTGATACAAATTCACAATCTACTCACCGAGCAGAATAGTGATTTGGATGTAGACCGCAATTGGGTGCTACGCTTGGCCCCAGCCAATGTTGTAAATGACACCAATTTTAGAGATAATTTCTATTATGATCGCTTACATTTCCAACACTATCAGGATGCACTTGGTGACTGCAAGGACAGATACAATGCTCTAGGAATGTTGAAATCGTCATCAGACCTGTCTGAGTATGATAGGTACCTAGAAGTACAAAGCTGGAAAGCAATGCTTGAGGCAACCAAGCACGAAGACATTCCATCCTTAGAATATTCCCGTAAGATGGAGGCTGCTGGCATGCTAGCCCCATACCTCTTTATCTCACTGTTTAATGTGGACTGCTACTCGCAGTACAGGCACTTTGTAGAAAACAACGAAGACCTCGCACAACGTTACATCAATGAGTACCTAATTACTACAAAAAAGCAATAATTTAACTGTTGAGTTGTTGCTTTAAACTAGCAATTTTACTCAAGGTGTCGGCTTTTTTCTGTTCTTCTCGTGCTACCACATCTGTCTTGGCATTGGCCATAAACTTTTCGTTACCTAATTTTTTCTCAATACCAATCAGGAATCCTTTGAGTCGCTTTATTTCACCATTTATGGCGTCTGTATCTACTTTTTGTACGAAGTCTTTGAAAGAAATAGCGACTTCGTCAGTGCCTACCAAAGCCTTGAATGCATTATCCGCTGCACCCTCCAAGGTAACAACATTGGCCAATTTTGAAATAACACCTTGAGCATTGGTATATATATTAGCATCCTTGGCATTCAGTCCCAAACTAGCCTCTACCTTAGGAGAAATGCCGTTTTCGTTACGCTTAGCACGTACTTCCGATATGAGTTCGAAAACATTATAATGGATAGAGGTCTCCGTAAGAGCCAGTTTGGGCCATTCTTGCTGATTGATGAATTGTCCTTCTCGCTCACCCAATGCGTGCCATAACTCTTCGGTGATGAAGGGCATAAAAGGATGTAGTAACTTTAAAATTTGGTCAAACTTAGCTTTTGCAATTGCTAAGTCTTCCATTGGAATAGGCTCACCATAAGTAGGTTTGATCATCTCCAAGTACCATCCGCTAAAATCGTCTCGCGTAAGTTTGTATAACTCCATAAGAGCATCAGAAATACGAAATGCCTCGAAATGCTGATTAACAGATAATACTACTACAGCAATCTTACTATCCATCCACTGGTGAATGATGCTCCCGTAGGAGGTATAATAATCATTGCGTACATCGGTAACTTCCAAACCGTCCAACAGTCTAAACGAATTCCAAAGTTTGTTGCAGAAATTTCGGCCCTGCTCACAGAGTGTCTCGTCAAATAGGATATCATTTCCGGCAGGAGCACTTAGCATTAAGCCCATACGTACTCCGTCCGTACCGTATTTTTCCATGAGCTCGATAGGGTCGGGGCTATTGCCTAATGATTTAGACATTTTGCGGCGTTCTTTGTCTCGTACTATGCCTGTGAAATAGACATTCTTAAAGGGTTTCTTTCGGCTGAATGCGTGACCAGCCATTACCATACGTGCCACCCAAAAGAATATGATATCCGGTGCTGTTACCAAATCGGCAGTAGGGTAGTAGTAGTCCAGCTCTTCTTGCTGTCCTTCTTTGAAACCATCAAAAACACTAATAGGCCATAACCACGAGCTGAACCACGTATCTAATACATCCTCGTCTTGTCTCAAGTCAGCGGCAGTTAAGTTTTTGTCGCTAGATTTAGTGAGTGCTTCGTTGGCTGTTTTTGCAATGATCACCTCACCACTTGGGGTATACCAAGCGGGGATACGGTGTCCCCACCACAACTGACGTGATATACACCAATCTTTAATATTCGTAAGCCAGTGATTGTATGTGTTTTTAAACTTAGCTGGGTGAAACTGAACTTGATCGGTCATTATATCGCTCAAGGCTTCGGGATAATCCGCCATAAACTTTTTCATGTCTACAAACCATTGAGCCGAAAGTCTCGGTTCAATTACGGCTTGAGTGCGCTCACTTTTACCTACTTTATTTACGATGTCCTCGGTTTTTATCAGTAATCCGAGTTCTTCTAGCTTAGCTACCGCTAGTTTTCTAGCCTTAAAACGGTCTTCACCTATGAATATTCCTGCGGCTTCACTTACAGTAGCGTCATCATTAAATATGTCAATAGAGTCCAGTTGGTGTCTTTTTCCTATTTCGTGGTCATTTACATCGTGAGCAGGTGTCACTTTTAGGCAACCCGTACCAAATTCTATGTCGATATAATCATCCGCAATGATAGGCACTGCTCGGTCTACCAGTGGAACAATACATTTTTCACCTATAAGGTGGGTGTACCGTTCATCTTCGGGGTGAACACAAATAGCGGTGTCGCCCATAATGGTTTCTGGACGAGTAGTTGCTATTTGGAGTACCTCGTCACTGTCTTCAATTTTGTACGTTACGTAGTATAACTTCGCTTTTTGTTCTTCGTGATTTACCTCTTCATCACTTAATGCGGTTTTTCCTACAGGGTCCCAGTTCACCATTCTGGTGCCGTGGTATATATATCCACGGGCGTGTAAATCAATGAATGAGTCGATTACTGCCTCAGAAAGATCAGGCTCCATAGTGAATCTAGTACGGTCCCAATCACAACTACAGCCGAGTTTCTTTAACTGATCGAGTATAATTCCCCCATACTTATCCTTCCATTCAAAGGCGTGATCTAGGAATTCCTCTCGTGTAATGTCTTCCTTGCTTATACCTTGTTCCTTGAGTAGGTTTACTACCTTGGTCTCCGTAGCTATAGAGGCGTGGTCTGTACCCGGCACCCAGCAGGCGTTATAGCCAAGCATACGAGCTCTACGCACCAATATATCCTGTATGCTATTATTGAGCATATGTCCCATGTGCAGTATACCCGTAACATTGGGCGGTGGTATTACTACAGTATAGCTTGGTCGCTCATCAGGAGTAGAGGCAAAGAGTTTATGCTCTATCCATTTGTCATACCATTGCTGTTCCAGGCCTTGAGGATTATATTTAGTAGAAATTGACATTATGTATATATACGGTGTACTAGTGATTATGAATTAGTTTATTCTTAACGGAGTGCAAATAAAAAAGCCCATCGTGGTATTACCAAGACGGGCCTTCTGTTTAAAAATTTTCGGGTGCTTATCTTCTTTCTTTGATACGAGCACTTTTACCAGACCGTCCTCTAAGGTAAAAGATACGAGCTCTTCTAACTTTGCCACGTCTGTTGACCTCTACTTTGTCAATATTAGGCGAGTGAGCAGGAAAGATGCGCTCTACACCTATGCCGCTGCTTATTTTACGTACAGTGAAGGTAGCATCAAGACCAGTGTTTCTTCTTTGTAACACAGTACCTTGAAAAACCTGAATTCTCTCTTTTTCACCCTCTTTTATCTTGTAATGTACAGATACATTGTCTCCAGCCGCGAATGCGGGTAAGTCAGTTCTGATTTGGCTTGATTCTATATGCTTAACGAAATCCATTGTTTTAAAAGTGGCTGCAAAAGTAATAAAAAGAATTATGCGTTGTCAACATACTTATAAATAATGTTAAGATTTTTTTAAGAAAATAAATTTGATGCATATTGGAAATTCCAAATTAGTTTTACCTTTGCAGTTCTTAAATAAAGAGATGTACGCGATAGTAGATATAGCAGGAAAGCAATTCAAGGTTGAGAAAGATCAGAAATTGTACGTTCATAGATTGGCGGAGGATGAAGGCAAGTCAGTGAACTTTGATAACGTAATGCTTGTAGATAATGCAGGGAAAGTAAATGTAGGAACTCCTAATGTAAAAGGAGCTTCTGTAACTGCTAAGGTTTTGCAGCATCTAAAAGGCGACAAGGTCATCGTTTTTAAGAAGAAAAGAAGAAAAGGGTATAAAGTAAGAAACGGTCACAGACAATATCTTACTCAGATTCAAATAGAAAGCATTAAAGGATAATAATTCAATGGCACACAAAAAAGGAGCAGGTAGTAGTAAGAACGGTAGAGAGTCGGAAAGTAAACGACTTGGCGTTAAAATATACGGTGGTCAAGAGTGTATCGCTGGTAATATCATCGTAAGACAAAGAGGTACAGTACATCACCCAGGTGCAAACGTGGGTATGGGGAAAGATCATACGCTATTCGCCCTTACTGACGGTAAGGTCGTATTTCAGCGTAAGTCGAATAACCGTTCATTCGTGAACGTAGTTAACGACTAAAGACCTTGGGCGTTCTAGCCCAAGATTTAGAGTTTTCATAGTCAATTGAGGAGATCTCTGCTAGGAGGTCTTCTCTTATGAAAGAAAGAAAGCACTAAATAAAATAAAATAAATGTTGCTACATTTAAATATCGCCATATATTTGAAGCAAAATTAGACAATCACGTCGGTTAGCATACAGCTAACAACATAGATTAAAGGCCTTGGGCGTTCTAGCCCAAGATTTAGAGTTTTCATAGTCAATTGAGAAGGCTTCCGCAAGGAGGCCTTCTCTTATTTAGAAGATTTTGTAATACCCTTTATAAAATCAATTGCGATTACTTAACCGAATATTTTACTTCCTACTCGTATGTGACTACTGCCTGCAGCAACAGCTAGCTTATAATCACCACTCATCCCCATACTCAAGGTATCCCAATTTTGGTCTTCCTTATGTTCAAGGTACAGCTGATGCAAACCATTAAATTCCTGTAATACCATATCCTTCTTATCCGTATTGGTTGCCATTCCCATAAGTCCACGACATAATACGTGTTTCAAGTTATGGTAATCGTCACTACTAAGTATAGTCTCTAGTTCGGTAGGAGTTAAACCATATTTACTCTCTTCTTGAGCAATATGTAATTGAAACAGGAATGGAATTACACGATTCACCTTCTCGGCTTCTTTGTTAATGGCTTTTAGTAGCTTGAAACTGTCAACAGAATGAATTAAATGAACAAATGGTACTATATACTTCACCTTATTGGTCTGCAAGTGACCAATGACGTGCCAATGGATGTCTTTGGGTAGTGCACCATGTTTTTCTACTAATTCTTGCACTCTATTTTCACCAAAGTGGCGATGTCCAGTGGCGTATACTTCTTCTAACTCTGGGAGCGAACGATACTTGGAAACCACAACTAATTTAGTGTTTCCTACTTCTGACTGTATTTGTTTAATATTTTCGCGTATCGTTTGAGACATATAATGAGAACAAAAATAATTTTAGTTTGCTTAATCAGTACTGTTTGGTTTACGGCCTGTGAATTGAGAGAAGACAAACTGCCCGAAGGCATCATAGATAAAGTAGAGATGATAGAAATTATAACGGATGTACAAATGCTAGAAGCCGCTCAGAAACAACTTACTGTTCCTGCTGAGATGAGATCAGCAATGAGAGATACAACGTATCAAGTGGTTTTTAATAAGTACGGAATAGACTCAGCCCTCTTTGACAGTAGTTTGCGAGTATATGCTCAGCATCCTAAGCTTATGGTAGAGGTAATGGAAGAAGTGGCGTCTAAGATAAATAGTAAAAAATAATCTTGCTTTACCCTAAAAACATAAAGGAAAAACTTGGGATAGACCAGGTGTTGGAGGCTACAATAAGCCGATGTGAAACGGAAGCAGGTAGGCAACACATTCATAAAGTACGCTGTTCTGGCGATAGGGAGCAGATTACTCTTTGGTTGGAACAAACCGAAGAACTGGTGAATATACTGAGTAAAGGAGAACTATCTATTTCGTTCAACGTCGATTTTGACCTGCAATCTAAAACGGCACAGATAGAAGGATTTTTTTATGAAATAGAAACTATACAACAGATTCAAGATTTTTTGCGTGGATTACACCGGATTACAACATTTAGCCAAGAACGCAGAGAGGACTACCCGAGGTTATACTCCTTATTCGAAAACTTGGATATAGATTGGACTTTGATAGCAGCTATAGACGAAGTACTAGATATAGACGGAGAAGTAAAACCAAGTGCTTCCAAAGGACTTCAAAAAATAATAACCGAAATAAAACGAGCAGAACGAAGTATCATAAAAAGCTCTAACTCCATATTTACCAATGCCAAGGAGCAGGGCTTGCTGGCTGATACCGAACTGGGAATAAAAAATGGTAGAGTAGTACTTCCTGTACTGAGTGAGTTCAAAAGACGTGTGTCTGGGGTGCTCATAGACCAATCGGGCACCGGTAAAATATCGTACATAGAACCATTGGAACTCGTAGGATTAAATAATGAGCTAGCAGAGCTACATATCAAAAAACGACAGGAGATTATTCAAATCCTAAGGCAGCTAACCTCTAAAATAGTGCTGTACCTCCGCAATATTGAGCGTGGAATGCAAAAAGCGTCTGTGTTTGATTTTGTAAGAGCCAAAGCACGATTAGCCCTGGATTGGAAATGTAAGTTGCCTAAACTGGATAACGAAACCACTGTAATTCGAGCACGGCATCCGTTACTTGAAGAGCGACTACACAACGAGAAAAATGAGATTGTACCTTTAGATTATACGTTTAATGAGGATCAACGCCTTATTGTCATTTCAGGCCCAAATGCAGGAGGAAAGTCCGTTGCTCTCAAAACTATTGGCATACTTCAGTTTATGTTACAGTCGGGATATTTGGTGCCGTGCAATGCAGAAAGTTCGTTTCGTATTTTTGAGCATATTTTTGTAGATATAGGTGATAATCAGAGTATTGAATCCGATTTGAGCACCTACTCTAGTCACCTGAAAGCAGCTAAACACATCATTAATTTTTGTGATGAATCTACCTTAGTACTTATGGATGAGATAGGTACAGGAACAGACCCTATGTTTGGTGGGCCTATGGCCGAGGCTATTTTAGAAGTGATACACCGCAAGCAGGCTTATGGTGTAATCACCACACACTTTAGCAATATAAAAACCAAGGCAGATAAACTGAAAGGGGTGTCAAATGCGGCGATGCTTTTTGATATAGACAAGCTCGTACCGCTGTATAAACTGCAAATAGGCCAACCGGGCAGCTCATTTGTGTATGAAGTAGCTAGTAATATTGGACTCAATAAGAAACTGATCAAGCGAGCCAAGCAACTTACCAATACCAAGCAGTATGATTTAGATGCTCTGCTCTCCGAAGTGCAATCGCAGCAGGAGAAACTCGCCATAGAACAACGAGAAATTAATAAGAAGGCAGAAGAAGCCGCAGAAATAACATCGGCATATCGTGCCCTTAAAGAGGAGTTAGACAACCAAAAGAAGGAAATAATAGCTCAAGCTAAGGAGGAGGCTCAGCATCTCATACAAAATGCCAACAAGGATATAGAGAAAACCATTCGTGTAATAAAGGAGACTAGTGCCAATAAGGAAAAGACATTAAAGGCACGTAAAAAGCTAGAGAATAAGATAGAAATATCAGCACCCAAGGAGGATAAAACAGCCTTTGTGACTACGCTAAAACCCGGTGATCAAGTGCAAATGCTTAATACGAATACGGTAGGAGAGATCTTGGAAATAAAACGCGGTAAAGCGACGATACAAGTAGGAAGGATGACCACCAAAACGGACGTGAAAAACCTGGAAATAGTGGGCAACAAGACTGCCAAAAAGATAAAGAAATACATCAGCAACTCATCATACGCCGACAAGCAAAGTAGTTTTAAAACAGAAAAAGATATCAGGGGTATGCGTACCTATGATGCTCTGCAAGAGATAGATACGTGGATAGACAATGCCATCATACTCGGAGTGAGTACACTGCGTGTATTGCACGGCAAGGGGAGCGGAATACTAAAAGCGGAGCTCAGAAGACATCTGAAGCCACACCTAGCAGTAAAGAGCATACAATATGAACGGGTAGACTTAGGCGGTGAGGGAATCAGTATTATCGAACTCAAGTAATGGTGGTTCGATTTTTTCTACTTGGATTTTTATCACCTATTTTCTTTTATCTCGCCTTTGCCATCTCTCAATTTTTTAAGGTAAAATCGTCAAGTAACCCGAGTCTGGTAGATTTACCCAAGTTTCGTTTTTTGGTGTGGCGTATCCATCGGCTACTTATGGGGCTCAATTAATTACGTACTAAGATTTATTAATAATTGGAAATAAAATTAGTTTGATAGAAAAATAAAGTTGCTATGTTTGCAGCCGCTTAATAACAAAAGCAATCCTTCACTCAGGAGAAATGGCAGAGTGGTCGAATGCACTGGTCTTGAAAACCAGCGTACCGCAAGGTACCGGGGGTTCGAATCCCTCTTTCTCCGCATATCAAAAAAGCACCGAAAGGTGCTTTTTTTATGTCCTATTGTTTACAAGAAATGACTACAGTAGCTTGAACTCATCAGCCTTATCTATACTTCTGTTTAGTTCGAAACCAATAAGTACAACAAATGAGTTCACATAGATAAGAATCATAAGTACGAGTAACGTACCAACTGACCCATAAAGCTTATTATATGAATTGAAATTCTCAACATATAGTCTAAATCCATAGGTGCTAATTATGCTCAAAACCGTTGCTACTGTACTTCCAGCCGAAAAAAACCTCCACTTAGTACCTTTGTTGCTTCCAAAAAAGTATAACGAACTAAAAATAAAATAAACAAGTAAAAATGTCAATGCATACTCTACGAGTAAGAGTACTATGCGTGCCAAATTTTCTTGTAATGGTAGTTGACCATCAATAAAACTAAATACATAATTGAAGGTAATAGACAATAATATGGTCGCAAACAAGAGTGAAACTACCAAAAAAAGTAAGAGGATGCTTTTTGATCTTATATCAAACCAATTACGCTGTAGCTTTGACGAAATTCCCGTATCGAAAGCAGCAAGCATGCTTGCAAAAGCATTACTCGCAAAGTACAGTGCGGCAATGAAACCAAAGGATAATAATCCTGCGTGTTGATTTCGTACGATATCTGTAATGGTTTCATTGACAAACGTGGATGCTTGCTCAGGAAGGAATTTGTCAATATATACATTTATCAGGTCCTCTAAGTTGTCTATAGGGATGTAAGGAATGAGTGTAAATAAAAAGATAATGAGCGGAAAAATGGAAATAAAAAAATTAAACGCAAGAGAAGAAGCTCGCAGGTTTAAGTCTTCTTTAAAAAGTCCATTCGCAAAAAATTTACCAACTTGATAGATAGATTTTTGCTTAAACCCTGGCATACTTACTTGCTCCAACTTTTTATCCAAAAAGTGGTCGATTTTTGTTAATTTGGAACGAATATTTGTCTTAAGTTTCACGCTTTTATCTGCTGCAAATAACAAGAATTAAAATAGTTTTGCCATAATCAATTATCATGAGCAAAGTACATAATTTTTCCGCAGGTCCAGCCATCCTACCACAAGAGGTAATCGATAATTGTGCAAAAGCACTATTGAATTTTGAAGGGACCAATCTTTCACTTATTGAAGTATCTCATAGAGGCAAAGAATTTGTTGCTGTGATGGAGCAGGCCAGGAGTCTAGTGAAGAAAATAATGAATTTAGACGATGCGTATGAAATAATATACTTGCAGGGTGGTGCGAGTTCTCAGTTTTTGATGGTCGCTATGAATCTATTGGAAGTTAAAGCAGCGTACACAAACACGGGTACGTGGTCGACTAAAGCAATAAAAGAGGCCACGTCATTAGGCAATGTGGAGGTGTTGGGAAGTTCTGAAAGTAAAAATTTCAATTTTATTCCCAAAGATTATAGTATCTCAAGTGATTACGATTACTTTCATTGTACCTCCAACAATACAATTTTTGGCACGCAGATGCAGTCGTTCCCCTCAAGTGATGTGCCAGTAGTGTGTGATATGAGTTCTGACATTTTTAGTAGAGAGTTAGACTTCACAAAATTTGATTTGATATATGCAGGGGCTCAAAAGAATATGGGGCCTGCGGGTACTACCCTTGTGGTGATTAAAAAAAGTTTGCTCGGTAAGGTTACGCGTAAAATACCTACTATGTTAGATTACACTACGCATATCAGTAAAGATTCTATGTTCAACACGCCTTCGGTGTTTGCAGTATACGGCTGCTACGAGACACTGAAGTGGATAGATAAACAAGGATTAGCAGAAATAGAACAAAAAAACACAGCGAAAGCAGACTTACTGTATGGAGAAATAGATAGTAATGAAATGTTCGAAGGTACAGCAGCTAAAGAAGATCGATCAAAAATGAATGCTACCTTTATTCTAAAGGATGAAAGCAGAAATGATGATTTCCTAAGAGCTTGTAATGACGCCAATATTAACGGGATAAAAGGACACCGAAGCGTTGGTGGTTTCAGAGCAAGTATGTATAATGCATTGGAAATAGATAGTGTACAAGTGCTTGTAGATGTAATGAGGAATTTTAAATAATATGAAAATACTAATTAATGATGGGTTGCACCCGACAGGACAGAAAATGCTCCAAGACGCTGGTCACGAGATTGTTACTAATACGATATCTCAACAAGACTTAATAACAAAATTAAATGAGTATGATGCCATCTTAGTACGAAGTGCCACTAAGGTAAGAAAGGACTTAATAGATGCTAGCCCAAACCTAAAACTAATAGGTAGAGGTGGAGTAGGTCTAGATAATATCGACCTTGATGTAGCTAAAGACAAGGGGATTGCTGTATTTAATACCCCCGCGGCCTCATCACGTTCCGTGGCCGAGCTTGCTATGGGGCATCTTTTTGGGATTGTGAGATCTCTGCCTATGGTTAATAAAGCTATGGACAAAGATGGAATGTCAGATTTTAAAGCTTTGAAAAAAGCTGCGAGTAAAGGAATAGAACTTCAAGGCAAGACGCTTGGAATAATAGGATTTGGCAGAATAGGAAGAGAGACGGCAAGTATCGCTATTGGTGCAGGAATGAAGGTTATTGCATTTGATCCCTATATGAGCGAAGGTGAAGTAGAACTTAGATTACATCCACAGTATGAAACTAAGGTAAATATAAACGTTAAAACCATATCCAAAGACGATTTATTGGCACAGGCAGATTTCATCAGTCTACATATACCTGGTGGCCAAGGCTACGTGTTAGACGATGCCGATTTTGAGAAAATGAAAACGGGAGTGGGTATTGTAAATTGTGCTAGAGGTGGAACCATACGAGAAGAAGCTCTCATCACCGCTATGAACAATGGTAAGGTAAGATATTGTGCTACTGATGTTTTTGAGCAAGAGCCGCCAGTAGATGATAGATTATTGCGTATGCCAAATGTTGGTTTGAGTCCGCACATTGGAGCAAGTACCAGCGAAGCCCAAGAAAGAGTAGGGATAGAACTCGCCAAAAAAATTATTGATTTTTTTGAATAAATAATAACAGTGAAAATTTACCCCTTCAAAGCATTACGGCCAACCTCCGATTTCGTAGGTATGGTCACTTCCAAATCCACAGATTTCCCTGATAAAGAGGATTTGGTACACGAATTACGAGTAAATGCCTTTACGTTTCATCACGTGACTAAGAGTCACTTAAGTTATATAGGTGCTTTTCAAGAACCCGAAAAGTTTCTTCCCTTTGCTGCTCATTATCTTCAGGAAATGAAAAAGAAGGGTGCACTTATTAAGGAGGAGCAAGATTCACTTTACATATACGAACAAACGCGTAAAGATGGACGACAGTTCAAAGGCATTATAGCTTTGTGTTCTGTCTCGGATTATACTAATAATAAAATTAAAAAACACGAAGAGATTCGTACCAATAGATTAAAATATCTAGTCGAACTATTCAAAACTACAAAGGTGATGGGAGAACCTACATTACTCACATATCAAGGTGATTTACCTATGGATAATCTCTATGGTGACGAGATTCTTTCCTTTATGAGTGTTGACGAAAAAAAACACAAGATCACTCGCCTTAGTTCAGAGGTTGACATAGCTAAAATTCAATCTTACATGAATCAAATCGAATCATTTTATATTGCGGATGGTCACCATAGATCTGCTTCTAATGCGGTTTTTCATCAAAATAATCCAAGCTTCAATAATGATAAATTAATGTGTTTTATTCTTCCAGAGAACCAATTGGAGATTAAGCCATTTCATCGTTTAATTAAGTCCTCTGGCATTACAGTAGCTGAAGTGATACATAAACTTTCAGAAAAGTTCACCGTAACAAAATCTGCAAAATCACTGTACTCACTAGAAAATGAGAGAGACCTTGGAGTTTATATGGATAAACAATGGTACAAGGTAAGGTACACAAAGGATAGTACCCTGTTAGATGTGCAAATAATAGAGGAGTATATAGTTAAGTATATTTTTGGCATTGCTGATAGTAGAACAAATAGCCAAATTTCCTTCCATCCTCATACGTCAGGAGAGGATACATTGGTTAACTTAATAAACGATGGAATGTACACCCTTGCTATTACTAACCGAGCTTCTCAGTTTGAAGATGTGAGAATGGTATCCGATAAGCAAATGACTTTGCCTCCTAAAAGCACCTATATAGAACCTAAGCTTCGTGCTGGAATGATCATACAAGATTTTAGTTAATCAAAACTTATCATAATAGAAAGGGGGATAATCGCTAAAATTATCCCCCTTTTCTTGTTTCTTTTGTGTGCTAATAATATTAGCTAACTTTAGAGAATTCTACTTTTCTCTTTGTAACGACGTGGTACACACCGTATATAATGCTACTAAAGATAATTTGACTCAGTAATGTCGCTCTAAAGAATGGTAATCCCATTTTATAAGAAGTGATCAAACCCGTTATGTCTTTGGAGTACTCAGGCATCATAAGCCAAGAACCCGCATTAGTTATCAAGAAGAATGCTACTGCTGCAATAAAACTCCCCAATAGTGTAGAACTTACAGAGAGTCTTTTAGTTAGTAATACACCGATACCAATCGTTATGCCAAAGGATAGATAAACAAAGACAGAATACGAACTAAGAAAGTAGTCGCTATGAATAGGAGAGGAGAGGCCTAGTGCGAAGTCTCCAAGAATTATAAGTGCAAAAGGAACTATCCAAGCTATCATTTTGCGACCCAAAATCATCCCACTCATTAATGCGATGGCTCCAACGGGGTTGAAATTAGGTATATTAAAGAATACACGTACAGATACCAGAGCAATTAGTATCAATACAAGGGCGATTAAATCTGTTTTTTTCATTTCTAAGGCTTTATACCTACAAATAAATAACCTTTAACACAAAGTAGTTAAGGACATTTTGTCAGGATATACACAATTGTTAAAGAAACATACTCATAATCCTATTAATGAGAGAGTTACATCAAATACTTCAATTAAAATATACACCTAATTGATGATGCAAGATTTAACTTGTTTAACAATTGTTGATTTAACATTTGTTAATACGCTTTACATTTGTTAACACAATGAACATTAACCAACGCGTAAATCTCATTATTGAAAAACTGAGTTCGTCTAAAACAGCATTTTCACAAGCAACAGGAATAAGCACGGTGATACTATCTCATATAAACAGTGGTAGAAATAAGGTAAGCTTGTCGGCATGTGAGTCCATCTTGAAAACCTACCCAACAATCAACGCAGAATGGTTACTTCTTGGCGTAGGGAGTATGTATAAAACTGGTCATACAAGTTCTGAAATAGAACGCCTGAAGAATGCGATAGATCAATTAGAAGAAGAAGTAAGTAGATATCAGATATCCTTAACTACTAAGGTTAGGTTTCTTAAGGAGGAAATAAAAAAAATGCGGTAATTGCGATTCTATATTATTCACTAAGTACTACCTTTTGTATTATAATACTAAGGACGATTGTTAATTTCGTCACGTATAACCGCAGCTCGGTCATAGTCTTCTACTTGTATTGCTTTTTCGAGTTCTCGGTTTAGTTCGGCAATACTCATTGTTGTTAGTGAATTTGTTTTGATGGGTTTGATTTTTTCTTCGGCGATGTGCTCTGGCTCATCTAGGTCGTGTTCTTCGGCCTCGTATTCTACACCTGCATCATCTAGGATATTTTTATAAGTATAAATGTCACAGTTAGCTCTGAGTGCCAGTGCGATGGCATCACTTGTACGAGAATCCATGATATGCTCCTCGCCGTTCTGCATTGTGATGAGCTTAGCGTAAAAAACACCCTCTGATAACTTATCAATAATTACTTCGATGATGGTAATACCAAACTGGCTAAGTGTTTCATACATCAAGTCATGTGTTAACGGACGTTGAGGTTTAAGTCCTTCTATAACTAATGCGATAGATTGGGCTTCATAACTTCCTATTACTACAGGAAGTTTTAGATTACCTTCCTCTTCACCAAGAATAAGTGTATAGCTATTGCGTTGAGAATGACCCGCTGTGAGGCCAATTATATTTAGTTGAATTTTTTCGCCCATAGGGAAAAGTAGCTCTATGCTATATGCCTTTTACTTCTTTAACGCGTTTCAGTAATCTAGGTAGTACTTCGAAGGCATCTCCTACGATTCCATAATCAGCAGCTTTGAAGAATGGAGCTTCTGGATCAGTATTGATTACACAAATAACTTTACTGCTTCCTACCCCTGCTAAGTGTTGTATTGCACCAGATATTCCAGCTGCGATATAAAGATTTGGCTTTATGGTTATTCCTGTTTGTCCTACGTGTTCACTATGCGGTCTCCACTCCATATCACTTACAGGTTTGCTACAGGCAGTAGCAGCACCTAATGCATTTGCTAAGTCCTCCACCATATGCCAATTTTCAGCCCCTTTGAGTCCTCTACCTGCAGATACTACAAGTTCTGCCTCGGTCAATGGAATCTTACCTGTTTCTTTGTGAGTGGAAACTATCGTGGTGTTTGCACTTGCACTACCAACCTGCTGTTCAGTAGTCGATACCTCTGTTCCGTTTTCTTCTATTTTGTAGGAGTTCGGAATTATAGAAAGTACCTTTTTGTTTGCTGTTAGTTCTACGTGAGCTATCGCCTTACTAGAGAAAGCTGTTTTCTTAACTGTAAATGCACCTTCCGTTTCGGCTATATCTACAATACCTGTTACCAATGCTGCATCTTGCTTTACTGCTAGTAGTGGTGCAATAGATTTACCATTGTACGTTTGAGAAATAACAAATACGTCTCCACTATTATTATTCGCTAGGGTGCTAATAGTATTAGCAAAAGTTTGTGGGTTGAAAGAACTTAATGAATTATCCGTACAATGTATATGTACATCTGCACCATACGTTCCAAGATTTTGAGGACCTACGGTTCCCATTGAGATTGCAATAGTGCTAGTTCCTAATTTATTTGCTAAGTCTTTACCATAAGTTATGGCTTCTAGACTTGATTTTTTGTATGTGTTGTTATCGCTTTCTGCGTATATGATTACTGCCATGGTCTTAAAATAGTTTTTCTTCGTTATGTAATATATCTATTAGCTGCTCAGCGTTCTCCGCATCTATCATTTTCACACCGCTCTTGGCTGGAGGAAGTTCGTATTTACTTACCTTGGTGTAATCATACTTATCTGTAGCAGCTACAACATTTAGGGGTTTGCTTCGAGCCATCATAATCCCTCTCATATTAGGAATACGTGGTTCACAGAGATCTTTCTGGGCACTTATTACACAAGGCAAACTAGACTTTACCACCTCACGACCACCATCTATATCTCTACTCGCTACTACTTCGTTGTTTTCCAAGTCTATCTGAGTCGCCACATTTATCAGAGGCCATTGCAGCATCTCTGCAACTAAGCCTTGCACTTGTCCGCCGTTGTAGTCTATGGATTCTCTTCCTGTAAACACCAAATCATATTCTTTTGCTTGTTCGGCAATTTGAGCTGCTACGTACATTCCGTCTTTTGGAGAAGCATCTACGCGTATAGCATCCGTTGCACCCATAGCTAAAGCTTTTCTTATGATAGGGTCTGTATCTGCTTCCCCAATAGTGATTACCGTTACACTTCCGCCGGTTGTTTCGGTAAGTTCTAAAGCTCGAGTAAGTGATAATTCATCGTAAGGATTCATAATAAACTGAACGCCTGATCTGTTAAATACGGTATCATTATCGGTAAAAGTGATTTTAGTCGTAGTATCAGGCACTACACTTACACAAACTAATATTTTCATTCTAAAAAAGATGTATTAAAATTGAAGCACAAAAATAGGTGTAAATTAGCTAAATCAATGTCGTTCACTAGTAGAATAGAGCAAATTAAAATCTTTTTAAATGATACTCCTGATGACCCTTTTTTGATATACGCTCTAGCGACAGAACACACAGCAGCAAAGAATGATGATGAGGCATTGGCCTTATACCTCAAGTTGGTTTCAAAACATCCTAATTATTCAGCTACTTATTATCACTTGGGAAAGTTATATGAACGCATAGGAGAAGATGATAAAGCTGAAGAGACTTATGCAAAAGGAATGGAAATAACCAAGGCTAATGATGAAAAGCACGCGTATGGCGAACTTAGAGGTGCTTTTGAGGAATTGACTTTTTAGATAGTGTCTCAAGTAACAAGAAGTATGACAATGGAATTTCAACCAAAGAACCCAGATTTTAAAAATAATATCATAGAACTCCTGGACGGGCAATATTTTATGCACTTGATGGGTTTTGACCTAACTGAAATATCAGCTGGCAAAATTATAGGTGAAATGTGCATAGAGCAAAAGCACCTCCAACAGTTTGGTTTTGTGCACGGTGGTGTAACTGCAACCATCCTCGACATTACAATGGGATTTGCTGCATACACACTTATGCCCATAGATAAAGGCGTAGTTACTGCTAATATAAGTGTAGACTACCTAAACCCGGGTGATGGAGATAAAATAATTGCCGAAGGATACGTTGAAAAACCTGGAGATAAGATGGTATTTACCAGTGGTAAAGTGTACATAGAAAATAAAGGGGGTCGTAAGCAGATTGCTTCGGCTAGAGCGGTTATGGCGGTGA
>JABIUV010000041.1 GCA_018700895.1 Bacteroidota bacterium
AGACACTTTTGATGGTTTAGCTGACTTAAAAAATGGAATTATAAAAACACCATTAGACCCCAGGGTTACCTTTAGCGATGATCCATTAAGGATGATGCGTGCAGTCAGATTTGCTACTCAGCTCAACTTTCGTATCGAAAAAAAAACTTTTGATGCTCTAAAAACAGAGGCAAATCGCCTGTCTATTATTTCACAAGAACGGATCACTGACGAACTCAATAAGATAATACGCTCATCAAAACCAAGTATTGGCTTCAAAATACTCTTTGATGTGAAGTTGCTACATTTATTCTTCCCTGAGCTAGTTAAGCTAAAGGGTGTAGAATTCAGAGAAGGCAAGGGGCATAAAGATAATTTTTATCACACGCTGCAGGTGCTGGACCAAACCTGCGAGAAAACAACCGACCTATGGGTTCGTTGGGCAGCCATACTGCACGATATAGCCAAACCACCTACTAAGCGTTTTGTGAAAGGAGAAGGCTGGACATTTCACGGTCACGAGGACAAAGGCTCTCGTATGGTGAAACCCATCTTCAAACGACTGAAGCTGCCCTTGGGTGAGCATATGCGAAAGGTTATTAATTTGGTCAGATTACACCTTAGACCCATTGCACTTACTAAGGAACATATTACCGATTCTGCAGTAAGACGCTTAATATTTGATGCAGGAAAAGACCTCGAAGACCTCATTATCTTGTGCAAAAGTGATATTACCACCAAAAACAAGGAGAAACAAAAACGCTTTCAGGCCAACTTGGTAAATGTAGAAAAAAATATTGCCGAAGTAGAGAAGAGGGACCGCATACGCAATTGGCAGCCGCCTATAGATGGTCAGCAGATTATGGACTTGTTCGCTATACAACCGGGGAGAGAGATTGGGATAATCAAAACAGCCCTAAAAGATGCTATTTTGGATGGGGTGATTGGCAATGAGTATGAGGAGGCATATAATTTTGTGTTAGAAAAAGGAAAAGAATTAGGTTTGCATGAACAATGAGTTTGGTTTTTAGATTTAAAGTAACGTTTGAGGACGTAAATGATGTAGAGCGAATAATAGATGTAGGAGCAAAGCATACATTCCGTGATTTTCATAACAAAATACAAGAGGCGATTAATTTTGATAAAGTACGGACAGCCTCCTTTTACAAAGCCAATGACTCGTGGCGTGGTGGAGAAGAATTTTGTACAGACCCTAAGCCTAGTGCCAAAGCAGCAGGAGCTAGTGAGCTTGGTAAGTTCATAGACGATCCTCACCAAAAGTTTCTATATAATTATGATCCCGCTGAAGGTGATTGGAATCTAAGAGCAGAGGTAATCAAACTTTTCAGAGCTGAAACTGGCGTGGAATATCCGCACATAGCCAAGAGCAATGGCATAGCACCCAAACAATTCGTGGACCCCAAAACCATCATTGACGACCCTAGTGCTAAGCTATTCAAAGAGGCAGATAGCCTCATAGAAGGATTGCACGATGAGCTAGATGATGACGAGGACGAGGAAGAAGAAGATGATGATTTCAATCTCTTTGGAGATCAAGTAGATGAGTCAGAAATAGACGAATCTCAAATAAACGATGATAAGCCCTTAGATTAATATTTAATTCGCCCTCCATTTGACCAAACATTTAATAGTAATCGCGGGACCTACGGCGGTAGGTAAAACCCGGTTTGCAATAGAAGTTGCGAAGCATTTCAACACGGAAATAATATCGTGTGATTCCCGACAATTGTACAATGAGCTCAATATTGGTGTAGCTCGACCTACCGAGCAGGAACTCAGTGAAGTGAAGCATCACCTCATAGCAACACATAGTATTCACGACCATTATGACGCGGGAAGCTACGCCCGAGATGTGGATGCTAAGCTAGCAGAACTCTTTGAAGAACACGACACCGTGATAATGACTGGTGGAACGGGCCTTTATATAAGAGCAGCCATACAAGGGCTCACTAACTTACCTGCTCAAAATGAGCAACTTAGGCAGCAGCTGAGCTTCATACTCAATGCGGAAGGGATAACCGCATTACAAGATATTGCCGAAGGATCAGGAGTGAGTCGCGAAAAGGTAGATTTTGACAATCCGCAACGCCTGATGCGGGCCATAGAGATAGCACAAGGCGAAGCACCTGAAGAGCAACTGGGCAAGCAAACAGACTATGATGCCTCCTACTATTTCATAGATAGAAATCGTAATGAGTTATATGATCGTATAAATGTAAGGGTAGACGAAATGCTCAAAGAGGGTTTTGAAAATGAAGCACGCAGCGTTTATACTTATAAAGGTCTAAATGCACTGAATACGGTAGGATACAAAGATTTTTTTAACTATTTTGACGGAGAAGCGACGCGTGAGTATGCCATCCAAAAGATGAAACAACATACACGTAACTATGCCAAAAGACAGCTTACGTGGTTTCGGAACCAAGGGCACTATGAGCAGATAACTCCAGATGTGGAACTGTTTATCAAAATTCTAGAACTCAAAGAGTTTCGAAAACAGAGTTAGGTTGGTTTTATACCATTTGAACAAAAGAATAATATATATCTCTAGTTTCTTTCCGAATCTTACATCGTTAGAAAAAATGACCATAACTTATTCCTCCGCTAAACCTGTGGCGACACGCGGACGGCTATGCTAATTTATTCTGCCTTGTAATCTTAGAGCATATTCCTAGATATTTATGGGCCTTTCTATCATTCATTTGTTACTACTGCCTCATTTTGAGCAAGTAGATGAGCAACTTATAACGACCCCAGAGTAGTAGGCCTAGAATTATCGTGGCGATACCTAGATACAGTAATAATTGGGAGTCTGATAGAGATTCTTGCATTGCCTATCGTACTTCAAATAATTCAATATCAAATGCCAATACAGCATTTTCGGGTATTCGACTACTTGGCGGGTTGCTACCATAAGCCAAATGTGATGGTATAAAAAGTCTTCCTGCACCACCTTCTTTCAGTTTTGGAATACCTATTTGCCAACCTTGAATTACCCCAGAAAGCGGAAAAGTAGACTGCTCACCTCTATCATAGCTACTATCAAAGATATCGCCATTGAGTAAGTATCCCTTGTAATGTACGGTAACGTCATTGGCTATATTGGGCTGTGCTCCAGTTCCCTCTGTAGTGATAATATAGTACAGGCCTTCTTCGGTTTTTTCGGCAGTGAGATTATTGTCAGCCAGGTATTGTCTGATTTCCTCGTCATTGGCCATAGTGAAATCTTCTTCCTTGCAGCTGCATAGTGTGAGCGTAAATAGTGCTAGTGCGATTATAAATTTATTCATTCTTTACTCCTCTTTTTTATTTTTCTTCTTGCAGCCAAAGGTATAATTCCAACCAAACCTTATATCTACTGTTTTTGCTTCTGGCGAAATTACACCTAATAAATTATCTCCCACAAAATAAAATTGCTCAGCTTATCCAAATCTATCGAGTATTTTCCACGTGAATTTGGTACTGAGGTCTCATCAATCTGAGCGAGGCTAAGTTTACTACTTGAGTACGATATGTTAGTGGAAGACATCAAGGGCGTACCAAGGTGCCATTTACAATCAGGGATAAGAGCAGGATTGGTACTAAGTCGCTGGGGTAGCGGTGCCATATTGTAGAGTGTCAATTTATTCTGAGCCAGTGAAGCTCCAGTACAAATCAGTAAAATTATCGTGGTTAAAATTTTATTTTTCATTCGTCTAAGTATTGTTCTACTAGTACTTCTGCTTGCACCCCTATTTGTATTAGTATAGTATAATCATTGAAAAATTTAACATCAGATTGGCTGCCGTTTTCAAAAAAGGGGTATCAAACGTAGCACATATTCTAATCTTATTAGCTTTTAGTGTTTTGCTTATTCGCGATTTATCTGTGAGGATGTCTGTTGTTTTTGGATTTGCCGCTACTACTCGCCCATCAGAACCTACGTTAGCCAAAGGTAGAATTAACTGATCGGTGATAATTAGTAAGTTGAGTATCGTATTAGAGATACTATCTTCACAATATAACTGTGCAGACACGTCTACAGTAAATCAGTCAAACTTAAGTTGGAGTATGCCAAAGGGACTGCGATGATAGGGTCCCATTGTATTGCGTCTACATCATTTATCTTGTTTACCGTCTCTCGTATATCGGAGAAACAACCAGAAAGTAATGAAGCAATTGCAAGAGAGGTTATTAATTTCTTCATATTATATTTGTTTCATAAGGTAACAATAATAAACATGAATAATCAGAGTACGCATTTACACCTTCGTGTTGGAGCTGCATTGTGCGGTTTATATGTAGTTTTAGGTGCATTTGGAGCACATGGGCTTGAGCATAAGTTAGCCGCAAATCAGTTAACAACATACCACACTGCACTTCGCTATCTGATTATCCACGCACTAGCATTAATCATTACAAACTTCACATATGCCCATTGGGGAACAGTAAAGCGGTATTCTAATCTCTTTTTTTATCTAGGGATGCTACTCTTTTCGGGTTCGTTGTTAGTACACGCTACTAGAGATTTATGGGGTTTAGATGTCAATTTATTTGCGTTAACGGCACCCATAGGCGGGTTATGTTACATCATAGGCTGGGTGTTTTATTTGCTAAAAATAGGAAAGCAATGAAACGAGTCATCCTTATGCGTCATGCTAAGAGCAATTGGGATAACCCAACGTTGACAGACCATCAACGTGTGTTAAATCCACGGGGTAGGAGAGATGCTCCTCAAATGGCAGATAGAATTGTGAATCACGGTATTATTCCTGAATTGATATTGGTGTCTGATGCCACGCGAACACAAGAGACTTGGCAACTTGTTTCGACCGCATTAGGGAATGCACAAACTAAGTTTGACAAGGAATTATACTTGGCTTCCTCTAGCACTATCATCTCAAAACTAATGAAGTTAGATAATCTCATAGATACTGTGATGCTTCTAGCTCATAATCCAGGAATTACCGAGGTGTTCTATGACTTAGCAGGCGTAAGCATAGACAATGTTCCAACTGCCGGAGTGGGTTGCATACAGTTTAATTGTGATAAGTTTTCCGAATTGTTAGACTGCAAGAAAGAGTTAATCTACTTTGATTACCCTAAACTGGGTTAGTAACTATATCTGAATGCTCTGCCGTTTACCGTAATACCTACAGTTTGGTCACAAGTATTATCTCCATCTGGATCAAAATCAATAGCGATTTCAGATATGCTTTTTTCTAATTTTACATCTATAATACCCGCTTTGATGTATTGGGCACACGATAATTCGTAGTCTTTTTGAAGAGGTTCTATGATACTAAGCGTAAGTTTCTCGTCAGGAGTGTTTATCTCTAATTTTCCGTCAAAGTCCAATTCGTCGTCTACAATGCCCACTCCACTATCTGAAATACATGTTATAGAAAGGTCCGCAATTATGGTAACTGGATTTTCATCCTCCAGCGTCAAAATGAGCTCGCCACAATGTAATTTGAGTTCTTTCTCGCTCACACGTGAAATTAATATGGAACCTTTGAATTCACACATTTCAGACCCATCTCCCGAATAGAATGGCGATTTCTCATCGAATGTGAGTGTAAGCTTGGCATCAACTTCACTGTACGGTTTGTCAAGCTGTAACCTAATTATACCCGCTCTATATTTATTGTCTTTGCAGAGCAATCCGTGAGGCTCTAGTCCTAGGCTTCCGAAATCTATGAGTGCTTCTATACCGTCACCGTCATCAAAGGTGGGGTCGATAACTTCAACTACTGCATCTGCAGGCATAAGTGATTCGTCTCGCTTCATAAATAGGTGGGATGAAGATGCAAAATCTTCGATGACATCAAAAGTGGAGATAACTTCGGACAATGACTTAATAGAGTTCTCAGTGCTTTTGCTTGACTCTGGAATCACCATCGCACTATCGTCTATACAAGATGGGAGTGAGCATAAAAGCGTACTAGATATAAGTATGAAATACTTTTTCAATTGCGTAAAATTCTATCAGAACAAAAGTAGTATGACTTTGCTAGTTTTGAATTAGCTTTGAGCAGATTTTTCGGATTAATTACACAACTTGGACACTTATGAGCTTCGGCAGACATTATTCATAGAGGTATTACTCCCTCTAAACCTTAAAAGTAGCTTTACATATAGGGTGCCTTATGAACTCAATGAGGAAGTAATTATAGGCAAACGCGTAAGTGTACCCTTTGGCAGAAAATCAATTATGGCTGGGCTCATAGTGGCCATAAGCCAAAAACCTCCTGCTAAGTATGAAGCCAAATACATTTTTGATATCGTAGACAATGAGCCTATCGTAAGTGAGACCCAGATTAATTTTTGGGCGTGGATGTCTCGCTATTATATGGCCCCTATGGGATTGGTGTATAACGCCGCGATGCCGGCCGGTCTCAAAATGGAAGGTGAATCGAAAATGATACTGCACCCTGAGTATGATAGTAGCAATACCGTGCTAGATAATCACGAGGTACTTATAGTAGATTGTATAAGAGCCAACAAGGAGTTTAGCATAAGCCAAGCAGCCACAGTGCTCAATTTACCCAAAATTCACAAGTATGTGAAATCCCTATATATGAAGGGAGTCATATTGCTCCAAGAGGATATACAAGAAACGTATAAGCCCAAAATCGTAAATTACCTCAAAATTAGCGATACGGTACAAGATAGTAAAACACTCAATATCTTGTTTGACCAATTGGAAAAACGAGCCAAAAAACAGCTCGAAGCACTTATGACATTTATTGCCAAATATGGTACAGAGGGGGAATGTGAGAAAACAGAACTTGCCAAGCAAGGAGCGAGTAATGCCGCCATCAATGCACTGATAGACAAAGATATATTCACTGTAGAAAGTCGTGAGAAGTCTAGAATCACATTTGTGGAAAGCAGTGATAGACTACAAGATTTACAACCTGCACAGCTCGTAGCCTACGAAGCCATTCAGCAAGCATTTTTAGAACGTAAACCGGCCTTGCTTTATGGGGTGACAGGTAGTGGGAAAACGCATATATATTCACATTTTATAAAAGAATACCTGGACAAAGGACAACAGGTGCTTTATCTACTGCCTGAGATAGCACTTACGAGTCAGCTCATCGGGCGGTTGCAGGACTACTTTGGCGAGCAGTTAGTGGTATCACACTCTAAATTTAGTAACAATGAGCGAGTGGAGGTATACCAAAGTATAGCAAGAGGGAAACCTTTACTAATAGTAGGAACACGCAGTGCTATATTTCAGCCATTTAGTAACTTAGGACTCATCATCGTAGATGAGGAGCACGAAACGAGTTTTAAGCAACACGACCCTGCTCCAAGGTTTCATGCACGTGATTGTGCTATGTATATAGCCGCCAAAAGCAAGAGCCACGTCATACTGGGTAGTGCGACTCCGCAGGTAGAGTCATTTTACAATGCTCATCACCATAAGTATGCACTGGTACCCTTAACAGAGCGATACGAAGGTGCTACCATGCCTGTTATTTCCGTGGTAGACATGCAACAGCAAAAAAAGCAAAAGCGGGTACGAGGCATTTTTAGTGATACCCTGTTACAGGCTATAGCAGATGCCAAATGTAAGGGCAAACAGACCATCCTTTTTCAAAACAAGAAAGGGTACGTTCCTGTGTTGGAATGTAACGTATGTGCCTGGACACCCAAGTGTGAAAACTGCGATATATCGCTTACTTATTATAAGTATCAGGATAACTTACGCTGCCATTACTGCGGGTCTACGCACGAGGTGGTGAGCCAGTGTGCTGCTTGCGATAACAAAGGAATAGAACTCATAGGCTATGGCACTGAACGGATAGAAGATGAGCTAGAGCTATACTTGCCTGATCTGAAGGTCAAGCGAATGGATTTTAACACTACTCGACTCAAAAATGCACACAAAAAAATTATCGAT
Organism: Bacteroidota bacterium; assembly: GCA_018700895.1. Lineage (GTDB taxonomy): Bacteria > Bacteroidota > Bacteroidia > NS11-12g > UBA9320 > UBA9320. The sequence continues at coordinate 7,892 of JABIUV010000041.1, forward strand.
TCATTTGCCGCAGGTGAGATTGACGTACTCATTGGTACTCAGATGGTAGCCAAGGGGCTCGATTTTGAGAATGTGAGTACGGTAGGAATTCTGAATGCCGACCATCTTATAAATTTTCCGGATTTCAGAGCAAATGAACGAGCCTACAGCCTTATGACCCAAGTAGCGGGACGAGCAGGTAGACGCAAGGAGCAGGGAATGGTGTATATCCAAACATCTAAGCCGGATCATTTTATCATTCAAAAAATAGTAGCAAATGACTACCAAGGTATGTACGAAACGGACCTCGTAGACCGCAAAGACTATGACTATCCGCCGTTTTTTAGGTTGATTAAAATTCAGATTAAACATAAGAATGCATTGCAATTGTACAAATTGGGAAATATCGCTAAGTCACACTTCATAAGCTACTTTGGCGATAGTATGCTCGGCCCTGAAAAACCATACGTTAGCAAAATTCGTAATTGGTATATCCTTAATTTTGTGCTGAAAATAGAAAATAATGGCGTGAAACTCAAAGAACAGAAGCACAAGCTTGCCGCTGCGGTCATCGTACTGGAGCAAAATAAGGAGTTTAGCAAGGCACGTGTCGTTTTGGATGTTGATCCTATTTAGTTATAATTTTTATTGAATTTATATTCTGGTGCAACCTTTGTACTAACTTAGCGGTCTGAATAAGTATAGTATGAAAAATTTATTAATCATCATCACACTGCTAACAAGCTACGGAGGGTACGCACAATCTGGAGCCCAAGCGACCTTTGCATCTAAGGGACTTAAACTAGCAGACGTAAAAGAAGGAGCACAGGTGAAAGTTGTTTGGTACTTTACCAATACCGGAGATGCTCCTCTCAAAATCTTGAGTGCATCACCATCGTGTGGATGTACCTTGGCCGATTACCCTAAGTATGATATTGCTCCCGGAGCCAAAGACTCAATAGTAGCAACATTTAATACTACTGACAGACCACATTACAACGCCAAAGGCGTGAATCTTACGAGCAATGTTGGCGATATATCACTTGTATTTGAAATAAATGTTTTACCTGCTGAAGGCGATATACCTGAAGATGTAGACGTGGAGGAAGAGAACCACGAAGGCCATAATCATTAGTAGGTGTAACCTGTAGCCTCTTGTGGTTGAGTGACAAGTAGCTGCATTTGAGGAAATGAAACAGCTTCGATGTGGTCAGTTTGGTTATTCTGGTCTTGCCGATTTGTGTTGACTGTCCACGTTCCGTTGAGCAGCACTTCCTCTATTCTATGTGCAAGTTGCTCTGCTTGAGTCATACTACATTTACCTCCATATCTAAAGCTATTTGATAACGCTTCCATACACTTTTTTGAATATCCTTAGCAAGTGCAAAAACCTCCGCTCCGTTTGCATTGCCATAGTTTACAAGGACGAGAGCTTGCTTGGCATGACTGCCGGTGTTGCCTATGCGTTTTCCTTTCCACCCGAGACTTTCTATAAGCCACCCCGCTGGAACTTTTACCTTGCCATCTAAAGTTGGATAGCTTTTATTTCAGGAAACTTAGCTTTGAGCGTATCAAAATGTGCTTGTTCTATGATTGGGTTTTTAAAAAAACTACCACTATTGCCTAGTTCCGTAGGGTCAGGTAATTTACTCTGGCGAATAGCTATCACAGCATTACTCACATCTCGAATGGTGGGAGTGGTAACTCCATTTTGGTGAAGATAGTTTTCTATATCACCATAACTTGTATTGAGTAGATGATTTTTTTTGGTAAGACGGATACCTATTTCAGTGATGAAATACTGACCTTTCGCATCCTTTTTGAAAATACTATCTCTATAACCAAATTTACATTCAGCATTGGTTAAGTAAATAGTCTCGCGGGTTTTAAGATTTACGACTTTTACATAAGTGAGTACATCTTTTATTTCCTTGCCGTATGCTCCAATATTCTGCATTGGAGCGGCACCTACAGACCCAGGAATTAGACTCATATTCTCAATGCCACCGTAGTTGTTGTCAACACACCATAGTACCAGATCGTGCCAGTTTTCGCCACTAGCTACTGCGAGTTCTATGTCATGGTCGTCTTCTGATACGGTGCATATACCTCGGGTTTTATTGATGACCACCGTACAATTTACATCTTGGGTTAGCAGGATATTACTTCCTCCTCCTATGAAAAGACAACTTTCTAGCTGAGGAATAACTTCCAGCTGTTCTAATGCGGTCAGCAATACGATTTCCTTTGCCTCTGCTGCTATGCCAAAGGTGTTATACCTTTGTAAAGATTTGGTGTTTATGCCACTCACAATGCAATATTAATGCGGTGGTATGGGATATATTTGTATTTTTCCCAACAAATAGACATACCATGAAAAAAATAGGTACACTAATCTTTATAATTGTAGTTTTAGCTTCTGCTTGTCAAGACGATGATAAAGATGTAATAATCACGACGCCACAAGAACTTTGCGATAGTTTAGATATACATTACACACAGGATGTGGCTCATGTTTTAGCAAATGCTGGCTGCTCTGGGTCCTATTGTCACGGTGGTGGATCAGGCGGTGTAAACCTAAGCGATTGGGCTAACACCAAGACTGCAGCAGAAAGTCCTAAATTCCTGAAAGCGGTAAAACATGAACTAAGTGCAAGCCCGATGCCAAAAGGCGGGCAAAAATTATCTGATGCCGATATAGAAATATTGGAGTGCTGGATAAAAAGCGGAAGTAGAGAGTAGCTATCGCATAGCGACGGTCATTTCTCGTTTACCATTGGCTCCAGGTGGATGCTCCGTGGAGTAACCTGCTGCTTTTAAATTGCGTTTGAGTTGTCCAGCGGCAGAGTAGGTAGTTAGTACACCATTGGGTCTTGTTGCTGCATATAATTTACTAAAAATTCCGGTTTCCCATAATTCAGGCTGCTTTTTGGGTGCAAATGCATCGAAAAAAATGCAATCATAGTGCTCGTTAGTGAGCGAAACATATTCCAGTTTTTGGGTGGTTTTGTGTATGATAAAGTATTCTGAAATAGAAACAGGCGTTTCCCACTCAGCTGCGTGTAATTGCTCAAAAAGTTGTTGGTCTTCCAATATTTGGCCGTAGCCTATTTGAGAGATTAGGTCAAAAGGTACCTGAAAGGGTTCGAAGGTGTGAAAGTGTATTTTTCGTTGGTGCTGGGTAGCGTATTGTGCAGCGAGTATTGCGTTTAATCCTGTGCCAAACCCTACTTCTAGCACGCGAATGTTGCCAATTGTGCGGTCTAGTCCTTCTTGCAGAAAAACGTGTCGAGATTCCGATATAGCTCCGTTTCTACTGTGATAGGTTTCATCCATACTGGGTATGTATAGAGTGTACTCTCCTGTTTTAGTCTCTTGCAACTCCATAGGTCCAAATATATTTTAAAGTAGGGATGATTACTAATGATGTTCACGGCATTTTGGATATGGGTTTGCATCATATTTTTAATTTATTATTGCACTACCCATGCAGCCCAAACTTCTATCGATTATCATACCCGTTTACAACGAGGAAAAAACAATTCATCTCATACTAGACAAAATTCAGAAAGTAGAACTCATTGGAGGAATACAGAAAGAAATTGTGATGGTAGATGATCGTTCGAGTGATAACTCTTGGGAACGATTGCAACAATATCGTGATGAGAATCCAAACATCAAAATATCACTGTACCAACACGAGGTGAATAAAGGTAAAGGTGCAGCACTTCATACGGGAATAAAGGAAGCTGTAGGTGATCTTATTATTATACAAGATGCTGATTTAGAGTATGATCCATTTGAATACAACGAGTTGCTGAAGCCTATAGTAGATGGAGAAGCTGACGTGGTATATGGTTCTCGTTTTATGGGTGGCAAACCACATCGTATTTTATTCTTTTGGCATAGTATAGGTAATGGGATGCTTACTATGATGAGTAATGCATTTACCAATCTGAATCTTACGGATATGGAGACGTGCTATAAACTCTTTAGAGCAGACATCATTAAAGGGCTAAACCTTAAAGAAAATCGCTTTGGATTTGAACCTGAGGTTACTGCTAAGATATCACGTATACCTCGTATTCGTATTTATGAAATAGGAATATCTTATTATGGTAGAACGTATGAAGATGGAAAGAAGATAGGCTGGAAAGATGGCGTAAGAGCTCTCTATTGTATACTAAAATATAACACTTGGGCTAAAAGATAATTGTCCGCAGCTGGTTTGAAGTTTTAACTAAAGTTTTCAGCTTATGGATATATTTCTAAATCAAAACTTAAATTCTAAAACTGACTAAACAATCTCCTTCTCTTTCTGAGCATTGACAAAGAGTACATTGCCTATTTTGTCATAACCCATAAAGTTGGAATGTCCGTCATGCTTCACTTTTTCGTATCGGAATCCCACTACGGTTAGGTCAGCATCACGAGATCGTTCATTGATAACTTCTTTATTCGTTACACCTTCCGATTTAGGTATGATCTCAATGTTGTTGGCTGATATTGGCAGTCTACCCGTACTAATGAGTTCTAGTAATTTTGACTTTTGCTCTTTCATATCTTCTTCAGGATATACAGCGAATAGTTTTATCTGACCACCCTTACTCCAATCGGGATGACCAAGGATGATATACGCAATGTAAATCATCAGGTTTGCATTTTGGTAATCGCTACTGGTGATCCAAATATGGATTTCATTGTTAAACCCAAAGTCTTTATCGCTACTGCTGAGGATGCAGATATCGTAATCTACAGCCTTTGCCAAACCAAGATTTTCAACTATCTCCTTACAGCCTTCTTCTTGATTTTTATTAAACTCGAGCAGCATCATATTATTTTCCTGCCCCGATATTCCGGGTAATTGCAATGCCTGATAAATGGTAGCCTTATAGGTAGGGTTTACCATCGTGTCAACGAATACGGAGCTATCAGATATCTGAGCCATTTTTACCAATCGGGCGTGATCATCCTTGCCCAATTGACGTGTCTCTGAACTCAAATACCCATCTATATGATGTATATATGTACCGAAACCAATGCGGTGCGATATCCATCTCAATAAATCAAATGTCGCAAATCGATCGAAGGAATCCTTACTTATCGCCACTACAGATGGTCGCCAACTATCATCAGCATTGCCTTTACGTTTTTGTAAAAATACTTGAAGATTTCTACTAATTTGAAAAATCACACCGCTAAAGATAGAAGCCATATCGCCTTTTTTCTGATAACTACTCAATACCAAGTAAATGATAATCATAAGCACTATAGCAGATATCGCATAAGCGGTGTTGATTTTAAACATCAACGCGATACACATTACAGTTCCCAATAATGAGATATACCAACGACTATTAAACGAAGGCCGATACCCTGGGTTAGAGGCGAAATTTTCGAATAAGGAAATTAAACAAATGGAACCATAGGTCACCATAAAAAACATCGAAATCACCTCGGCTACGGCATTCACATCACCCATTAGCACGAAGAAGAAAGCGATGATACAAGTAATGAGAGATGCATTTACGGGTTCACCGTTGGTCTTTTTGAGTCTGCTAAGCCATCTATTTAGTCGGGGAAGTGGAATTACGCGGTCTAGTGAAATAGCATTGAGTGTTCGTGGTGCTACCATCACACTGCCCAAAGCAGAAGAGATGGTAGCTGCGGCTAGACCTATGGGTATGATGGGTCCCCAAAGTGCGATATCAGCCATAATAAGTTGATTGTTTTCATCGGCGAGTTGAGCTGCTGATGCACTATTGCCAAGCTTAAATGCAATAAATATGTAGATTACCATACCAATGATGGTAGCAGCTAAGGTTCCAACGGGAATGGATTTTTTGGGGTCACGCAAATCACCTGATAAGCCTACACCGGCAGTCATACCCGTAAAAGCAGGAAATATAATGGCAAATATTTTGAAGAACTCCTTATTCTCTATCCACTTTATACTATCTGCAGCCACAAAACCAGGAACTGTATTCCCTAAGAAGAATAAAGCTAAGGAAACACCTAAAATAGCTACTACAATATAAAGTAAGGTCATACCGCTGCTAGCTCCCTTGGTGAGCATAAGCCAAGCGAGCAAGAGGACAGAGATAATACCGATGACTTTCTGTGAAATATCAAAAGGCAAATAACCGTTTATGAAGGGAAGTATAGGTTTGAATGCCTCAGTAAATGCAATGAGGTAAAAAGCAACACTAATAGCTTGCGAGAGATAGAGTGCAATACCGATAGCCGCTCCAATAGTGAGACCAAATGAGCGGGATATTATAAAATATTCACCACCACCCTCTACTTTCTGATTGGTTGCTATCTCGGCAAGTGCCATAGCCGTGGGTATGGTAACCATATGTCCGATTATCACAATGGCTATCGTACCATATACACCTACCTGGCCAACGGAGTAGCCAAATCGTAAGAACATAATAGCACCTAAGATGGTAGATATCGCGGTCAGAAAAACGGGTGTCGTACCAAATTTTCCTTTTGGATTAAGTGCACTTGAAGCCATGTATTAAGTTTATATTTTGTAGCAAATGTGCTAAAAAAAATGTGGAGCAAGGTGAATAATTCTTATTCCTATGCTTGTTACCTGAAAACAATTGGCTCGTGCTATGTTTGATTAAGTCCTTCTTTGTAGGTTGCTAGGCACAATTCTCTAGCAGCTTTATGTTCAACTATTTCTTTAGGATACCTGGGTGTTCCCCACTCCGGTATCCATTTTTTAATGTACTTATGCTGCTTGTCAAACTTTTCGATTTGCGTATATGGGTTGAAAATACGGAAGTATGGTGCTGCATCTACACCGCTGCCTGCGGCCCATTGCCATCCTCCGTTGTTACTTGCCAGTTCATAGTCAAGGAGTTTTTTGGCGAAGTATGCTTCTCCCCATCGCCAGTCTAGGAGTAAGTGCTTGGTCAGAAAACTAGCCACCACCATACGTACTCTATTATGCATAAATCCAGTAGCGAAAAGCTCTCGCATTCCTGCATCTACCAAGCCATAGCCCGTTTTGCCTTGGCACCAAGCTTCATAATGTTTTTCATTTTTAGACCATTTGATTTGGTCGTACTGTGGCTTAAAGGCGTTGCCTACTACATGCGGAAAGTGATGTAGTATTTGAGCATAAAAATCTCTCCATATCAACTCATTGAGCCACTTTTCGCTCGTTTTTTGCCCTTTTGCGGCTTTGTCACGAATGCTTATGGTTCCAAATCGGAAGTGAACGGATAATCGCGAAGTACCTTCTATTGCCGGAAAATTTCGTTGTGCTTCGTAGTTTTTAATAATGCCAAGGGTAGTGGACTTACCCGGAAAGGCTATATCACTCGATTCAAAACCCATTGCTGGTAATGTAATAATTGGTTTTGGTTCGCACTTGAGCAAATTGTCAACGTAGTCCTTAGTGAGGTAGGGTTTGAGATGAAAATCGGTCAGTAGAGATTTCCATTTTCGACTATAAGGTGTGTATACTACGTAAGGCGTTCCGTCGTCCTTGAGAACTTCGTCCATTTCAAAAATAACGTGGTCTTTATACGTGTTGAAATGTATATTTTGATCTGATAATAATTTGGAGACCTGCTCATCACGCTCTTTGGCATACGGCTCATAATCTCGATTGGCGAATACTGCTTCAGGTTTGAGTTCTCTCGCTATTTCAGGCCATAAGTCTATTGGATTTCCATAGTAGGTTTTTAAGCTACTTCCTAAGTCTTGGAGTTCCTTGTTTAATCGTGTGAGTTCTTGATGAATGAACGTAACCCGTGCATCTTTGTTGTCGTCTAGGCGATCCAAAATTTGTCGGTCAAAGATGAAGATGCATTGTACCTGTTTACCACTTTTGAGAGCGTGATATAGGGCAGCGTTATCTTCTAAACGCAGGTCGCGTCTAAACCAATGAATTGCTCGGCTCATATTGTTTTTAGAGCTTGTTTCAAGTTATGAAGCGTGTGCATGCTTCGAGCTTCTAGCTTAGGAGATGTTACCCGATAGCTGTTGAGTAATGTTGCCGAAGCCTCTCCTAATGCGAGTTTGAGTAACAAACCAGGAACATTGGGCAGAAAAGCGTAAGCACCTTCGTTTTGAGCGATGGTTTTTACAAAGTCATTCATCTGAAAGGGAGCAGACCCTACAGCATTATAAATATCTGGAGGTAGTTGGTCCGATAATAAAGACTCTACTAACAGAGCAAATTCATCCTTGTGTGTGTAGGCTGCCCACATTTTCCCATTACCAAATGCAGAAGCTAGATAATACCGAGCTAATTTGCCAAGCGTTGCATATACTCCCCCTTGCTTGCTTAGATATAGGCCGATACGAAGTACACTTCTCTGTCCGTTGTGCAATCCTTCAGACGCTTTTTCCCAATCTACACACAATTGTGCCATAAAATCCATCCCGGCTGGTGAGGTCTCTGTAAGTATGGTATCACTACTATCGCCGTAGTAGCCCATTGCACTGGCTTGTATGAAGTGTTTTATAGGAATTTCGTTCTCATTTATAGTATTTACTAGCAGTTGAGTGCTTAGTATACGCGAGTCTCTTAGATCTTTTTTTCTCTTATTTGTCCAGCGACCACCTATGATTGAGCTGCCCGTCAAGTTTATGATGAATGCCGTATCAACAAAAGCATTAAGGTCAATATAACTACGGGAGATATCCCAATGGTAGATGTTTTGCTCCATATTAGTTGTGCGTCTGCTCAATATTTTCACGCCATAACCTTTAGTTTTTAGGTAATTGCCTAGTTCACTTCCTATAAGTCCAGACCCGCCTGCTATCAGTACATTTTGCATACGTAACAAAAACGTGTGGCATTCATATTTGTTCTATAGATATAATACAATCTAATGCTTTTGGTTTACTTTGTGCATCTATGGTACGCTATGTTATGATAAATTGCCTATGTATGGTTGCTTTCATGAGTTTCGGTCAGGTAGATTCTATCCCCAAAAGAAATTAAAAGTTGAGGTACTCTTTAATGTTACGGATGCACTAGGAAGGGGAGCGGGCAATAGTGGTTCTAACTCTGTATTAGAGGATCCTATCGTAATAGGGGCGAAATTTTTATCTCAATACAAAGCAAAGGGAATGTGTGTGAATTGTCATACCCTTGGGGCTAATTTTAGCCGTGGTGGCGGTTATATGAACCATTTTCACCTATACGAGGTACTGCCAATATAGGATTGGATGTGGTATACGAAGATGAAGGAGTAGGAGGCGGTAGTTTTCGAATCCCAAACTTAAAAAATGTAGCTCTTACAGGTCCATATATGCACGATGGTCGCTATGCGACATTGGATGAGGTGATAGAGCATTACAATAGTGGAATACAGAATACCAAGGAGCTTGATCCTATTTTTAAAGATGGATCTGGCAATATCACACGTTTAAATCTTACATACGTGGAGAAGAAAGCCCTTGTAGCATTCTTAAATACGCTGACAGATAATACTTTTATCGCAGATCCCAAATTTTCAAACCCTTTTAATTAGTCAAAAAAACGGTGTACTTTGCATCGTGAACGGAACAACCTTACAAATACGTGGATATCACTGTGATGCTTATGGCCACGTAAACAATGCTCGTTATCTCGAATTGTTAGAAGAGGCAAGATGGACTTTCCTAGAGCCGGCTCTAAAAGAAAATTTTTTTGATACCCGAAATTTGCTCTTCATTGTTGTTAATATCAATATAACATACAAGAAGCCTCTAGTACCTGCACAGGTTGTAAATATTGAAATTACTGACGTGACCTACAATAATAAAAGTATGGTAGTACGCCAAACCATTACAGACAATCAGACTCATGAGCTTGCCTCAGAGGCACGGGTGACCTTCGTACTACTCAATAGTAAAACTGGCAAGCCCGAGACGATTACAGATGATATAATTGCTAAATTTGATGAACTAACTGCCCTCAGAGATGTCTAAAATTATCGCAAAATGGCTTTTTGAAAGCGTATGGGGTTGGAAGGTAGAAGGGAATACCCCTACTATCCCAAAGTACCTTATTGTAGTAGCACCTCATACGAGTAATTGGGATTTCATAATTGGAGTGCTATTTCGTAAATTCACTGATGGCTTTAATCCACGCTATCTTGCTAAAAAGGAATTATTTGTATGGCCTTTAGGATATTTTTTTAGAGCTTTGGGAGGTTATCCAGTGGAGCGTAGTAAAAACACCAATTTTGTAGAAGGACTGATGAAAGTGTATAATAGGGAAGAACGATTTGCAACTACTATCACACCCGAGGGCACCCGTCGCTATAACGTCAAATGGAAAACAGGATTTTACTACGTTGCTAAAAACGCGAATGTGCCTATAATAAAAGTGGCTTTTGACTACGGTACAAAAACAGTATTTATAGATGAGCCTTATCATATCACTCAGGGAGTGGATGAAACAATCATTGAGTTTAAGAAGTATTTTAGTCAGTATAAAGGAAGAAATCCTAAGGATGGAGTGAAATGGCCAGAATGAAATTAGAGATGCCGAAAAAATGGGCATTTAAAACGGAAATAGATGTGCGAGTAGGTGACCTAAATTATGGTAATCACTTGGCTAATCAGCAGTTTTTAGCTTTTGCACAAGAAGCTAGGGTGAAGTTTTTTGCTAGTTACGGTTATACAGAGTTGGACTTTGGCGGTGTGGCATTAATTCAGGCGGACGCCGCTATAGAATTTAAAGGAGAAGGTCATTTGGGCGATGTCATACAAATAACAGTAGCTCTGGAGCAGGCAGGCAGTTCATCCTTTAATATATTTTACCAATTTGTGAATCTTACAAAAGACAAGCTGATGGCAAATATTAGGACGGCTTTGGTTTGTTTTGACTATGATAGAGGTAAGCCAACTGCCATTAGCGAGATTGCCTTAAATAGCGGAATATTTGACCACTAATTAATACTCCTAGCTAATTTTAGCAACTCGCCTTTTGATTTGAAACCCACTTCTTTTCGGATAAGTGTTCCATTAGACTTTATGAAGAGTGGAGTAGAAATTTACACCATATCGCCTACTCACCAGCATACCATCGGTTTTTTCCATATCCATTTTTATATTAATGAAATTCTCATTGAAAAAACGTCCAACGGCGGGGTCTGTGAATGCTTCTTTTGCCATACGCTTGCAGGGTCCACACCATTGTGTGTATCCATCTATAAATATGGTTTTACCTGTTGCTTTCGCCTTTTTTTTGGCTGCGGCATAATTACCCGTGTGAAAAGAAACACCTGAGTTGACATCGTTGCTAAACGAAGATGTGAGGATAAATATGAAGCTAAGAATGAATACTGATACTGATTTCATTGGAAGTACTTGTTCGAATATAGTTGCTTTATCTACGGAACTATTAACATTAATTGTACCAAAATCTTAATATTGCCCCATAAAAATCATGTGGTTTAGTTTTTCGACCAACATCTTAATCTTCGTTACCGCTCTAATCTTATTTTTTGTATACAGAAAAGGAAGTATCTCATTATATTATCAACTTTTTGTTGCTTTAATTGGTTTGTCTTCATTCTTAGCAGCCTTTGGTCATTTGCCCATAATTGAGAAACCTTTGTCGTCGCAGTTATTATACTTCAGTAGGTTGCTCAATTTTGCATCTGTGTTTGCATTTATTTCGGGCACGCTTATGTTTTTTAACTATTGGCAATCAAATATCATGAGGTTGTTAAACGTAACAGTTTTCTTCGTTTTTGTAACGTGGTTATCATTCGACAATGTATTCACGCCAGTAATTATTTACAGTCTAATGGGTATTTTGGTGATTGGGGTGTGGTCATATGTGAATAATTACAATGCACACAGGGACGCAGCAATACGCGTAATTTTTGGAATTGTACTTTTGTTGTTGTCAGCAATAGTCTTCACATTGTTTAAATCAAATGATAATTCAGTAGCTGCAGATATTGGCCATGTACTTGTCTCCCTATCTTTGGTCACCTTTATGGCAGGTTTTAATAAATTGAAAGTATATGAGAATTAGAATAATATTAGTCCTTACACTAATTGCTGTGGTAAACATTTGCAGGGCTCAGAGTAGTAATGTCGCATCAGAAAGCACTTATAATGTAAGTGACTCACTTATCATCAGAAGTATTTTTGACGAAGCACTTACTAACGGCAAAAGCTATGGACAACTGAGCTACCTCTGTCAGGTAATAGGGAGTAGAATAACCGGCAGTCAACAAGCCGAAGATGCTCTAGCTTGGGCTCAAAAGGAAGTAGTCAATTATGGGTGTGATCGAATCTACACACAAAGTGTTAAGGCGGAGCATTGGATAAGAGGAGAGAAGGAATGGGTAGCAATAAGCGAGGATATCGACATGTTGCTCAATGCCTGTGCCTTAGGTGGGTCTGTGGGAACTGATGGACCACTTCAAGCACAAGTAGTGGAGGTGAATGGTATAAATGATCTCAAAAGTTATACGAAAGCTGATTTGTATGGGAAAATAGTATTTTACAATGAGCCTATGGAGAAGCGTAAAATAAATACTTTTGATGCTTATGGAGCTTGTGTTTCTCAACGATATGCCGGAGCAGATGAGGCTGCTAAGTATGGTGCGGTTGGCGTGCTCGTAAGATCTATGACCACACTTACCGATGATTATGCTCATACGGGAAGTATGGGCTATAAACCAGGTTCACTCAAAATTCCTGCGGCTGCCATTAGTACACAGGATGCGGATATTCTGCATCAGTACATAGTGGACAATGGCGGTGCAAAAATCACTATGAACTTAAATTGCTATACTGCATTAGAACCGGTATACACACACAATCTCATTGCAGAGATTCGAGGAACTGAACATCCTGAGCAGGTAATTGTATTTGGGGCACATATAGATAGTTGGGATAAGGGAGAAGGTGCTCACGATGATGGTGCGGGTACTGTACAGTGTATGGAGTTACTACGTTTATTCAAAAAAACAGGAATAAAACCCAAAAATACCATACGCATGGTACTCTACATGAATGAGGAAAATGGTAATATGGGTGGTAAGACGTATGCCCAAAAAGTCAAAGAAAACAATGAGTTCCATGTGTGTGCTATAGAAAGTGATAGGGGAGGCTTTAGCCCTAGAGGCTTCAGTATAGATGGGAGTGATGCTCAAATAGCGACAGTTGCAGCCTGGCAAGGATTATTAGAAGGTTACGGATTGCATTATTTCAAAAGAGGATACGCTGGAGTAGACATTGGGCCACTCAAAAAAGAAGAGAACAAGGTGAATTCTAACTTATTCTTAATGGGTCTATACCCAGATTCTCAACGCTATTTTGACTATCATCATTCGGATGATGATGTTTTTGACAATGTAAATCAGCGTGAGTTAGAACTGGGTGGAGCAAGTATGGCAGCTATGGTGTATCTCGTAGATAAGTACTGGTATCTTTTTAGCACATCTAAGTAAATCTCTCGTCGTTCCACCTCAAATCTTGAAGCTGTTAATCTGAGATTAATAGCCGTTAAATTGTACAAATAGTAAATTCTGTTGTGAATATAACGGGTCTTTAGTACCTTGGCACTATGAAAAATGTGCTGTCATTCCTAATAGTCGCTTGTTCTTTGCCTAGTTTGGCTCAATTAAGCCTTAATAACGCGGGTGTTGGTTTTAATTTTAATATCGGTCAAAGAGTGCCTAATGGTGCATTTGAGGCATTTTTCCCTGAATCAGCCTCCAATATCACTCGAACCTACAATGGGAGTCTATCGCGTGTGTTTAGTGAATATAGAGTAGGTTTTGATGTTGAAAAACGCAAGGCTATGTACTTGGAAGCTACCTTATTGCAAGGTACGGATTATTACTCCTCATATGATTATGAGTATGGTAACTCCAATGATTCTAGCTATAGCAGAAATACGAGCATAGATGTCAGCAGTTCCTTAGTTGGATTGCGAACGATGCTGAGACTCAGTACTCCACAAGAACGAAGAGCTTTTGTAAGTGGCAGTTTTGGTGTGGAATGCCTTGGGGCATATGACGTAGGTGCTGAATTCAATGAGTCATATTCCTCGAGCAACTGGCGGACAAGCGTAAATATTAATGAATCTACAAAGAAAACTTCAGACCAGATCAACTCATATGCAAGTATTAACTTGGTGCAAGAGGTCGGTCTCTCTGTAAAATTAGGAAAGGAGGATAAAAACTATCCGCTAGATCGTATTTATGTGCAGACCCATTTTCAAGCTCTTAGTAACTTTACTATCCTAGGAGAAGAAGTTAATCGTTACAGAACATTCGGTATTAGCCTCTCACTCAATTATCAGTTTTAGTAGACTATGATGCCGGTGCTAACCAAAACTATAGTCTACTAATCTAGTTTACTCAAAAAACTACTTACAGTCCTTGGACTAGCGGTACGTATCCTAAATTTACCTTTATTCATTTTCGGTCCTTTCTCCTTCAGTAATGCATTGAATTCTTTGTCGGTACTGCCTACTGTTACGCTGCCTAGGTAATAGTCGATATAGAACCAATCGTACTTGGTTACTTCCATATAGAAGGTGTACCGCGTGGAGCTACGTCTTTTTGATATAGCTATGCGTGCATCTACTTGCTTATTGACTTGCTTACCGCTTATGGTAGCTATATGTATAGGATCGTAGCTAATGAACTGTTTTCTTAGCGGAGAGTAATGCAATGATATGTTGCTAAAGAACATCGTTCTATCCAGAGGACCAGAAGGTTTTATTATGCCTAATGCACTGGCATCTTCCAAAGCCTTATCTAGTTTTTTGTCATCCAAGTATTCGGACATAGCTTTCTTGGTCATTTCGCTATTGTTATCTGCCAGCGAGTTGCCAGCTCCACTTTCGTTTATGACAACCGCCATTCTGTCCAGGCATTCTTGGGGCAACTTAATATTTAAAGCCAGAATACTATTAATTATAAAACTGGAATCAGAAGGTAGTTTTCGGATATTTCCGGCCATTAAGCCATTAAAGTTTTCATCCACTTCCATTCCGAAATCAATCTTACCTTCACTATACACCTCTTTTGTGGCGTCATTGTATGAGAGGTAACTTCCACGCATACCGTTTTCCAGTAGTTTCATACTGTCGCCTACATAGAATGTGGTGTTATTTTCGTCATAAAAGAATACACCTGTATCAACTGTTAAGTCTAAGTCGGCATAACTACGTTTAAAGTTGAACATTGTAGGATATATATGTATGCTGTCATTTGCTATACTTACAGAAGCGTACATTTTACGCCTATCTTCATTAAATATCTCTTCGGCAGGAATGATCACATTCTGTGGGTCGGGTTGACCACTATATCTGAACCAAGAACTTGGATATAGATCGAGAGAATGTAGCGGTTTTACGTATCCGTTAAATACAAGGTCCTCTTCATTACTACGTATTTCGGTTTTCCCTTTGTACCCAATTTTGGGGCTCACGGCAAACCCAATAGAATCTTGAACAAAACCAGATATTAGCAAGGTCGTATCACCCTTTCCCTTTACCCTCATCTTGTCGAAATATAATACTTGACCTGTGTTATTCTTATCCTTGTATTTGTAATAGCCATTTCCTCCTATAGCATACCTTCCTGTAATTTTTAGCTTTGTATCATATAGATAATGGTATTTGTCACTTCTGTTGGCAATTAGCTTGCTTTGCTCTAGTGGCTGCATATCTGCATCTTCTTTGATTTCTACATTGCCATCTTTAGGAAATGCTCTACTATCTGCTACATCAATATAAGGGACATTGTTGGCATATATAATTCCCGCTTCAATGTCGAAGAGTGCCTTTGTACTTTCAAATCGCAAGCCCTGTTGCTCGTACTTTGTGCTTACAAAATATGATTTCTCTTTAGCCAGTTGGGGTCCTTTATTGAGTTCAATGGTTTGGGCTTTCATATCCCACTTGTACTCATCCATAGTGCTAGCGTATGCATTGTAAGGAAGCTTGGTAAGCTTACCTTTTTCGTTCTGTATAAAGTCACCTAAATGCGTGGTAAAGTCAACATCTGCATTCATGTTTTCTGATGCAAAGGCAATTTTATCGTTCGTAATAGCACCTATCTCAATAGCTGCAACATTAGCGGTTACGCGATTGGGTTTGTAGCGGATATCTTGAGAAGTCATTTTGGCGTTGTCCCATTCTAATATTCCACTCCCTGATAATTCTTGACTAGTTTGTACTAGATTTCCTGTGAACTGTTGATTATCGCGTAGTACGCTTACTGTATGGCCGTTTGTATGTATGAGCATAGAATCGTGGTCGGGTATCCACTTGGCTAGTACATCAGTAGCAGAGACATTTGGATATTTCCCGTTTTCGGTAAGGGTATATGTCTCGGCAGCCGCGGTTGTATACTTGGGTGTCATTAATATATCTTGTGAAGCAAGCACCCCCCCCTCAAAATCGATATCACCTTTCGCGGTAAAACCCTCTTCACTAAGTTTTATGGCTATATCACCCGATCCTTTGCCTCCATACATAGGGTAACTTGCTGCGGGCTTTTCGAAACCGAGAGAGTAGTCATCCATAATTTTTGCTTCGTATCGGAATTCTGGAATTATACCACCAGATTTAAATATTCCAGGGAAACTTAAGTCCTCTGTCTCAAAGTTATCCATATTCTCTATGGTAAAAGGGTCTACTTCAAAATAAAAATCTTCCTTATCATAAGCACCGTTGTGAATGCTCGCTTTGTCATACGTTATCTTGGATCCTTTTTTACTAGTAAATCGTGGGTACTCTGAAAAATCTTCTAAACCTGATTTGTTATTGGATTTATCTATTTCAAGCGTTCCGTTTATATCGGTGATAGCTGATTTTACCGCGACAAAACCCGATTTACCAGAGCGGTCTTCGGTATAAATTACCATTTCTTCAATATGGTCACTCGAAATGTCAAAGGTGAAATAATCAAACTCAAAATTATCTGCGTAGAAATCAAATTTCCCTGCAGTAACTTTCCCTCCAAATGTCATTCTACGTTTATGCTTAAGTGTAACCATTTGCTCGTGAGGATATACATATACACTCTGACTATCGCTTAGTCTAAAGGCTCTCACACCCTCTATAATAAAGGTATTATTGATGAGGTTTAAAAATGCATTAGGACGTGCACTTATCTGTGATGAAAATCTTATGACGTCGTAATCTGCTAGTTTTAAGTGAGATAGTACTGCATGATCCAGTTTTGTTCTTATTTTGATACTGTCTGATGCAGGGTTAAAAAAGAGGTATCCAAGATCTGCCAATTGTACAATTTGAGGTTTTAAGTACATCTGTTTACTACCCATCCAATTAGCATATTCAGTAAATGTAAACTCACGTTTGCGATGTTTAATTACAAAATCTCTCATTTTACTTAGGGGATGGTATTTGAGCATGCCACGGGGTATCTTTTCATAGCGTATCTCTTTATAAAAATCTTTAGACTCCATAAAAGCCTTGCTGTCATTCCCCGTCATATCAAATGTGATTTGTGGGAGTTCTAGGTCCCATATCACTTGGTCCACAAAGATGTCTATCTGCTGATCATTGTTAAAAAGGGGTGCTTGCTCTAGGCCATTTTTACCTCGAGTCATTATGAGTTGCTTTCGGTCCATATTAAGATTGAAACGCAGCTTTGGATGAAAAATGGTGCCACTATCCGTTAAGATTATAATTTCTGTAGATAGTGCATTTATCCTGTCGTCCTTGAGGCTGAAATAGTCAGATTTGGCAATTACCCTTAGTTTACCTTTGTAGAAAATCTGGACAGATGAGGGATTTGTCGGCGTACCGTTTGCTATGATTTCTGCACCCTTCATAGCATATCCTCCCTTGAATTTTACTCTACCATCTAAGTATGATCCCAACTCTAAGTCTGAGGTGAAAGATGTAAACTGGGGGAATTGAGATTTTGATAAATCTACTTTATTAATATTATCGGCACTAGATACTCTATCTTTAAAATTGCCATAAAGTGGTTGGTCTAAGAAGTCTTTGTTTTGAAAGAGTACCGTATCTATTTCTATTTCTCCTCGGTCAAATCTTAAGGTGTAGCTTCCCTCTATTTCAGCATAAATATTGTCTGGGCTGAAGCCCACACGTTCCCAGGTTACTTTGCCTTTGGTTCCTTTCCACTGATCTGTATCTAAAAAATAGCTGCCGCTGGTATTATATATTTTTAGTTCATCTACTAATGCTTCGCAAGTTAGGTCGATATTCTTGAAGGCTATTCGCACTCTGTTGTTTTCAAATAAGAATCGATAATTGTCAGAACTTGCGTACCACTCTTTAGATTTAGATACATATATCGTATTGTCCTTGAATAAATTACGAGACGCGGTCATTAGAGTAATAAAGGTCTTATTCCCAGATTTTATAGCTGGCACAAGGGCTTTCGACCAACTGATATACTTAGGTTCATCAATAGAGTCTTTGGCGTATAGCATCGTCTCCGTGAATAGCATGAAATGTGCAACTTTCATCTCGTTAAAGAGCATTTGGTTGGTAACGTTTATGATATTACGTTGCTCAGGTTCTACAAACTTAGCGGAGTCCCATTTTTCGGTAAAGGTCTTTATAATATCCTTACTATCAGGCGAGTCGTCCGTTTTTAGAAAATCCGTAAACTCCTCTATAAAAACATCTGGCTTACGCGAAAAAGAACGCGGCTGGGCAAAAGCCGACACAGTGACAAGAAGTAAAGTGAATGATAATAGGTATGATCGTAATCTCATGTTATGCTAATATATATCGTGTTTGGAGCCAATTGTTGTCCGTGTTCTTTTCAGTAAGTTTCAATCCGTGTGCCAAAGCTGCTTTTTCCTGTTCTTCGAGATCATCTTCTAGAAATCCGCATAAAATTAGAGTAGCTCCAGGGTTCATACGTTTAATAAATTCGGGCAATAGCCGTAGGTTGATGTTTTTTACAATGTTACTTACTATGATATCGAAATTGATGTGCAGATGCTCCAAAGTATCTGCTCTTATAATTTGAACGTTTTTAGTGTTGTTTAATTGTACGTTTTCTGTGGTGTTTTCTATGCAATTTGGGTCATAGTCTATGGCCACTACTTGTTTGGCTCCTTTTTGCGAAGCTAATATAGCAAGCACTCCACTACCGCATCCCATATCTAATACTGCTTTGCTCGTACAGTCTAATTTTTCAAGACTTATACCACTGAGTCTTGTAGTCTCGTGATGGCCCGTACCAAAAGCCATTTTCGGCGAGATGATAATATCGTGTTTTAGTCCTTTAGTTTGGTGAAATGGTGCTCTTACTTGTATATGTTCACCCATTAGGGCTTCTTTGAAATTTTCCTCCCAGGTTGCATTCCAGTTTTGCTCTTCTATTTCTAAAATTTGCTCTGAAATAACACCGAAGTTTTGAAGCAGCTGGTCCACTTCTTGTTTGTTGAATAATTCACTTTTACAGTATGCAATCAGTCTTCCTTTTTCGTAGGATGTTCCTTCATATCCTAATTCTTGAAACAAGAATGACAGCGTTTCCTCTAAGGAACTATCGCAAATAGTATGTACGGCGGTATACTTCATTATTACATTGCAATATTAACATCTGGGAGGAGTTACTGTGTAGCTAATAAACATTTGTTGCTAACACGTACACGGAGCAACCGTTAAAGCTATAAGATTACTTAAAAATCAAACCAACTTCTACGTCGGTTGAGTTTTAGGTCTTGAAGGGTTCCGCTCTTTACGTTTATACCAAAACTAAACATCTGTCGGCCAATAGGATACCACTCAAAATTCATCTGCCAGCAATGCAAGTCTCTGAAAAGATTGATGCTTGTAATTGCTAGTTCCTTGTTGGTAATATTATAACCACTGTTTACCCCTATTTTCCAATTTTCGGTAAGTTTTATATCGCCATTAAAGGTGAGACTCTGTGTAGTACTACTCTCCAGCAATACAGTGCTTCCTGTTCTGAAATTGTAGTTGATATTCAGACTCCAAGGTAGGTTAAAATCTACATAGTTTTGGAGGTTGTCATTTATGAATTCTAACTCACGATCATCAGCGTTTTCAGATTCTTTTTTCTTGAACGCGTCGGGATTCAGATTGGTAGATATTGCAAATCGTGTGCTTTTGAAATTGCCTAGCTGTCCCACCTCATTAAAAGCATACTCCTTACGACGAAATTCTTGAGTTCCTGTAGTATCAAGTTCGTAGTTATAGGGGTCAAAAGTGGTACTGAATGTCATCCTAATCTTATTTAGAATGGTAGTATTTCCGCTAATGCTTAAGTTAGCAAGATTAAAAGAATCTGCTTGAAAATTGTAACCACTTGATATATTCAGGCTTTCTATAATTTTAACCTTTTTCACCCCGCCATTTGTAGTGTCTTTTGCGGATAATACTTTGATTTCTAGGTTATTACCCAATCCGAAGTTGAGTGATGCCTGCTTTCCTAGGGTAGGTCTACCTACTACGCTGTTGTCAAAAATGTCGTAAGTGTTCAGGTTGAAGTTAGAATCTAGATATTCGCGATAACCATTTTCCTCGCCTGTGCTGAAGTCAGGGTTAAATGCCGCACTTACATTGGGACGCATTACGTGGCGTATAGCTCTTAGTTTTTTTTCTTTGGCAAATGTTTTGGTTCCGTACAGTATGGTACTCAAGCTTAAACTTGTTCTATAACTAAACAGACGTTCAAAGCCTCCTACTTGTTGGTCTATTAATGTATCCTGTGCACTATTGTAATACCTATTCAGAGTGCTAAAATTCCAATATTCATTAAAACTGAAGCTAGGTGATACCGTGACCCATTTCATCGCCTTGAATGATGTAGCAATAGGTATGGCATGACTCACCCCATTTCTGAAATCGGCACCCAGATTAGCCGGTGTAGATAGTGTAGGTCTTCCAAATACTTCTCCTATTCCTGATACTAATACGGTGTCTACCGTTTTTAGTTCATTTTTGAATGTACTTTGGTAAGATATACCGAGATTATTGAAAAAGCTTTTGGCTGTTTTGTTGTTACTCTTAAAATTTTTAAAAGGCATCTGTCTACTCACGTTAGCGGTGAGTTGGGGTAAAGACATAGTAAGGTCACCTGTAGTAAGATTCTGATTCATATTACTCACCAGACTTACATTAAGCTTTCGATTAAAAAAACTACGTCCCCAGTTTATGGATGAGTTAGAGGTTGTACTTATTAAGTCATCATAGTTAGTCGTATTATTCTTTAAGAAGCTACTTGTCACGAATCTCACATTTGCCCCAAAAGACGTCCCTGGTTTAGCTTTTCCGTCTCGGGTATAAGACCAAGTAAGATTATAATCCTTCTTAACGCTGTACGTTGGTGACTCGGGTTCTCCTGTTTTGAAATTAGAATAACGAAAGGAGAGGTTGCCTCTATACTTATACTTGCGATAATAATTGGAACGTATAGACGCTGCCCAGCTCCCTCTACTGTACAAATCGCCACCTATTTGCAAATCAAAATATTCACTAACCGGGAAATAATATCCCAGGCCTCTTACGTTAAATCCTTGGTCCTGAGACTCACCAAAGTTAGGAAAGATGATTCCGTGTTTTTGTTTTTCGGGAATGGGGAAAAACCCAAACGGAACTACTAACGGTGTATTGATATCGGCTATCACCAAGTTAGCAGGACCCGTAATGATTTGTTTTTTAGGGACAACTTTTATCTTATCAGCACTGATATAGAAATGGGGATGAGGTAAATTGCAGGTTGTAAATCGGGCATCCTTAACGTAGATGTTTTCCAGACTATCCCTAAGTACTTTTTCTCCGTGTATAAATCCGTCTTTTTCGGTGGTCAGCACTCCGTACGAGATACCTTTTTTAGTTTCAAAGTTGTACTTCATCGTGTCTGCCTCGTATACTTTTCCTGCATCTTCAAAAGCAGGACGTCCCACGTATTTATTTGTGGAGTCGTTTATTATTCCTGTCGCAAATACGTCTTTATTATCAAAATCAATTACGATGTACTCGGCATTCAACTTTACATCTTGATAAAAAATCTGAGCATTGCCGTATAGGTAGGCTTTTTTGTTTGGCAAGTCTAGAATAATAGAATCGTCTGCCTCATATTCTACTGTAGCATCCAGGTCCGATTTGTGCTCAGCTATATTAAATGCAATACTATCGGCTGGCTGGTTCAGGTTACTAGAATCTGTTCCGAGAGCTGCTGTGGCCGAGTCTGCCGAGTTTTGCGATGCTGAGCTTAGATTGGGTTCTAGTCGTTGCTGTGCTGTAGCTTCGTAAGCCATAGCCGTAAATAGTATTACGGCGAGTGATAAACGCACAATCGTAACTCTGCGGAATGCATAATATGGATATGTATTGATAGTACGTAGATGCACGACTTTTAATCTAGTAGCAAAAGAACAACATATATGGAATATTACGTCAGACACGCTTCATAATATGGATGATTCGTACTGCTATTTCGATGTGACATAGCTAATGCTCTTTTAAGACAAGGATAGCTTCGATAAGAGGAGGAAAAGGGATTTTGCCTTGGCTTCACGTTTTAATATCGTTGCTTAACCCAATAGCGTAGACAATATTTGGTGTTTTAAAATATAAAAGAAGCCGATGCTATCGGTATATTTGACCCAAGTTTGGTTTAAAACACGAGATGGGTGTTAGATGAATCAATAAATACTAACGAAGAAAAAAAAGCATGGCAATTTCAAAAGAAAGTAAAGTAGGTATACTGGCGGCATTTGCTATTACGGTACTAGTAATCGGCTATAATTTTATGCGAGGTGAAGATTTATTCACTACTACTAATGAATACTACGGCAAATATGAGAAGATAGAGGGTTTG
Organism: Bacteroidota bacterium; assembly: GCA_018700895.1. Lineage (GTDB taxonomy): Bacteria > Bacteroidota > Bacteroidia > NS11-12g > UBA9320 > UBA9320. The sequence goes on from JABIUV010000041.1 coordinate 30,667, forward strand.
TTTAAGTCTAATCCTGTACTTATCAACGGGTACAAGGTAGGAAGCGTAAGCAGTGTAAATATGGATAATGCTACACTTGAACTCACTGTTGGGATTCTCATATCAGAGGAAATTAAAATACCGAAAAATTCGATAATGAAAATTGTGAATAATGATATGATTGGGAGCAAAGCAGTCGAAATTATTTTTGGAAATAGTAAAGAACTTGCTGTAGATGGCGATTATTTTATTGCGGAACAAGATCAGGGTATCGCACAAGCAGTAAGTGGGGTTTTAGAGCCGCTTACTAAAAGCGTTAGTTCGGTGCTGGGCAATATAGATACTGCCATTGCAGGTGCAGACTTAGAGTCTACACTGCGTGATGCTTCTTTAGCCCTTCGCTCATTTAAAGAAACTGCAGATAAGCTGAATAACTTACTCAATGGTAAAGATGCACAGATATCAGCCATACTCAATAATGTAGAAAAAACAACAGATGGCCTTAGTGGCCTCAGTCCGAAGATAGACGGAATACTTACTGAAATAGACGCTACGAGTAAAGAGCTATCAGCTATTGAGTTCGAAGCACTAGCTACTCAAGTAAAGTCACTTGCCACGGAGCTAGAGAAAACAACTGCCGCAGTAAATGGAAAAGAAGGCACACTTGGAATGCTCGTAAACGACAAAGAACTCTATACCAAGCTAGATGCCACAGTAGCTAAACTGAAATCACTACTGGAGGACATTGAAAAGTATCCACGCAGATACACTGGTGTAACGGAGCGTCAACGCAAAAAAGGAGATAAGGCAAAAGGAGTGGAGTAGGAAGTTTGTTTTAAGACAATTCCTGATTTAACCTAATGTTTTACAACTGCCCCAATTGCTTTACCAATCCTGGTCCAGAGTATATAAATCCGGTGTAAACCTCAATTAAATCGGCTCCCGCGTCTAGTTTGGACTGACCACTCTTTTGGTCTTCTATGCCACCTACACCTATTATGGTCATATCCGACTTAGAGCGTATGTGCTTCACAAAGGAGTTGGATACTTCCAAAACAGGTGCTCCACTTATGCCACCTGCACCTATTTCCTCTACTATTTTTTTATTACTCTTAGCCAATATGGTCCGATCTATGCTTGTATTCGTAGCTACTATTCCCTCAAAATCAATCTCCGATTGTAAGGCTATAATTTCATCTAGCTGAGTGAAAGTAAGGTCAGGAGCAATCTTCAAGTAAAGTGGTTTCCACTCATCTTTCGTTTTTCTGATTTCTATAAGGGCACTGATGATTTTTTTGAGCTCTGCCTTATTTTGTAGTTCCCTGAGGTTAGGTGTATTGGGTGAGCTTACATTTACTATGAAAAAATCTGCAAGTGAATATAAGCCTTCATAGCATTTTACATAATCATCTACGGCATTCTCGTTGGGAGTCGTCTTGTTTTTGCCTATATTGATACCAATCTGCATATCACAATCACGGTGCTTTTTCCGGAAAGTGTCGAGCCTAGATTTCAAGGCCTTTAGACCCTCGTTGTTAAATCCCATTCTATTAATAAGGGCTCTATCCTTGGGTAGTCTGAATAGGCGTGGTTTGGGATTGCCACCTTGAGGTCTTGGTGTTACGGTTCCTACCTCTATAAATCCAAAATTGAGTGTATATAGCTCCTCTAGGAACTTTCCGTCTTTATCAAATCCCGCAGCAAGTCCCGCCTTGTTTTTATAGGTAAGGCCGTCTACTATTTTTTGCTCTGCCTCAAACTGAAAACTGTTTTTTACCAATGGCAATTTACTGAAGTACTTAAAAAGTCGCATCGTCGTATAATGAGCCTTTTCGGGGGCGAGCAAAAAGAATATGCTTCTGAGAGTGAAATACATTGCGGCAAATGTGTGTTTCAATCATTTAATAACAAACCAGAACCTGAAAAATAAGTGTAATTCTATTTTTACTCTTTTATCATCATAATGGTAAGCACTTAGTAGTAAGTGTTTTGTCTATAACAAATAGCTATGTAATTTATGTTTGACTTTTTGTACTTGTCTATAATTGTCATATTTTCAACTATGCTGAGTTAATACGTTAAAGTTTTGATTGACTGTACAGATAATAGGTGTCTTGTCTTAAATTGCAAATATTACTGCTTTATAAAGACCGAAATTACTACTGAATTAAATCAAGATTTCGAAATATTATTAATCTTGGGGCAACGCACTTTCAATATCCTAAAAAAATTTGAGGTCGTTCTAAACACATTGTTAATTTTGTTGTTCTAAAACTGTAATATGGCAAGCAAAAAACAAGGTTTATCAAGTATCGGTCGTAAAGCAATTATGGCCCTTACCGGTTTCTTTCTGATGTTCTTTTTACTACAACACTTGAGCATCAACATGATTTCTATAGTAGATGGAGATTTATTCAATGAGGTTTCGCACTTCATGGGTACTAATCCACTCGTGCAATTTGTATTGCAACCCGTACTTATATTCTCAGTGATATTTCATTTTGCTTGGGGTATGTATTTGGAGTATCAGAATAATCAAGCTCGTGAAGTAAAGTACGCTATGTATAAAGGGAGTGCCAATGCGTCTTGGATGAGTCGTAATATGATTGTCTCTGGATTGGCTGTCCTAGCATTTTTAGCGTTGCACTTTTATGATTTTTGGATCCCAGAGATCAACGTAAAATATGTACAAGGTGATATGAGCGGTATGCTGCCTGGAGCAGATGAGTTTAGATACTACGAAGAGTTGGTACACAAATTTGCAGGACAACCCATCAGAGTAGCTTTATACGTAATTTCATTTGTGATGCTGTCACTCCACCTGTTGCACGGCTTCCAATCGGCATTTCAATCAGTCGGATACAATAGCACGAAGTATACACCACTGATCAAAAAGCTAGGTAACATTTTTGCGATAGCAGTACCAGCAGGATTTGTTCTTGTAGCTTTAGTTCATTTTTTTAATCACTAACACCTCAGAGTCTTAACTTAACACTTAAAACTTTTAATTTAAAAATATGTCAACAATAGACGGAAAAGTACCAGCGGGACCCATTAAAGATAAGTGGACAACCTATAAGGATAAAGTAAACTTAGTAAATCCAGCCAACAAGCGTAATATTGATATTATCGTGGTAGGTACAGGGCTTGCAGGTGGAAGTGCTGCAGCTACCTTGGCAGAACAAGGATATAATGTAAAAGCATTTTGCTATCAAGATTCACCGCGAAGAGCACACTCTATCGCAGCTCAAGGTGGTATAAATGCAGCAAAGAACTATCAAGGTGATGGTGATTCTACTTACAGACTTTTTTATGATACCGTAAAAGGTGGAGATTACAGAAGTAGGGAGGCTAATGTGCACAGACTGGCAGAAGTTAGTACCAATATTATAGACCAGTGTGTAGCTCAGGGTGTTCCTTTTGCCAGAGATTATGGTGGATTGCTTGATAATAGATCATTTGGTGGGGTATTGGTTTCCAGAACCTTTTATGCCAAAGGACAAACAGGTCAGCAACTGCTACTAGGAGCATACTCAGCAATGAACAGACAGATTGCTCGTGGAAAGATTCAGATGTTTAACCGACACGAGATGCTTGACCTCGTTATAGTAGATGGTAAAGCTCGTGGAATCATTGCTCGTAACCTAGTGACTGGCGAGATAGAAAGACATTCGGCTCACGCTGTAGTATTAGGAACAGGTGGATACGGAAATGTGTTCTTCCTCAGTACCAATGCGATGGGGAGTAACACCACTGCAGCTTGGAAAACCCACAAACGTGGAGCATACTTTGCAAATCCGTGTTACACACAAATACATCCAACGTGTATCCCACGTAGTGGCGACTATCAGAGTAAGCTTACTCTAATGTCAGAGTCGCTTAGAAATGACGGACGTATTTGGGTTCCTGGACGCAAAGAAGATGTAGAGGCTATCCGCTCAGGAAAGTTGAAACCAACAGAGATAGCGGAAGAAAACAGAGACTATTACTTGGAGCGTAGATATCCTGCCTTCGGTAATCTAGTGCCACGTGATGTAGCAAGTAGAGCTGCTAAAGAGCGTTGTGATGCAGGTTTTGGTGTAAATGCAACAGGTGAGGCAGTTTATTTAGATTTCGCTGCGGCTATAGTGCGATATGGAAAGGAACAGGCATTATTGAAAGGAGAAAACAATGCCACTGATGCACGCATTAAAGAATTAGGAAAAGAAATAGTAAAGGCCAAGTATGGTAATCTCTTTGATATGTATAAGCAAATCACGGCAGATAACCCATACCAAACGCCAATGATGATATATCCTGCCGTACATTATACGATGGGAGGCCTTTGGGTAGACTATAACTTGATGACATCAGTACAAGGTTGTTATGCCATCGGAGAGGCCAACTTCTCAGACCACGGAGCGAATAGACTAGGAGCATCGGCCCTTATGCAAGGTTTGGCAGACGGTTACTTCGTATTGCCATATACCATTGGCGACTATCTATCAAACGATATCCGTACAGGTAAAATATCTACGGACACACCAGAATTTGCCGAAGCAGAAGAAAACGTGAAGCAACGATTAGAGAGTCTCGTAGGGAATAATGGAACCAAATCTGTAGACTATTACCACAAGAAACTAGGTAATATTATGTGGAATAAGTGTGGTATGAGCAGAAACGAGCAAGGTCTCAAAGAAGCTATCGCAGAGATAGCAGAGCTAAGAGACGATTTCTACAAAAATGTAAGTGTACCAGGTGGAGCGTATGAGCTCAACCAAGAGCTAGAAAAGGCAGGTAGAGTTGCTGATTTCTTAGAGTTGGGTGAATTGTTTGCTAAAGATGCTTTGGATAGAAACGAAAGTTGTGGCGGACATTTCCGTGAGGAGTCTGTAGAAGTAGGTGGTCCACAAGATGGCGAAGCTCTACGAGATGATGAAAATTATGCCTACGTCTCTGCTTGGGAGTATAAAGGAAAGCCAAGTGATGCAGTCCTTCACAAGGAAGAACTGACCTTTAATGATATAAAATTAACGCAAAGAAGCTACAAGTAATATGGATAACATGAATCTTACACTCAAAATTTGGAGACAAAAAAGTGCCAACGATAAAGGCAAGATGGTAGACTACAAAGTAGCTGGTATCTCTGAGCATATGTCTTTTTTGGAAATGATGGATGTTCTGAATGAGCAGCTTATCAATAGTGGAGAAGAACCGGTTTCTTTTGACCACGACTGTAGAGAAGGAATATGCGGCAGTTGCTCTATGTTTATTAATGGAGAAGCCCACGGTCCAGTAAAAGGAACGACAACGTGCCAATTACATATGCGTAGTTTCAATGATGGTGATACGATATACATAGAGCCATTCAGAGCGAAAGCATTTCCAGTAATCAAAGACTTGGTGGTAAACCGAAGCTCTTTTGATAGAATTCAACACTCTGGAGGTTTTATATCTGTAAATACGAGTGGAAATACGCAAGACGCTAATGCTACACCTATACCTAAACATGATGCGGATCTAGCAATGGATGCTGCTGCGTGCATAGGCTGTGGTGCTTGTGTAGCAACGTGTAAAAACAGTAGTGCTATGCTATTCGTAGGAGCCAAAGTTTCACAATATGCCTTATTACCACAAGGGCAGGTAGAAGCTAAGGAGCGAGCACAGAATATGGTTGCCCAAATGGATGCAGAAGGATTTGGTAATTGTACCAATACTGGAGCTTGTGAGGTAGAATGTCCCAAAGGCATTTCGCTAAGCAATATCGCGAGAATGAATCGTGAGTTTTTGAGTGGAGCTATAAAGTAAGTTCAGATTCACTTCTTGATACATTCCGCTGTCGCGGAATACTCGAAATGACAAGAGCTTCGATAACTAAAAGCATTGTTGTAAAGTACTTTGTCAGTGCAAGTAATTTTGTAGAAAAGTGAAATTTATCGAGAACGGAGTAATGCCAAAGCTTAAACTTAGACTTAAATTTAATCTTATCCATGTTCAGCGGAATAATAGAAACCATAGCAACCCTAAAGCTCATAGAGCAGGAGGGAACTAATATCACCTTCACTTTTGAGAGTGAGTTTACTCATGAGCTTAAAATAGACCAAAGCATAGCTCACAATGGAGTGTGCCTTACTGTTGTGGCTATAGATGATGACGACTATAAGGTTACAGCGATAGACGAAACACTCAGACTTACCAATCTTGGTAAGTTGAAAGTAGGAGATAAGATCAATTTTGAGCGATGTATTCGTATGAATGATCGCCTAGATGGCCATATCGTACAAGGACACGTGGATGGCAAAGCACACGTTCTATCTGTCACCGACAAAGATGGAAGCTGGGAGTATGAGTTTGAGCTCGACAATGACTTTACAGACATTAATGGTCACGCACCAGATAAGCTCATCATACACAAGGGATCTGTTACCATAAATGGTACAAGCCTTACCGTAACTCACGTATCTGACCGTACATTTGGTGTAGCCATCATTCCCTATACGTACAAGCATACCAATTTCCATACGCTGCTAGTAGGTAGTACGGTGAATATAGAGCTAGACGTACTTGGTAAGTATGTCGCGAGGTTAACGAGTAAGTAGTGCTTTTTTTTCTTATTTTCGGGCGATGACTTATGTATCATTAGCCTTACTATTTCTGTTAGCTCTTGTCGTATCTTTTTACATCCAACTTAGAAGACAATTGGTTTTGGGATATGATTACTTTATAGAAACAAGAGAAATCAGTAAATTTAGACTTGATGAACTTAACTATAGTTTTCAATCTGATTTTTGCGTTTCTTTGATTAAATTACAAGAAGATCAGACCTTTATGGAATTCCGTTGTGTAAAGGAGAAGTTTGGTGAGTTGAGTAAATTACGAACCATTCTATTAATCGGAATTACCTTATTCCTGGCCTCTTTACTTTTTCAAATAATATAAAGCAATGAAAAATCTTATCCTAATCAGCGTGCTGTTCTTAGCAGCCTGCACGTCTGCCATCAAAGACGAAAAAACCGAAAAAGAAAACCCCGCAACTGCAGAACCGGAGGTGATGGAGGATTTTCGACCGGAGCCAACTGAGAATTTATCGGTGCAATCCAGAGAAGATCTGATTGGTTATTGGGTGGGGTGGTTTGAGCATAATCTTTCGGAAACAGAAAAGCAAGCATTGTACGATGTGGGAGACTATCCAAGCTATAATAAGATTAATATTTCAGTAGACAGAATAGAAGAAGATAGTGTTTTTGGACATAGCGTAGTAGCTAATAACAATAGGCCCTTTAAAGGTGTTCTGGAGTCTACCGATGCGTATTATGCATTTGATGTGCTGGAGCCAGGAGATGATAAACATGATGGGCGTTTTAAGTTCAGAATAGAACGAAACGACTCATTTGTTAACGGTAATTGGATGGCATTTGATAACACCTTAAAGGTTTACAAAAGAAAATACAAGCTTAAAAAAAGAATTTATAAGTACGACGCCACAAACGAGTTAGAAGATTGGTTCGTAGATGAAGAAAAGCATCCTGAGAGGGATTCTATTGATCTTGTAAATCTTTTGGACGGTAGGTCGTGGGAAGAAGCTCTCAAAAGCTTTAATGGTCATTCAGACTCGGTGATGCAAAGAATGACATAAGATGATAAGTTAGAAGAGCTTGAACAATTATTGGCAGAAATAAATGAAACAGAATATGAGTTCTATATGGCCACTGATATGTCAGTTGATTTGAATTCAAGTACTGATACTCTAAAGGGAGAAGTAGTATACGAGATGTCCAAAGCAGACATTTATATTCTTAGAAATTCCATTTTTGCTCGACACGGGTATTCATTCAAGAAAAAAGATTTACGAAGCTATTTTGATAGAATGTCTTGGTATATCCCAGTCCACGCCAACATACGGGCAGAGTTGACAGAATTAGAGAAAAAAAACATAGAAATTCTCCTCGCCTACGAAGAGCATGCAGAGGAATACTATGATTCTTTTGGCCGCTAGATGAAATCCAAAGTACTTAATGGTTTATTACTAGCTATTCTGGCTTGGTTTAGCTACTTGCTCCTTCTTATTTCATTACAATACATCCCATTCAGCAGCGATGCGGCGTTCTTGCGTATCAAGATAGATGAAGTAAAAATTTGGTATTACATACCTTTTTTTAAATTTCATGTATTTACATCAGCTATCTTATTGATAGCTGGTTTCACGCAATTTAGTAGGTGGATTAGAACCAAGTTTAGAAATGTTCATCGCTACCTCGGATGGGCTTATATCGTGATTTTATTGCTGTTTTCAGCACCTTCAGGCTTGGTGCTTGGTTATCACGCCAATGGAGGATGGACCAGTCAACTTGCTTTTATGCTTTTGGGAGTGCTCTGGATTTATACTACTATCCGAGCCTTGAGGTTTGCCATCAAGAAAGACTGGCGTAGACACCAGAACTTTATGATACGCAGTTACGCACTAACCCTATCGGCCATCTCCTTACGATTATTTAAGTATGTCATCGTTTTTATTTGGCATCCACTGCCAATGGATACGTATCGATTAGTGGCGTGGTTAGGCTGGGTAGTGAATCTTGTAATAGCTGAGGTGATTATTTATAGAAAGGATAAGAGATGACCGTTATTTATCACGCTTATTAGTCAAATCTATTACTAATTGGTCTAGTTGTGTGCTATCTGCACGCAAACTTTCGATATAGTCTTTAGCCTTACTTTTTTTGATATGCTTGACCATTCTGTTGGCTGTTTCAATGTCTATATCTGGAATGGTGATGTATGATTCCCAGTCACGAGCACTCGATTTAAATCCTTTCGGAAAATGACCACGCTTATGTTGTTCAAACTGCATAGCAAAGTCGGTGGTGCTTCCGGTGTAAAAGGTTTCGGTGGATTTGGAATGTATGATATAGAATGTTGCCATAATTATGGGTGTAAAGGTAATACGTATTTAAAAACAAAAAGCCCCAACTGGACCAGTTGAGGCTATGATTTGTACTCGGGACGGGACTTGAACCCGTACGACCGTGAGGTCATTGGATTTTAAGTCCAACGTGTCTACCAATTCCACCACCCAAGCATACAATCTGCATTAAACAGATTATAAAATCGTTATACATCTACTAAATGCAACCCGACAATTCGGGATTTTTTACTTGGTACGACCGTGAGGTCATTGGAAATTAAGTCCAAAGTGTGTACCTCCCGATAGCTATCGGGACCACCACTCAAGCGTATAAAATCTCCAAATCTATGATTTGGGAAGATTTTAACGTACTTAAAATACGTAGCAACAAAAAAAGGGATAAATCCCCTTTTTAGTTTGAGCGAAAGACGAGATTCGAACTCGCGACCCCCACCTTGGCAAGGTGATGCTCTACCAGCTGAGCTACTTTCGCTTAATTTACTTGTGAAAGAACGTTGTATCTCTTGCTAAGCGGCTGCAAAAATAAACCGCAATTTTACTCCTGCAACGAGTTTTTACTATTTTTTTAATATTTCAATAAAGTACTCTTTGCCTTGCCGTGGAGCTATGCTGTCTACAGATATTTCTAACCGTAATATTTCAAATTGTGTGTTAAACAATTTGCGATATTCTTCTTCCGTTCCACCGTACGGTGGACCTTCTGTTTTTGGTGTATTAAATAATACTCCTGCGATTTTTCCGCCTGGTTTCAGAATACTATGCATCTTACTCACGTAAGCTGCTCTCAGCTTTGGCTCGATAGCACAAAAAAAGGTTTGCTCCAGCACAAGGTCAAAAGTTTTATCCAGTTCAAAAAAGTCAGCAAGGAGATATTGACTCACAGGGAACTCAGGGTTACGCTTAACAAAGTTTTGCTTTGCTTCCGGAGCATAATCTAGGGCGTAAACATTGCGATATCCTTGGCCATAAAGATAAGCAACCTCATAAGCATTGCCAGCCCCGGGAACTAGGATATAAGCATTTTTATCATAATTTGTTTCTACAAAGTCCGTGTGGATTTTATTTGGATATCCGATATCCCATCCTGTTTTATTGTTCAGGTATCGGTTATTCCAATACGCTGCATTTAAGGTATTATCCTCCTGCATTGGTATCTCTTTTGGGACCGTCAGACTTTATTGTAGGTACTTTTTTCTTGATGGGCGTTGGTGTAGATGGAGTGGAAGTCCTGCCGGGAGTACCTTTTATTCCGCCTCCTGTCTGTGTATTTGTGCCGTTGTTACTTTTACCATTGGTAGTAGATGTTGGGGCCATATCCTTGTAGCGTGTATTCTGCGGTGATGTAGGTTCTGTTCTACTTCTATTATTGGCTTGATTTTGATAAGTGTATGTTTTAAAAAGGTGAATTCTAAAACCAACATTGATGAGTAAGAGATCGGTTTTTACATTTTGATAATTATCATAACTTATTTCATTGCTTCCTTCTACTCTTACAATATCTTGTAGTGGTAAAGCGATACCCGTTTCCCCAAAAGTATAAGTAACGCTGCTCTCTAATGAGAAACCGTCAGATACTTGATAATTTACCCCAACACTTCCACCATAATGAAATCGCTTTGTGTGTACTATTCTGTTGGTAATATCTATAGCTTCGTATTCAAGGTTTTGAGTGGGTTCATTTAGTGCGAGCGTTTGGAAGGTGGTATAATTACGATGTCCTGCAAGGAAGTCTATATATGGTGTAACTCTGCTGCCTTCCGGTACATAGTTGAGTCGAGCCATGCCAATTAATCCGTACATACGGTTGGTAGCTGTGACTGTAGCTCCTCCAGGTAAGGTGTTGCCATCATCTACTACGACAATATTTTCAAAATCGCGTGTCCCTAATTTCGCAAAATCCATTCGAGCACCCACTTGAAAGTTGACAGGTGATTTGTAGGGCATTTTTCTGCTTAAATATGAGAAGTGTATGCCAAGCCCATCGTTATAGTCAATATATTGTAATTCGCTTTGCGGACAAGCCCAATTTAGCCCTATGCCCAGAGATCCTTTACCTACTTGTCCCGTTTGCTGGGCAAATGTGTTAATGCTGAAGAGTGTAATCAGAATGGTAAATGCTTCTTTCATATCTTGTAATGTTCAAATATAGTGCCGTTACTTCAGTTTTGGGTTGTTTTGATGGCGTGTGGCATCGCGTTTTGTTTTTTTGTCCAAATTCTTAGCCAGAGCTTGCTCTAAATCTATATCACATTGATTGGCCAAACACATCAACACAAATAGAACGTCAGCCATTTCATCTCCTAAGTCTACTTTTTTATCCGAGGTCTTAAAACTTTGCTCACCATATTTTCTGCTCATAACTCGAGCTACTTCGCCCACTTCTTCCATTAATATAGCTGTATTGGTAAGTGGGTCAAAATATCGAACGCCTACAGTTGTAATCCATTTGTCAATAGTAGCCTGTGCTTCTTTTATGGTCATAAAGGCAAAGTAACACAGCTTTACGCAAATAGGCTAAAATGCCCACGAACTATTTTCAGCATCAAACGGTGTGATTAGGAATTTGAAGCCAGAGCGAAAACCTTGTTTGTTGCTTTGTGACACCACGTAATGTACACCAAACTTAAATCGAACCTTACCTATTCTAAATAATCTACTCGCCCCAGTGTGCAATTCTGCGTATTGAAAATTACGTTCTGGTACATAGAGCAGCCCGCCACCGCCGGATAGACGGATGTTAAGCTGTTTTAATCCGGGTATTTTACTCGTGATAAATCCATTGAACTCGTGATTATAGTGCGACTCAAAAAATCCTTCAAATACAGGGAAGGTGCTGTCTATCAGTTGGTAACCAAACATAGGTGGTAAGAAGAAGTAAGGGTCTCCTCCCCGTTGATATCGATAATCCATAGCAAGCATAATGGTGGTATCCAAAAAGGAACCTATCTGTACCTTGTACTCGCTCGTGCCAAAGATCCCTAAGTTTATGCGTTGATTTACACCCAATTCGATGTACTTAAAATCGGTAGTGGATTGGAAGAGATTAGGTGCCGCTTGCTGGTAATACAAACTAAAGGTGGGCCATCGTGATCCTAAAACTATTTTTTCTTTAGGTTCTTGTATATAAAGTTGTTTTGGGGTGTATGTTAATCCAATACGAATTACGCTGCTACCGTTTACATCAAAATCTAAGGTAGGGTTTTCTAAGTTGCTGAATGTGCTATCAAAACGAGGGTTGAATTCAAAATCAGTAAGGGGCTTCCTGATATTGCTAGATAGCGATGTGCCAAGATATAATCCGTTAATAAGCTCAATAGAGTGACCAATACGAATGGTATTAGTTTCAAAAAAATTCGCTCGGCCAAACACATCTTGAAACGTGGCAAAGCTATTCACCACGTTGAACTCATTGTAGTAACCAATATTGATATTACCAAGCTTTTTGGGATTATACCTAAAGTTGATATATGCACCGCCTTTCAGGTCATTGTTTCTAAAGCCATAGTTCAAGGCTGGAGACACGTAGAGCTTCTTTCTACTTTCAAAAGTTTTGGAATAGCTCAGACCATAGCGTAGCCTAAATCCGCCTATGGCCAGTGGATTTATCATGGCGAGTGCCGGGTCAAATCTCCATAGCACCTTTTTGTCACGATTTATGTGACCTTGACCATCCCACAGCAGATTAGGAATTGTAATCCGATTAAAAGCGGAATCAAGCGAATCTAAATACCATTCGCTGGTGGTAATACGCAATAGACTGTCTTTGTAGGCTATAAACTTGGCCTCGTCTGTAGTTAGTGGTACGGGCCTGATGGTAGACCAATAGGATGTGTCACGTTCATAAGCACTATCTTGGGTTACACCAACCTCGGCATTGAAAAATCGCTTAGCGTAAGTACTGTCAAATGAATGTTCGGTAAATAAGACTTGGGCTTTACCATCTGTAATGTCACGGTTGGTTTTCATTTGCCATTCTAGATTTTCCTCTAGCAGCAGCCACTTATTTTGTACTTCACCGTAGTATTGCTCTATGTTGAATTTATGGTACACGATTAGCGACCGTTTGGGTACCGAAAGATTCACGTATTTCAATCGCCAAGTTTTATCCCAGATGTGTATTTCGCCAGTAAAAAGAGCATTTCCTGCCTTCTTAGGTTTCACTTGTATGCGGTAGTACTTGTCACCATTGTCGGTAATTGTAGAGCCTAATAACTTGAATCTATAATTCAAAAAGGCCGTATTGTTCAAAGGACTTACGTATGAATTGTCTCCCAGTTTTTTTACGAAAATGAGATTGTCATAAAAATTGAAATTGGCATCTGTAGTGTTGGTGTACATCAGGCTACTCTGACTCCCTAAGCGTTTTGCGGCAACTTTTACCTGTTTGAAATCCCTCGGCAGTTGGGTATATTGAATAAACTTTCCTTCAAAATAATTTGCGTTTGGAATGCTGTCGTTTTTTGCTTGAACAACCGCTAGGTCATCAGCATCTCGCTCTTTCTCTTTGTCATCATCCTCGTCCATTTTGGTGACGGTTATTTTCTCCTTACTCTTTACGTATATCGTTCGCTTTTGGTTAGTGAACTGGTTTTGGTATAGCTCTTTTGAGTCTATTGCATTTCGGATGATTTGATAGGAGAGGTCCTTCCGTTTGTTCATTACAGTGACCATCTTGAGCTGGTCTGAGTCTTCTGTGAGGGTAATGTTTAATGTCGTACTGCCCTTCACCAGTTGGTCTACTTGTACACTTTTATAACCCACGTACTGAAAACTAATGCGGTGTACACCTTTGGCCAGTCTTAGTTCATACCTTCCTGTATTATCGGTAACGGTTCCACCTCCATTCTGGAGTCTTACCATAACTCCGGGTATTGGAGTAGCTAGAGTGTCGGTCACGTAGCCCCTTACCAGATTGTATTCTTGAGCATAGGTTGCACTAATACTGCAAGCTACTATTAGGAGTATGCCCAAGAGTTTCTTCATGAGATTTTAAATGAGTATAACGTACCTGGAGTTTTAATGTTACAAATGTGTTCTGAAATTTGTAAGTAAGTGGATGTAATCGATTAATGAAACACAAATGTTGGTGGAAGTGTCTAAGCTTTGTGTCAAGGTCTGAATAAATTCCTACGCTATTATTAATAGGAATAATAGCTTTGCATCGCATATAATGGATAAAAAAGTAATACTATTAATACTAGATGGATGGGGAATCGGTAATAAGGATGCGTCAGATGCTATTCATCAAGCAAAGACACCTTTTGTAGATAGTTTGGCAACAAATGCCGCGAGTGCTACACTCAAAACGTACGGAGAAAATGTAGGGTTGCCTGATGGCCAAATGGGAAACTCCGAAGTAGGGCATATGAACATAGGAGCCGGTAGAGTAGTATGGCAAATGCTCGTGCGTATCAATAAGGCATTTGCTGATAAGGCCGTTCTAGAAATGGATAACTTTAAAAAGATAATAGAACTAGCTCAAGATAATCCTACACGAAGTATCCATCTTATGGGCCTAGTAAGTGATGGTGGCGTGCATAGTAGCTTGGAGCATCTCAAAGCTCTGAATGGTATACTGAAAGAGCAAGGCTTAGACGATAGGGTGTATATTCACGCCTTTACCGATGGAAGAGATACGGATCCTTACAACGGACTGGGTTATCTGAATGAGGTGGTAGGAGATGAAGGCTTTGGAAATGCGACGCTTGCTAGTATTACGGGGAGATATTACGCTATGGATAGAGATAAGCGATGGGAAAGAACCCAATTGGCTTACGAAGCAATGGTAAATGGCAAGGGCGAGAAGGAAGATAATTACCAAGCAGCGATACAAGCAAGCTATGATGCGGGAGTCACGGATGAGTTTATAAAACCTATCATCCTGAGCGATACTATGGTGAAGGAAGATGATATTGTATTGTGTTTCAACTTTAGAACAGACAGAGGACGTCAGATATCGACTGTGCTTACACAACAGGATATGCCAGAGTACGGAATGAGTACCTTGCCACTTCATTATTTCACTATGACGGAGTACGATAAGACTTATACCAACTTAAATGTACTCTTTGATAACCAAGACCTTAAAAATACACTCGGTGAAGTACTAAGCAAGGCGGGCAAAACACAACTGCGTGCTGCTGAAACAGAGAAATATCCGCACGTCACCTTTTTCTTTAACGGAGGTAGGGAAGAACCTTTTGAGGGAGAACAACGAAAAATGGCAAATTCGCCTAAGGTTGCTACGTATGACTTGCAGCCAGAAATGAGTGCTGTCGAACTCACCGCCAAGGTGCAAGGCCATATTCGTGAGCATACGCCAGACTTTGTATGTCTAAACTATGCTAATCCAGATATGGTAGGACATACGGGTGTTTTTGATGCGATCACTAAAGCATGTGAAACGGTAGATGGATGCACGCAAGAGATGGTTCAGATGGCACAAGAATTGGGCTATAGTGTAATTGTAATAGCCGATCACGGCAATGCTGACAAGGCAACCAATGAAGATGGGTCGCCTAATACCGCTCATACTACTAACTTAGTGCCGATATATGTGGTTGATAATGATATCCGCGAAGTGAAATCAGGAAAACTCGCCGACATAGCACCTACTGTACTGCAACTGATGGGTGTGGAAGATCCTTCAGATATGGATGGTGTTTCGCTGCTTTAGGTTGTCTCGAATAAAAATCACTTCAATAAGTAATCCATGACCAATAGAGAGGTGCAGCACATTAGTCATTATACCTCACTTGTCCAATCAGAGTGATACTTTTTGCCCGAAGAGTCGTCCTTTCGCTCATAGGTATGTGCTCCAAAGTAGTCGCGTTGAGCCTGAATAATATTGGCTGAGCTATCTGCTATCTTCACTCCGTGAAAATAATTTAATGCTTCCATTAAGCAAGGCGTATGCAACTCACTTGCTATACAACTTGTTACTACTTTTTGAATAGCAGCGTGAGATGCCTTGAGTTGGCTAGCCCACGGCTTGGTAAATAGGAGTGGAGTGTCGTTGGTTAGCGTGCGAGCTATCTCTTTCATCAGGTCTGATTTTATGATGCAGCCTTCTGTCCATATTTGAGCAATGTTGCTTAGTCTCACATTCCATTTATGCTTGTCTGATACGTTTTTGATGAGCGAAAACCCTTGATGGTGATTGATGATACGACTAAATTGGTAAGCCTCCTTTAGTTCATCTGCGTTTATGTCACATCTGTGTTTCTTGCTTCCGAATACTTCCGCGGCTTGTTGTCTGGTGTCTTTAAAAAAGGAGAGGTAGACCTTTGCTACATAAAATTTCCCCAAATTTTATGTCGTTATTAAAAAACAATAGTAATACTTTTGCGTTGTGGAAGTAATGCTATCAAACTTAACCTTTATTATCAATACCAAAACCTGCCTCAAAAGCCCCGTGGAGTCAGATCTAGGCAAGAGAATACTGCTCGAGAGCATCAATCTGCTAGACGAGATAGGGCTGGAGCAATTCACCTTTCGTAAGCTCGCCAAAAACATCGGCTCTACAGAGGCGTCTATTTACCGTTACTTTGAGAATAAGCACAAGCTATTGCTCTTTTTGGTAAACTGGTATTGGGGCTGGCTGGAGAGTAAGATACTTCTACTTACCCACAATCAAACATCGAGTTACCAGAAACTAGAGACCGTAATAGAGTTGCTAGCATCACCCATTGAGAAAGATGATAGTATTGCCTACATCAACGAGGAAAAGCTTTATAGGATTATCATCAGCGAAGCTCCCAAAGCATACCTTGTGAAGGAGGTAGATGCTGAAAATCTAGAGGGCGTGTTCTTAGGTTACAAAGGACTATGCTCCATACTCGCGGGTTTCATACTCGCTATTAATCCCAAGTATAGTCACGCCAATTCACTTGCAAGCACCATCGTAGAAACGTGCCATAACCAAGTTTATTTCAGTAAACACTTACCTAGACTTACCAACTTACAGCAAGATGATCACTCATCGCTCAAGGACTTTGTATTGCACCTCACAGCCTCCACCATTCAATAAAATTTAGACCAAAGAGAACAATAGAATTCAATGAAACCGATACAACGTTTTTGGGGATTACTCAGACAGGACAAGAGAGACCTGCTATACCTTTATTTGTATGCCATTTGTAATGGTATTATCAATCTGTCATTGCCCGTTGGTATTCAGGCTATTATGGGCTTGGTACTTGCTGGCAGATTAAGCACTAGCTGGATGATACTTACCTTCATAGTGATGATGGGTGTAGCTATAGCAGGTGTTTTTCAGATTATGCAGCTTTATATAGTGGAGATATTGCAACGCCGATTATTCGCTCGTGCAGCGTTTGACTTCGCGTACCGCATACCCAAGTTTAGAATTAAAAAACTAGGCAACTACTACGCACCAGAGTTGGTCAATCGTTTTTTTGATACGGTTACTATTCAAAAAAGCCTTAGTAAGATACTGATGGACTTTAGTACCTCTATTCTCCAGATTATTTTTGGATTGATACTACTCTCGCTGTATCACCCTATATTCATTGCCTTTGGGTTTGTATTGCTCTTAGTACTGTTTCTAATCATATACATTACAAGCAAGCCCGGTATGCGTACCAGTTTGGCTGAGAGTAACAATAAGTATGAGATGGCGTTTTGGCTTACGGAGCTAGCACGTGCCTTGCCCACATTCAAGTTAAGTGCGGATTCTAATCTCAATCTTACACGTACAGATGATATAGTGCACAAGTATGTAGATTCTCGTAAAAAGCACTTTCGCGTATTGCTTGGGCAGTATGCCAGCGTCATAGGGCTCAAGACCTTGGTTACTGCGGGGCTGCTTATCGTAGGGGCATTACTGCTTATACAAAATGCGATTACCATAGGGCAGTTTGTAGCCTCTGAGATTGTGATTATCCTCATACTCAACTCATCTGAAAAACTTATAATGAGTATGGAGGCGATATACGATGTGCTTACATCTATAGAGAAATTGGGTAAGGTTACGGATATGCCTATAGAAAAGGATACACGAGGAGGTATGGAGCTAGATCACACTCAGCTTATCGGGATAGAAGTACAACACCTTGATGTATTTGGTGCCTTGGAACAAAATAAAATCAATGAAGACATTAGTTTCAAAGTACCACCTGGCAGCAATACGTGTCTCACTGGTGATGCAGGTAGCGGTAAGTCTACCGTAATGAAAATTCTAAGTACTACGATAGATAATTACGAAGGCTCAATATTATACAATGATGTGCCTATACAAAACCTAGACTTAGGAAAATTGCGTAAA
This sequence comes from Bacteroidota bacterium, assembly GCA_018700895.1. Classification (GTDB taxonomy): domain Bacteria; phylum Bacteroidota; class Bacteroidia; order NS11-12g; family UBA9320; genus UBA9320. The sequence continues at coordinate 48,837 of JABIUV010000041.1, forward strand.
GATATCGGTTACATTTTCGCGGAGCAGGAGATATTTTACGGTAGTTTTATAGAGAATATTTCACTGGGTAGAGAAGGAATAAGTGATAGCGATGTGATAAGTATTGCACAGGAAGTAGGATTAGACAAATTGGTACAGAGTTTCCCTGAGGGATATCATCACGTAGTACTCAATTCCGAAAGAGTGTTTTCGGGTACGGATAGGGTTCGCCTACTTGTAGCTCGTGCCTTAATAGCAAACCCTAAGTTGGTGTTTGCAGAAGATGTATTCTCAGGACTAAAAGAGGAGTATGCATCCAAGCTACTATTGCTGCTACTGAATAAATGTAAGGATAAAACCTTAGTGATTGTATCTAATAATGAGCGAGTGATGAAGGAGTGTAACAATATTATAAATCTAATAAACAGATAATTGCAATGCTAAATATTTCAAAATCAAGTATACGTGAATCTGTATGGAGTGAAAGTTATACCTCACTGAGTGAGGTGAAGAATAACTTGGCGAGGCGATTTTTTTTCAAGCTCATAATCGTACTTTTTTTAGTTGTTGTGGTGATGTTATTCCTGCCATGGACTCAAAATATCCAAAGCAAGGGATATGTGACGACATTAAGACCCGATGAACGACCACAAACCATACAAAACACCATACCAGGTAAAATAGAAAAGTGGTACGTGCAAGAGGGAGATTTGGTAAGTAAAGGAGATACGATACTCTATCTTACGGAGGTAAAGACCGAGTACTTTGACCCCAATCTGATAGAACGAACCAAAGAGCAGGTAGAAGCCAAAGCTGGCGGAATAAATGCGTATGAAAATAAGCTAAAGGCACTGGATAATCAGATACACTCGCTCAATGATCTACAGAAGCTTAAAATACGGACCATAGATAACAAGGTGAAACAATCTCAACTACAAGTATCTACTGATAGTGCTAGCTGGGAAGCCGCTAAAATAGACCTGCGAACTGCAAAAGAACGACTTGCACGTCAGGAGGAAATGTACGAGCAAGGACTAATATCGCTCACAGCACTGGAGACACGCAGGCTCAAGCTTCAAGAAACCAAAGCTAAAGCCATAGAAAAGGAGAATAAGTACGGCTTGAGCGTAAATATGTACATTAATACGCTCATAGAGCAGGATCAGGTAATCAGTGAGTTTGCCGAAAAAATAAGTGATGTAGAATCTAAGAGAAGCACCGCAGGCAGCGAATTATACAACGGACTCAGCGAAATGGCTAAAATGAAAAACCAATTGGCTAATTATGAGATGCGACAAGACTTTTACTACGTACTCGCACCGCGTGATGGCTTTATTACGCAAGCGGTGCAGGCAGGTATAGGCGAAAACATCAAAGAGAATACGCCTATTATTACCATACTGCCCGAGCATTGGACTAAGGCGGTTGAGATATATGTAGACCCTATTGACCTTCCGCTTATCAAAAAAGGTAACGAGGTAATGTTTTTATTTGATGGATGGCCCAATATTGTATTCACAGGGTGGCCGGAGCTTACATATGGTACCTTCCCCGGTACGGTAAAGGCCATAGATTATAACATAAGCCCTAATGGTAAATACCGTATACTCATAGAGGAGTCTACCACAAAGCCTTGGCCCGACGAGGTACGTGTTGGCTCGGGAGCAAGGGGAGTAGCATTGCTGAATAGAGTGCCGGTATGGTACGAGTTATGGCGACAGCTCAATGGATTTCCACCTGATTATTATACAAACCAAAATGAAAGTAATAATGATGAACAAAAGGGTAAGAAGTAGCATCTTAGGCCTATTCACAGCACTTTGCAGTGTGGCACAAGTGCCAGATACCTTCTTGTTCAATGAACTTGCATTTTTGCGACAGGCGAGGGACTATGCACCGACAGTGCTTAGCAGTAACTTAGAAGTCGATATTCAAAATCAAGAATTTCTGGCTGCCAAGGGTGCATTTGAGCCTAAGTTGGCAGGTAAATATAATCTGAAAAACTTTGATAATAAAACCTATTACAATAAACTCAATACCGGTCTGAAACTCAAAACGCCACTCGGGATAAAAGTAGATGGTGGATTTACGGATAACAGTGGCGTCTTTCTTAATCCAGAAGCTAATGTTCCTGTGCAAGGTTTAGCCTACGCTGGCATAGAGGTGCCGCTTGGGGCAGGACTGTTTACTGACGAAGAGCGTACCCATATAAAGCAGCAACGACTGGAGACAGATGCCGCGGCATTGCTAAA
>JABIUV010000037.1 GCA_018700895.1 Bacteroidota bacterium
AAGAACTCTTCGATAAAGTCGCTGAGAAGAACCCTCAGAAAGCATTAGAATTACTCTTAAAACTATCTGAATTTGCATTACCTAAGCTAAGAGCTATAGTGGCATCCTTGTGATGTTAATACAAACGAGCTCCTTTTTGGGGAGATTTTAAATCAATCCAAAAGACATGAACATCTTCTATATCATCTTGATATCCGTTAACATTTTCGTCTACTGCAGCATAAACATACATATAATCGTTATATGGATCATACTGAGAGCTATTAACAGAATATCCATCTGGAATTAATTGCATATTCATTGTTCCATCAAGATTGAATAAAAAGAACCTTCTTAGATCATCAGTATTAATATATCCGTCACTATTTGTATCTTCATTGTATGCAGATACCATATAATAATCCCGCTGAACGGCCTTACCGTTAAGAGTGTCTTTAGAGTCTGTTGGGTAATATAGAGTATTTATAAGAACTGGATTTTTAAAGAATTTGGTTGTCTTCTTAGATAGCGTATTGTGATACTGAATGTTGATTAAGTTATGACCAAACATTGCTCCGAAACCTGGCATATAATTATAATTCCAATTATTTCCTTTACTAGTCCCATAACTTGAATAACTATAGTGGAAAGAATTACCACCTGTAGAATAAATTGTATCTTCACTTCTTACCCTCGCATTTAACTTGTAGATAGGGACTAATATGTTTTGTGGATCTGAAGTGAGAAGAATCCCATTTGGTCTACTTCTAAAATTCAAAGTATCTATCAAATAGATCCGAAACAAGCAAATCTTTTGTTTTACCTAATCCTTTGTTGAAAAGCTTAAATTCTAATTCTGCTTTGAATTCCTTTCTCTCTGGATGTTCTACTCGGTTTATATACTGCTGAAATATGTTTTGCGTTTCAGCTTCCAACTGATTAATTTGAGTGTTGTAGCGGTTACTTTCGATTCCAGGGCCAGATATAGATTTTGTGATGTTATTCCATCTGTTTTCTGAAACTGTTATTTTAGTTGAGAAAGTAATATCTTTCTCATTTTCCCAACTGGTAAAGATTCTTAAGAAAATTGTTCTTTTGGTTTTGTCTGATTTTGTGGCTCTTGCCACCCTTGAGATTCTTATAAATTTCTGCATTTTGGTTTTTTCATTTTTTGAATTATTCTAGTTGTTAAGCACGTGTTACTTTATAATACTAGTAAATGAAAAGCCATAAGTCAAGCTGTGAAACAACAAATTTTGAAAATAATTGCGGTTCACAGTCTAAAAAGTGCGGTTCACAATATATTCACAGAAAGTTTGAGGTTGTTTGATGCGATTTGAATTGCCTTAAAACAAAAAAGCCACTCTAGTACTATGACTTGAGTGACTTTGATGTCTTTTGACTTTCGTCTATGTGATCCCTCTGGGACTCGAACCCAGGACCACTACATTAAAAGTGTAATGCTCTACCAACTGAGCTAAGGAATCATAGTTCTTTCGCTATTGCGGCTGCAAATGTAGAATTACTTTTTAAAGTTTCACTACATAATTATAAAAGTTTTTCAAAAGTATAATGCACCTTGGTTTTCTCTACATTCATACGCTTAAACAAGGCGTGCATCCTAGGATTAAAGTCCCCTATCCAAGCCAATTCTGTACTCTCTAAGTAAGGGTCATTCTGCATCACCTCATACATTTTCATGAGCATTATACTATACACCCCTTTGTTCTGATATTCAGGCACTACACCAAATATTATTCCGCGTAATCGCTTTATTTTTGTGGTTTTCAGGCGGTAAAAAAACCTCAACTTTCCCCACCAATTCATGTTCCCATTTACGTACCTAAAGAGCTGATTCAAATCTATGAGACTAAGATAGAATCCAATAGGCTTATCATCATCATACATAAACCACAAAATGTCCTCTCGAATGATGGGTTTCATCTCTGCAAATAATGCCGCTACGCGTTCCTCACTAAACGGCACATAATGCTCGTGCTGTTTCCACGCTTGATTATAGATCGTAGTAAAGTCATGCACAAAGCGCTGGGTCTCCTTGTGGGTAAAATGCTCTGCTCGGAGCATACTCCCTTCTTGGAGCTTAGCCGTATACAAACGATACTTTTCGATATCTATTCGCTCTGGTCTACCCTCGCTGGTCGTTTGCTCTATTATTTTGGTAAATCCGTAGCTTTCAAACAATTGCTGGTAGTACGGAAAATTATAATTTTCTTGATACGAAGGATTTTTGAAGCCATATACCATCAGCCCCCAGTATTTATCACGCTCTCCAAAATTTACCGGAGCCTCTACCCTACTTTGTCCATTTTGCTTTAGCCATTCTATCCCTTTGTCAAACAAGGCATTCGCTACTTCTTGGTCATTGATACAATCGAAAAATCCTAATCCTGCATGTTGACTCTTGGTATTATAAAAGGCTGCTATCTTGCCTACTACCTTCCCGCTTTTATAAGCTAGCCATCGGCGTGCATCTCCGTGCTCAAACTCCGAATTTTTATCGGAGTTAAAAATCGCCTCTAAGTCTTGATAAATATGAGAGACGAATTCAGCATCGTTGGCATAAAGTCGTTGCGTAAACGTATGAAATTCCCGCTTTTGGCGTTTTGTATTTACGTCTATTAATGCTACTGACATATCACTTCAAGGCATTCAGTAATCATTCTTTCTATGATTTCATTAGCATTTTCACAAAATTCTCCCGTGATTCTATTGGCTAAAATAGCATTGATGGATATAGCTTCGAAGCCAAGCAAAGCAGACATTCCATAAATACCGGCTGTTTCCATCTCTATATTTCCAGGGGTTTGTCCTTCATACACTACTTTCTGCAATGAGTCGAGCGTGTATTTAGGAGCGAGTTGTGCATTTCGGAATTGAGGTCCGTAAAAACCCTTGGCAGTGAGGGTAATACTGGGCGAGTATTCCTTAAACTTAGCTTCTAACGTGCTACTACACGGTATTACAGGAAAAGTCCTATGGTCAAACTGTACAGAATCAAAATCGTGATGATAAAATTGGAACAAATCATCAAACGAGATAGCTGCTTTACTATAAACAATACTTCCTAGTTCATTAGCATGAGAGATACTTCCCGAAGTCCCAAGCCTAATGATATCAATGCTCCTTAGCTCATCGTTCTGCTGTAAGGTTTCCAAATTATAATTGAGCAAAAAAGCCAATTCATTGAATACAATATCAATATTATCTGTGCCAATGCCGGTGGACAAAACGGTAATATTTTTACCGCGGAAGGTGCCTCCTACTGTTTTGAACTCTCTGTTATGAACGGTAAAATGCACCTCATCAAAATGCTTAGAAACCGCTTGTACGCGGTCTGGATCACCTACGGTAATCACAGTATCATACAGCTGATCAGGTAATAAGCCCAGATGGTATACCGATCCATCATTATTAACGATAAGTTCACTTGCTCTTAATTGTTTCACTACAAAAAGGTCTCTATCTTTGCAGCAAGTTTATACATTTTTTATGACAGATATAAAAACACCAAAAGACCACATGATTTTGGTACCTATGGATTTCTCTGATGCGTCTTACAGTGCTGTGTATTACGCGGTAGAAATGGCTAATCTTTTTGATAATGATATAGCTCTATTACACGTAGTCTCCACGGGGGCGATTAAGTCATTTTTCACTAATGACACCGAAATTGCTCTGCTCAAAGAGCGTGTAAGAGAACAACTAGAAAAAGTAAAAGAGGAACTACTGGAGAAATGGCCCAATATGCGTGTACGCACTATTGTAGAAGAAGGAAAGCCTTTTAAATCCATCAATAGAGTCGCTGCGGAGAATAAATGCGATACCATCGTAATGGGCACCAACGGAGCTAGCGGTATAGAGCAATTTACAGGGAGTACGACTAATCGCGTAATCAAAAGCTCTAAAATACCCGTAATTGCCGTAAAAGAAAAGAAGACAGACCCTAAATTTGACCACATCGTTTTGCCCATTGACTTGACCAAGACCAGTAGACAAAAAATAGACTGGGCGGTAAAACTAGGTGCGAAGTATGACAGCACTATTCACGTTATAATGGAGCTTGACGAAGATGAGCTAGCAATGAAAAAAATCAAAGCTAACTTGCTCCAAGCAGAAAGCATCTTCAAAAAGCATAACGTGAAATTTGAGTCTCACCTGCTTGACGATAGAAAATATCCCGACAACTTGGGGCAAGATACAATCAAATTTGCCGAAGAGAAGAACGCAGACTTGATAATGATAATGACTAAGTCTGAAAGTGCAAAGCTTGCTGACTTATTCGTAGGTAGCTATGCAGAGCAAATAGTAAATAGCTCTCAAAAGACCCCTGTAATGTGCATTAACCCGAAACCAACAGGAGCCAAAAGCACTGGTGGTTCTGGTTTTTACTAGACTGGCTACTAAAAATTCAACGCATAAAAAATCCCAAGGGATTGAGTTCTTGGGATTTTTTTATGCAGAATTATGGTGTGTAACCTATCCCCAAATATTGACTCTACGCGGTCTTGCTTTTTCTACGATAAGCTCTTTACCGTGAAATTCCAATCCATTCATCGCTTCTATGGCTTTTTGGCCATCTTCCTCCTTCACAAACTCCACAAACCCCGTTCCTGTAGGTTCTTTTGTAACGCGATCATACACTACCTTAGCATACTCCACCTCACCGTACTTTTCGAATAACATCTCTAGATAATGAGCATTGTAACTCGATGGCAAATTTTTTACAACTAGATTCATCGACGCAAAAATAGGATAATTGCATTATTCAGTGAAGAACAACCTGAAAATGTATGGTATAACTATTAAGTTGTATCTAATAGAGTGACCGGTGTTTAAACCCTAAGAGGTTACGACCTCGCCGTCCTTCATTTTGATGACTCTATCCGCCATAGCGGCTAAATCTTCATTATGTGTTACAATTACAAAGGTCTGTCCAAAATCATCACGTAGTTTCAAGAATAAGTGATGTAAATCATTGGCATTCTCCGTATCCAAATTTCCACTTGGCTCATCTGCAAATATCACCTTAGGATTATTCATGAGAGCACGTGCTACGGCTACACGTTGTTGCTCCCCACCACTCAACTCATTGGGCTTGTGCTCTAGCCTATCTCCTAATCCGAGTGTTTGTAGCAGTTCCGTGGCTCTCACAGCTGCATCTTTTTTACTTGACCCATTGATAAATGCTGGCATACATACATTCTCTAATGCAGTAAACTCTGGCAATAAGTGGTGAAATTGGAAAATGAAACCGATATTTTGATTACGAAAATGGGCTAACTCTTTAGCGTTTAGAGCAGATACATTTACATTGTCATACTGCACCTTACCGGCTTGAGGGGCGTCTAACGTGCCTAATAGTTGAAGTAAGGTAGATTTGCCCGCACCACTTGGGCCTGTTATAGATACAATTTCGCCTTGTTTTATATAAACATCTAAAGATTTTAAAACTTCTAAATCTCCGTAGCTTTTGTTCAGGTTAGTGCCTTCTATCATAACTCTATAGGCAAAGAAAACACTTAATTTTAAATCTCAACCAACCAACCCTTGCTCTTCTAAAGTCAACAAACAAAAACAGCCACCTATTCAGTATAGATAGCTGTTTGATGTGCAACGCAAGCTGAAGTTGGTTACATGTTGATATATCTTAAAAATTCGCTTCGGGTAGCTTCTTTCAGAAACTGACCGCTCAGAGCCGATGTAATGGTGCTGGATGTAACATCCTCTACCCCGCGACACTCTACACACATGTGACGTGCATCTATAGTTACCGCCACATCTTCTATGCTCAAGGTGCTTTTTAGTGCTTCAGCTATTTGCTTCGTGAGGCGTTCTTGTACCTGCGGACGTTTGGCATAATACTTTACCATACGGTGTATTTTGCTCAGACCTATCACCTTACCATTAGCTATGTAGGCTACGTGAGCCTTGCCAATTATAGGTACAAAATGGTGTTCACATTGTGAATAAACAGAGATGTTTTTTTCCACTAGCATTTGGTTATAACCATACTTATTTTCGAACAAGGTAACTGCAGGTTTATTAGCAGGATTTAGCCCGCTAAAAATCTCCTTTACATACATTTTAGCAACACGCTTAGGAGTTTGACTCAGACTATCGTCTGTGAGGTCTAGTCCTAGTGTCTCCATTATGCCTGTAAAGTGGTCTTGTATCTTGGCTATTTTCTCATCATCGCTCAACTCAAATGCATCAGGACGTAATGGGGTGTCGAGTGCTGAGTTGAAACTATGAGCTACGTGTTTTTTATTATCGTCCGTCATATTCTACAAAATTTCGTTCGGTTTCGTATAAGGTAATGTGTAATTCAAACTGTGGGTTAAGATGTTTTTTGATGCGATGCCACGCCATGTACGCAATGTTTTCAGCGGTAGGATTTAAATCATCAAAGTCCGGCACATCCACGCTTAGGTTTTTGTGATCAAATCTATCGGTCACTTCTTTACGTATTATATCTTTTAATACTTTGAGATCTATAAGATAGCCTGATTCTGGGTCTACCTTTCCTGTAACTTTCACTATGAGTTTGTAATTGTGTCCGTGGTAATTCTTGTTATTACATAATCCAAAGAATGCTGCGTTCTTTTCGTCACTCCATTTCGGGTTGTGTAGTCTGTGGGCGGCATTAAAATGCTCTACCCTGCTGGCTGAGGCTATCATCAAAAAGGGAACATATTACGGTTGATCTTTGTTTCACGAATATTCATTATTATGCAAAAATACTTGAACAATGCATTTATTCAAAGGTCCATAAGCATTCTTTTTTTACACATAAAGCATTGAAAATAAATAAATTACATTTTTGTTTAACAAAATTTATAATAAATTAAACAATATTAGTTGTACATACAAATTGTTGTTTTATTTTTGAACCAAAACATTAAACGAAATGAAGAACGAACTAACATTTGAGCAACAAATGCAAACTTACCAGCAGATGCTGCGTAACTATGCTCTACAACTCACTCAAAATATGGATGATGCCAATGATTTGGTTCAGGAGACTTTTCTCAAAGCAATGACCTACTCTAGTAAGTTCAAGAAAGGAACAAACCTCAAAGGTTGGTTATTTACCATAATGCGTAACAGTTTTATCAATAACTATCGCCGTATCACCAAGCGTAATTCACTTATGGATACGCAAGAGGAGCAGTTCATCTTAGACAGTTCCAAAAACTACAATACCTCTAACGATGGAGAGTTTAAATTTATCCGTCAAGATTTAGCCTCGGCTATAGATCAATTGCCTGATGACTTACGCATAACATTTGAGATGAACACGCTGGGTTATAAGTATCACGAAATTGCGAAGAAAATTAACATACCAATAGGTACGGTGAAGACACGCATTTTCGTAGCCAGAAGAAAGTTACGTACACACCTTGCAGAATACGAAGGGTTGTTTAACCTTACGGCAAGTTAGAAGTCAATTACCGAAATATTGAATGGCCTTGATAGGGTTATCTACTTGTATGGCATCTATATAATCGTAGGTCCAGTCCTTGTAATGTCTCGTAATTTTATGACCATATAGCGAGATGTATATATCGTTCTTCTTTAATTCTCGTTCTACGTCGTAATCTCGTTGATCAAAACGAGAAACTATCCCTTGTAATCCAAATCGTTTGATGTCCTTCATACTTGTAGTATCAATTTGGGCTATAAGGTGACACTCATAATCATATATTCTGCGTAGGTAAAATAAGAAATTACCATTGTTACATTCTGTTTTAATGTTTTTAGGATAATTAATGCGCCTCAATCGTTTACTGTACTGCACGGCCATTTTTTCCAGGATAGCATTATCCGTCTCAGTAGCTTGTACCTGAATAGATATAGGCACGTCATTCCATTCCGTATTTATCAAAGTGATTAAGCTATCTAGCGATATGACTTGCTCTGTATAAGAGTTATTAAACTGTTTGCGGTAGTAACATCCTACCGTCTCCTCTAAGTTCAAACTTTTCACTATCCCTTTGCACTGTGTACTATGCTCTAAGTACGCATCATGATAAACTATAAAATTACTATCCGCTGTGTATCGCACATCTACTTCCACTCCATCTAGTTCATACACTTCTAACGCTCTTCTGATACTTGCTACGGAGTTTGGGGCATACCGAGCACTCAGATTGCTAAAACCTTCTCCCCCATGACCTATTAAGTGAATAGAATCTTTAGGAGGTAGCTCACGCGAACAACTCCACAAACTTATAAGTACAATGATCAAAGCCGAAATACGCATCCTATGCTCAATGATCCTGTAATATTATTAGACTGAACAAAAGCACCTCTAGAACGTGAGCGTTCCATTGCCACGCCATACCCTAGTCGTATAAAGGCATCATAACATGATGTCACGTTATATACAGCTCTAGTGGTATAACTCAATACTTGTATGTTCGTAATGCTCAACGGTTTCTGTCTACGGTAATCGGCTCCTACGCTTGATTTCCACTTTTCGGCATTAATGAAATTGTAGTTATATGATACACCTACTCCGAACACTGGGTTAAATGAAAAACCGTCTGAAAAGTTATAACTTAGTCCAGCTTCTATGTCGTGCTTGTTATTAGGAGAGTACACACCGTGCATAATACCATTAACACCCATATAGTTTACCTCATAAGCAGCAAGTGTGGACCATTTAGACTCATTAGCTAATTGACCATTAGAGGCAAAGTAAGTAATCAAAATAATTGTACTTAATAGGGCCCTAAATGACATCGAAATCATTTTTTAAACGTTTATACAATAAGCTACAAGGCAAACCAACCACATTATAGAAACATCCTTCTATGCCTTTTACACAACTGAGTCCAAACCATTCTTGTATACCATACGACCCTGCTTTGTCATAAGGCTTGTATCGACCAAGATAGTAGTTAACCGCACTATCTGTTAGCTTGTCTAGATGTACTAAGGTGGTAGAACTAAAACTCACCTCACGTTGTAAACTGCGAAGTGTAACCCCTGTCACCACTTTATGGCTTGTATCCCTTAGCATCCACAGCATTTCGAGAGCATCTTCCTCATCTTGCGGTTTATTCAGTATTTTTTCTTCACATATTACCACGGTATCTGCAGTTATTAGTAACTCTTCGTCTTGTAAG
>JABIUV010000027.1 GCA_018700895.1 Bacteroidota bacterium
ACTCGTCCTTCCTTACCCGTGCCTGGAATAGTTTCTAGCTGCTGCATTGATATCCCTTCCGTACGAGCTATATTCATTACTAGCGGGGAGTAAAATCTATTAGTGGCAGTATTCGTTAGTGAAGGAGTGACAGACTCTTTGGCTGCGGATACTGTTTTTTCTATTTCTTGTATAGCAGGTGCTACTGCTTGCGGAGTTTCGGGTGTAATTGCAGTTGGTTGGGCAGTTTCTGCATCGGTAGAGATGATAGCTATGGGTTCGCCTACTTTCACTACATCACCTTCTTCGTATAATTTTTTGACAAGGGTTCCTGCTTCTATACTAGGTACTTCGCTATCTACTTTGTCTGTAGCAATTTCAAGTACTGCTTCGTCTATCTCTATAGCATCTCCTTCGTTTTTTAGCCACGAGATGATTGTTGCCTCAGCAATACTTTCGCCCATTTTAGGCATTATCAGTTTATACTCTCCCATACCTTATTATAAGGTGCAAAAGTACAATTTTTGGCCGTCTCATTTCTATTTTGAAGATTGTTGAACGGATATATGCTTTGTTTAGACCAATGACGAATTATTCAATTTTGTATTTTTTGCTTAACTACAGTGTTGTGTGTATTTTGCACCCTAAATATTTTTATTATGAAGTTAAAATTCTCTTTGCTCCTGGTTTTAGCGTTTGCTTTCTTTACCTCGACTGCTCAAAAAACTGCTACCACCAAGGATGCTAATGGTAATTCTTATACCTATTACTCCAACGACCCTACAAACTCACGCTGGTACACTTTAGATAATGGACTTACGGTTGTTTTAGCTCAGAATAGTGCTAAACCAAGAGTGCAAACACTTATAGCTACAAAGGCTGGTAGTAGCAGTGACCCTGCTGATAATACTGGACTAGCTCACTACCTTGAGCATATGCTTTTTAAAGGCACGGATAAATACGGAAGCCTTAATTACAAGAAAGAAAAAGTATTGCTGGTCAAGATTGACAAGCTCTACGAAAAATATAATAGCACTACCGATGAGGCCCAAAGGAAAAAGATTTATCAAGAGATAGACCAAGTAAGTGGCGAAGCTGCTAAGTACGCTATCGCAAATGAATATGATAAAATGCTGCAAGGTATTGGAGCTCAGGGGACAAATGCCTTTACTAGTTTTGAGCGTACCGTATATGTGAATGATGTACCTAGTAATCAAGTTACTACGTGGTTGGATATAGAGGCAGAACGCTTTAGGAATCCAGTACTACGTTTGTTTCACACTGAGCTGGAGGCGGTATATGAAGAGAAAAATAGAGGCCTAGACAATGACGGCAGAATCGTATATGAAAAGTTATTTGAGGCGGCTTTCCCTAACCATAACTACGGAAGACAGACAACTATAGGTACTATCGAGCACCTCAAAAATCCTAGTTTGGTGAAAATTAGAAATTATTATAACACCTATTATGTTCCTAATAATATGGCGGTGATAATGGCAGGTGATATTGATTTGGACAAAACATTCTTAGAAATCAAAGACAAGTTTGGCTATATGAAGTCTAAGGAGGTGCCTACAATGACCTTTAAGGATGAACAAGCATTAAAGGAGACAACACACATAGAAGTAGTAGGTCCAAGCCAAGAAGGATTGACTATGGGATATCGTGTTCCTGACGCGATGAGCGATGAAGCAGACTTGGTGTACTTAGTAGATCTTATATTAGCTAATTCCAGTGCAGGACTTATAGACCTGAATATGGTAAAATCTCAAAAGTGTCTTCAGGCGTATTGTTCTCCGAGTTTACTAAAAGAAAGGGGATTACATTATTTTGCTGGCTCGCCTAACGAGGGACAAAGTCTAGAGGAATTGGAGCAGCTCTTCTATAAGCAGCTGGAATTATTAAAAAGTGGTGATTTTGATATGGACCTTGTAAAAAGTATTGTACTAAATAAAAAGGTAGATAACATCCGTCAGTTTGATTCATATCAAGGTACGGCTTATGCACTGCTTGACGCATTTGTAATGAATAACTCTTGGGAAAAAGAGTTAGCAGTAATGGATAAAATGCTGGCTTATACTAAGGAAGATGTAGTGAACTTTGCCAAAAAGTACTACACCGATGGTCACGTAGTAGTGTATAAACGCAAAGGAGAGCCGCAAGAACAGGTGAAGGTAGAAAAGCCTGAGATTACCAAAGTTGAGGTAAATAGAGGGAAAACGTCTGAATTTGTTACCGATATTCTAACCAGAGAGACAGAGTCTATCACACCACAAAAACTCGATTTTGAAAAAGAAATACAATTCGGTTCGATAGGAGATGAGGTACCTGTATGGAAAGTAACAAATGGCGACGAGCAATTATTTAATATGTATTACGTGTTGGATATGGGTTCGCGTCACGACAAAAAGCTAGCAATGGCCGTGAAGTACCTCAAATTATTAGGTACAGATAAATATTCAGCAGATGAAATAAGTACAGAGTTCTACAAGCTCGCGTGTGATTTTGGTGTGAGTACGGGTGCTGAGCAAAGTTATGTATATCTTAGTGGACTTGCTGCAAGTTTTGATGATGCTCTAGAACTATTCGAACACCTACTTGCCAATGCACAACCTGATGATGAAAAGCTCAATCAGATGATTAGTCAGATGCTTAAGGGAAGGCAAGATGCTAAAACCAATAAGCGTGCAATACAAGGAAGACTGCGACAATACGCTCTTTACGGAGCCGAAAATCCAAGCACAGATATTCTTAGAGAGGATCAATTACAAGAACTTTCGGGTGAGGAATTGGTGAAGTACATTCATAATCTTACCAGTTATAAGCATAAGATTTGGTATAGCGGTCCTCTTACTATGAGTGATTTTACTACCAAAATGAAAAGCGGACACGCTCTTCCTGATGAGTTTCTTCCTACTCCAGAGCTCAAAGATTATGAAATGTTAGACAGAGAAGGCAATGAGGTGTTTTTTGCTCACTATGATATGGTGCAAGCTGAGATAATGTGGCTCAAAAAATCAAGCGAGTATGATGTCAATGAATCTGCACAAATCTCGATGTTTAATGAATATTTTGGTGGCGGTATGAGTAGTATCGTGTTTCAAGAGATTAGAGAAGCTAAGGCATTGGCGTATAGTACTTATAGTTATTATGCGGGTGCTGGAAAACTAGGTGAGCACAATACTGTAATGGCTTACGTGGGAACACAGTCTGATAAAATGAGCGAAGCCATTGAAGGAATAAATATTCTCCTTACTGACCTACCGCTTGACCAAAAAACTTTTGATAATGGTAAAAATGCTTTGGTACAAGCATTAGAAACTAGCCGTATTCTAAAAAGCTCTATTCTCTTTAACTATGATAACATCTTGAAACTCGGACAAAAAACGGATATGCGAGTTATGAAACGTGAAAAATTGGATGCATTAACCATTGATGATGTGACTAAGTTTCATAATGATAGAATAAAGGGTGGTTATACCTACATTGTACTTGGAGATCGATTTAAGGTAGATCTTAACTATCTAAAGAAGTATGGAATGGTACAAGAATTATCTTTAGAAGAGCTGTTTGGTTACTAAAACCGCACATTCTTTTTAGCAATATAGAACGTAGACCAAGTTGTAATTCAATAACTTGGTCTACTCGTTTTAGGCTAAATTGAGATTGAGTAAGTCGTGGGTAACTCGCAGTAGGTTCACAGCTTTACAGTTATTTCTCGTTGATCATACAGGTAAAGTTTTAACGATGCCAGCTGCTGATCGTATTTAACATGTAATGTATGTCCGTAAAAATCAAGGTCATTGGATAATAAAGAATTAGCGTTGATATTGACGATGAAGCTTATTAGTAATAGTGATAATGTGATTTTGATAAAATTCATAATTGCTTCCTCCTTTCTTACTGAGTATAACTCAAGAGGCATCCAATTAGTATTGAATTGAGACTGAACACCTCTAATTTAAAAAATTTGTGTTGCAAAGTGATGTGCGTTAGTGATTTAAATTTTTGTGAATGAATGACCTTAAATACCTCAGGTAAGTAAGATAGTCGATGATTTGTGGTTATTCTGAAGAATATAATAGACGCTTTTAATTGTATCTCACGCCACCAGCGGTATTTTGTTTCTGTATTTATCACAAAATCCCCCACATTCAAGGTCCACTTAGCTTGGCAGATCTTATTTAGATGATCTATCTTTTCGATAGTGTTGTTCTCCGAGAATAAATAGAAAAAGAAGGCCGCATAAACGGCACTGTATTGGTGAGGGAGCAGGAAGTTGGTCAGAGTGAATGAAGGATATACGTTGTCCTTTGGGTATATTGGTTTGAGCAAGTTGAATCATTTTAATGCTTGCCTCCAGATAGTCAATATGTAGATAAGGGCTATGGTTGTATATTGATTTTAGTATACCACCATTTCCTTCACCAAGTATAAGTAAATGTTCAGTCTTTGGTAGAGTTTCTACAAGTTTAAGCTGAATAGTGGCAAGACTATTGCCAAACACCAATCTTGAAAGGATGCTATAAAACCGGACTATTGAGTTGTAGTGGTCTATCAATTCTTAATAATAGTAAAAGGCACAGCACCTGTAACTTAGGCCTTAGATTGGCTTTTCTACTTTTATGTCAAGTCGAAAATGGTATTATTTTTATGCTCAATATGGTAAGACACTTATTCTGACCTTGCTATGACCGAATGGCCCTTAGTTTTGCAATTCCTAAGCTGTCGTGTTTGCTATCATCATTGGCATAATGAGCATGAGCAATTCTTCATCTTCTACATTAGTACTTGGGAGTATGATTCCGGCTCTACTTGGTGTAGAAAGTTCTACAATGATGTCAGGCGTATTTAGGTTTTGTAACATTTCAATCAGCAACTTAGAGTTGAATCCTATTTCCATATCCTCGCCTGCATAATCACATCCTAATCGTTCTACGGCCTCATTGCTTAGGTCTATATCCTCTGCATAAATGGTCAATTCACTGCCTGTAATTTTTACATTTATTTGGTTTGTTGTCTTATTACCAAAAATACTAATACGTTTTACTGAATTTAAGAAATCTTGACGATTTAGCGTGAGTTTATTTGGGTTATCCGTAGGAATCACTGCATTATAATCTGGATAACGCTCATCTATCAATCTACAGATGAGGATTACATCACCAAATGTGAAGAATGCATTGCTATCATTGAAATCTACTTTAGTCTCTGTATCATCTTGTGGTAGGTTTGCTTTAAGCAGATTCAAGGCTTTTTTCGGAAGGATGAAATTAGTTTCTACACCAGGCTTCACATCTTTATGTTCGATCTTCACCAGCCTGTTAGCATCCGTAGCTACAAATACTGCATTGTCCGGGAAAAGCTGAACATAGACACCCGTAAGACTAAGACGTAGGTCATCATTGCCTGAGGCAAAGATTGTTTGAGCGATACTGCTGCTCAATACACCCGCTGCCATAGTGAAGCTGTTTTCTGAGGTGCTTTCGGGAACTTTAGGAAAATCATCGGCGTTTTGGCCGATTAACTTATAACGACCAAATTCAGATTTCAACTCAATAGCATTATTGTCTATAGTGAAGGTAACTGGCTGATTAGGAAGTGCCTTGAGGGTTTCCATACACATTTTAGACGGTACTGCCACTCTGATATCTTCGTCGGCTTGCACTTCTAGTGAAGTACTCATAGAAGTCTCCAAATCTGTGCCCGTAATAGTGAGCATATTACCTTTTATATCGAATAAAAAGTGATCAAGTATAGGAATAACAGGCTTAGAAACAATGGTACCACTTATTCCTTGTAGCTTATTAAGTAGCTGATTTGTGTTAACGATAAATTTCATTTCAGTGTACTGATTTTAATAATTGTCAAATAAAATCTAAAACGTAGTGATTTGACAAATTTAATGTGCGAAACTTATCAATAAAGAGCGACAAATATTTTGCTTTTTTGTGGGTAACTGAGTTGTGGTTTACAATAATGCGGCAAATTCTGCCTTGAAAGCTTCTCCCTTATCTTTGGCGTACATGGTATGAATAGTGGTTGATATTTCAGCATATTCTAGCCCTTCTTCTTTTAATCTAGTATAGGTTTCTTGCATAAGAGCAGGACGTGGCCCCCAATTAAACAGAACATCTTGCTCCGCATCCAATGCAATTAACTTGGGAATACTTCTGCCACCATTTGTCAAGAATTGGTCCATGATATCTAGGTTTTCATCTCGTAGTATAATTGTTAATTCAATGCCTGGATTGAGCTCAGCGAGTTTATGTATCCAAGGTAAGTTTTGAGCAGCATCTCCGCACCAGGCTTCACTTATTACAAGCCATTTCTGAGCAGGGAGTGCTTTTACTTTGGCTAATAGCTCTTCATTTATTTTTGCTCGTTTATCCCATCGTTTCATTCGTGATACATTCATACGGGTATAGTGGATCATGTTTTCTGAATGATTGTTCCCAGTGGTTTTACCTTGTTTGAGAAGTTCGTCTGTCAAAGTTCTATACGCCTTATAGGTGTATGTATTTCTATCATTCAGGCTTATATTAAACTTCATATTGCTACTTACGTTAATGAGAGAAAATACTGACTATCTATCTTTTCTAATAAGGAATATCGCGACAAGAATACAGGCTAAACCTCCTAGTTGGTAAATGGATATTGGCTCATTATCTATAACTCCCCAAAAGAGTGCTACAATAGGAATGAGATAGGTTACTGAGGTGGCAAATACCGTGTTGGTTTGCTGAATAAGTCTATTAAACATGATGAGACTAATGGAGGTGCCAAAAATGGCAAGGACTAATAAGGCCCCAATGGATTTTAGATTTTGAGTGTCTGATACATCAAAATCGACTCCAAGATAAAATAAGAGTCCTACTCCGAAAACAGAGATTATGGCAAGTGGAAATGCTGCAACTAGAAGTGGAGGATAATCGTCTAGTTTTTGCTTTATGATATTTACGTTAATGCCGTAGCAAAATGCGGCAGCAACCGCCAGTAGGGCATAAGAAGCATCAAAATCTATCTTCTTATTTGCGATTAAGAAAAATGCACCTAATAGACCGAAAACTACACCCCAAATCTTAAGTTTATTAAACCTAACACCGAGGAATAATACACCGATGAGTAAGGCAAATAATGGTGTTAGTCCATTTATGGCTCCAGCTAATGAACTGGAAATAACAGTTTGAGCTGCGGTAAACAAAAATGCGGGTATAGCACTACCCAAAAAACCGCTAATAATGAAGTACTTTAAATCACCTTTTCTAATTTCGAGCTTATTCCATTTAACAAATGGGAGTAAGGCGATGCCCGCAAAGGAGATACGCATAGCGGCTACCTGATAACTGGTATATACCTTGAGGCCTTCTTTCATAAGTATGAAGGAGCTTCCCCAAATGAGGGCTAGAATACCAAGAAAGAGATATGGATTAATGGGTTTGTTTTTCATGTATGAACCTCTAGGCCTTGGAAAGGTTTGTGAGCAATGAATCGTAGGTTGATTTGAATAGAAATATTAATGTTATTTCTTACGACAAGACCAAGTATAATTAAATCGAGCCACTTCTTCATTACTTTCGTTGTAGGAAATTACGGGCAGGTCTATGCTATCTCCTTCAGACGTATTCAATACATGAGTAATGAAGGAATGAGCAGCCTCTCCTTGTTTACACTCAAATCTGATTTTGCCAACGGCTTTTTTAGAGAAACTAGCATTCGTTTTTACCAATAACATGGAAAAACGTGTTTCCTCATCCAAGTATTGAAATAATAGAAGTCCGGTTGCGAGTTCTGCAGCCATGTGCATAGCTGCAAAGTATATCGAGCGAAATGGATTCTGATTTATCCATCCAAACTTTACACATGTTTCGGTTCCCTGTTCATCAAACTTAGTCACTTTTACACCTGCAATATAGGCAAGAGGTAATTTCTGTAAAAGGAAAAGTCGAATTGAACGAGTTAGTGCCTTTTTGCGAAAATTTACGGCGTTTTTCATTGTTTAATTCAATTGTTCTTTTTCTTCAGGTGATAGACCGAAGTCCCGAGCTATTTTAGTTTTTAATGGTCTGAAGTACAGGATAAAAACCCCTGCCATAAGCCCGTAAAGTAGCAGATTTAATCTGCCCGAAAGATAAAACAACACCGCCCCAAATAGTGCAGTACCTGTGAGCATAGCCCATAGTATTACCATGCCAGATTTATACGCTTCTAGTTTTACGGAGAGTTTTTCATCTTTAGCGATTTGTTTCATTCGTTTATTTATTAAGTACCGTGCACCAAAAAAAGATGCTACTCCTATGATAGGTAGAATTAACTCTAGCACCATATAATCTAAAGAAGGGGAAAGTTGCTTCCCACTCTGTACGGTGAGCGTATATAATACTCCCATTGTAATCGCTACAATGAAGCTGATGGTAAGGTGTACAATCGTCATAGACTTGATTATACCTTTAGTTGTTACATTATTACTCATAATAGACTTATTTGGTCACCTGAGGTGAAACTGTCACGGTTATCTGCTTTGTCTTTTGATGGTAATTTGGGAACTGCTTCATCTGGTATTTCCTTTAGTGAGTTGTCTGCCTCTGGAGCTGGCACATCATTGCCTGCTCCGTCGTCCTCACTTGGTGGTGTAGGTTGTGGGTCTTCATTAGGTGGAGGTGGCGGGAGTAATTTTGCTTTCACAAACTCCTTACCACATAGCTTGTTTCCGATGCTTTTCCATCCTTTGACGTCAATGAATTCCACCAAGTTTACTTCTTCCATTTTTTTTTCACCTGTTTTATTCTTGGTAGTGAGTTCTATGATAGGAGTTACTTGAGTAGTAGCAAGTATCATCTTACTACCTCGTCCTTCGGTTATGAATGAGAAACGCTTATCATTCGTAGAAGTTTCTATTTTAAAACGCTTTACGCAGTAATTTTTATTGTTACCGTCAAAGTGCAACACACTTATACTCTTACCGAGGTCGTATTTCTCAATTATACTTATCTCCTTATTCGCATAGTGATTGGTCAGCTCGTGATTAGTAATCTCGTATTCACCGCCTTGGTATATCACGAGTATT
Source organism: Bacteroidota bacterium (assembly GCA_018700895.1). Taxonomy (GTDB): domain Bacteria; phylum Bacteroidota; class Bacteroidia; order NS11-12g; family UBA9320; genus UBA9320. Next base: position 9,047 of record JABIUV010000027.1, read on the forward strand.
TGATCGTCTGTTTGGAAACTGCCCAGATATTCTCCACGTTCGTGCAAATTGAGTCTACCTATACCTGGCTCGTACCATATATCTCTCCCGCCTATGGTGGATACGCCTTTTTCTTTGAGGTCAATCTTACGAACCGGGTGCTTGGACACTAAGTTTCCTTGACTGCCACGTCCTTTTATGGCAAGGTCTGCAAAGTTGTAGTCAAAGAGCTTAGTGCGTGCTTTTGCGGCAGAGTGTAAGTATACATTTACTATCTCTGCTTCTCCATTTGGATTTGCTGTGAAATAATGCAGTTTACTACCCTCAGTTCCTTTGGTTACGTTGTATTCCTTGTCACGCGTAATACTCAGTACATTGAAACGTTTGGCCATTGTTTTCTTACTTGCACCGTCGGTGTATATGGCGTTATAGGTGAGGCGATCATCATTCTTGCGGAATACTGCTATGTGAATAATGTTCTTGCCAAAAAATGCCTTAGCAGAAACACGGCTTACAGAGTAAGTGCCATCTTTACGAAAAACAACAATATCGTCTATATCCGAACAATCACAGATGTACTCTTCTTTTTTGATACCAGTGCCCACAAAGCCTTCAGCGAGGTTAGCATATAACTTCTCGTTGGCAACGGCAACTACCTTGGTATTTATTTCTTCAAAGTCCTTTATCTCTGTCTTACGCCCTTTTTCTTTACCGAATTTGTTTAACAAATCTTGGTAGTAGGCAATAGCATACTCTGTGAGGTGGTCTAGGTGATTATTGACTTCAGCAAGAGAGTCTTCTATTCCTTTTAACAGTTCATCTGCCTTAAAGGTGTCAAACTTAGAAATACGCTTTATCTTAATTTCTGTCAAACGGATAATGTCCTCCTCAGTAACTTCTCTTTTGAGATGCTTGATGTGTGGTTTTAACCCTTTGTCTATAGCCGAAAGTACACCTTCCCACGTTTCTTCTTCCTCTATATCGCGGTATATACGTTCTTCTATGAATATTTTTTCGAGTGAACTAAAGTGCCATTTTTCTTCTAACTCACTGCGTTTGATTTCTAATTCACTTCTTAATAACTGAACGGTGTTTTCGGTGTTGACTTCTAATATTTCAGATACACCCATAAAACGCGGTTTATCATTTACGATAACACACGCATTAGGAGATATAGAAGTTTCGCAATTGGTAAAGGCGTAAAGTGCATCGATGGTTTTGTCGGTAGAGATATTGTTGGGCAATTGAATCTCCACTTCTACATCTTTGGCAGTATTATCTACTACCTTTTTTATCTTTATTTTACCCTTATCATTAGCTTTAAGGATACTGTCTATAAGCGAGCCGGTGGTGGTACCGTATGGCACATCGGTAATAGCTAGGGTATTCTTATCTTTTTCTACGATGGTGGCACGCACTTTGATCCTCCCGCCTCGTCTACCGTCTTGGTAGTCAGATACATCTACTTGGCCTCCTGTTTGAAAATCTGGATAGATAATCGGTTTTTTACCTTCCAGAAGCTTAATGCTTCCCTTTACCAATTCCACAAAGTTGTGCGGCATTATCTTGGTGCTCAAACCTACGGCGATACCTTCTACCCCTTGAGCAAGTAGTAGGGGAAATTTTACAGGTAATGTGATAGGCTCATTTTTACGGCCATCATAGCTTTTTTGCCATTCGGTGGTTTGCTTATTAAAGGCTACAGCATTGGCAAATTTGTTCAGACGAGCTTCTATATATCGCGGTGCAGCAGCACTGTCGCCAGTACGTACATCGCCCCAGTTTCCTTGGCAGTCTATGAGCAAGTCCTTTTGTCCCATGTTTATAATAGCACCGCCTATGGCAGCATCACCGTGTGGGTGATACTGCATAGTACTACCAATTACGTTGGCTACCTTATTGTATCTGCCATCGTCCATTTCCTTCATGGCGTGCAGGAACCTCCGTTGTACAGGTTTTAGTCCATCATTAATATGAGGCACTGCTCGCTCCAAAATCACATAACTGGCATAATCCAAAAACCAGTCTTCGTACATTCCTTTTACAGCACGTTGACCGTCTTCTAAGTCTACCTTTATGACCTTCTCCTCTGGGCTCTGTTCCAATTTATCGTCTAACTCTTCGTTCTCGTCCATCTTCTATTACACAGCTTCTATTTCTTCTTTTTGAGAGGCGGTTGCTAGGGCCGCTTCTTCTTCCACTTCATCTATTTCGAGTCTCAGGTTGTCAATGATAAATTCTTGACGTTGCATGGTGTTTTTGCCCATATAGTATTCCAATATTTTATTGATGCTAGAATCCTCTGTAAGGAGTACAGGCTCTAGTCTAATGTCTTCTCCTATAAATCCACCAAACTCATCAGGTGATATCTCTCCAAGTCCTTTGAATCGTGTAATCTCGGCAGTCTTACCTAGTTTCCGTATGGCATCAAAACGTTCTTGGTCGGTATAGCAATAAAGCGTCTCTTTTTTATTTCGTACTCTGAAAAGGGGTGTTTCCAAAATGTAAACGTGTCCTTTTCGCACCAAGTCTGGGAAAAACTGTAGGAAGAACGTAAGGATCAGCAATCGGATGTGCATTCCGTCTACATCGGCATCCGTAGCTATTACTATTTTGTTGTAGCGTAGGTCGTCTATGCTTTCCTCTATATTTAGAGCGTGTTGTAAAAGGTTAAACTCTTCATTTTCATATACTATTTTCTTTTTCAACCCAAAGCTATTTAACGGTTTACCTCTCAAACTAAATACCGCCTGTGTCTGTACATCACGAGCCTTGGTTATACTTCCACTTGCCGAGTCTCCTTCGGTGATAAATAGCGTAGTTTCTAGACGATTTTCTTTTTTCTCGTCGGTAAAGTGTACTCTACAATCACGCAGTTTTTTGTTGTGAACGCTTGCTTTTTTGGCACGTTCGCGGGCAATCTTTCTAACTCCCGCCATGTCCTTACGTTCACGTTCACTTTGTTGTATTTTTCGATGAAGGGCTTCGGCAGTTTCAGCATTTTTGTGCAGGAAATTATCCAGTTGTGATTTTACAAACTGATTAATCTCTGTTTTCAGCGAAGCTCCACCCGGAGCTATCTCCGTACTACCAAGTTTAGTCTTGGTTTGTGACTCAAATACCGGCTCTTGTATACGCACTGATATAGCGGATACGAGCGATGCTCTGATATCTGTAGGTTCATAGTTTTTGCCATAAAAGTCACGAATAGTTCGCACCAATGCCTCTTTTAAGGCTGCTACGTGTGTTCCGCCTTGTGTGGTATTTTGACCATTTACGAAGGAATAGTAATCCTCACCATAATGATTATCGTGGGTGATGGCCATTTCTATATCCCCATCCTTAAGATGAATGATCGGGTACTTTATTTCTTCTTCGTTGGTTTTTCTGTACAATAAGTCAAGTAGTCCGTTCTTACTAAAGTACTTGTTACCATTAAAATTGATAGTAAGACCTGCATTCAGATATACATAGTTCCACATTTGATTATCAATATATTCATTGATGTATTTATGGGTTTTAAAAATATCGGTATCGGCCGTGTATTCTACATAGGTTCCGTTTTTCTCATCGCTTTTTTCCCGCTTTTCGCTTACCAATACACCTCGCTCAAATACGGCCGTCATACTCTCAGCCTCCCTAAAGCTACGCACCATAAAGTAGGACGAAAGGGCATTCACTGCCTTGGTACCCACACCATTCAGGCCAACTGACTTTTGGAAAACTTTGCTATCGTACTTAGCACCTGTATTGATTTTACTTACTACATCTACTACTTTGCCTAGCGGTATTCCTCTTCCAAAGTCACGGACAGATACCATATTGTCGACCAGATTGATATCTATTCGTTTACCATTACCCATCATAAACTCGTCGATACAATTATCAACAACTTCCTTCATCAGAATGTAGATACCATCCTCTGCAGATGAGCCATTTCCGAGCTTACCGATATACATACCGGGGCGGAGTCGTATGTGTTCTTTCCAGTCTAACGACCGGATACTATCTTCGTTGTATTGATTTTCAGCCATTTAACTTTGGTAATATTATGGTCTATGGTGTAATGCTCAAATGTAGCATAGATAGTGCTTCAGCCGTAGTTTTGCTTAGGGAATTTATAAACAGGAGTGTGGATAGCGTAGGATGAAAATTAGATAGACGTAGGCATTATATAAATCGTGAATCAAAACAAAATTGTTCCTTATTCGGTTTAGGCCTTATTATCTAGATAGAAGCTAGCCTTGTACGATTAACTTTAGTCTGTAAGTTGGGTTGCACGACAATTATTGTTATTTATCGTTATCTCTCAAATTGTGATTGTTTCATTAAATCCACATTACGATACTCAAAGTAGGAGAGGTGAGGTGGTATTTTTATACGCCTGTTTCTAATAGCGGTAGATTGAAGACTATTCTGTATGAACTTGCAGAAGAACAAGATTACTACTGGCAAGTGGAGTTGGTGTATAATCTTGATAAGGTATTGTCAAGTTCAGAAAATGTTGTCATATCTAGTGATGCGTTCATTCTCAATGAGTAAGCAGTGGTTAAACATAGTAGAATACATTAGAAATGATAGCTGGTCAGTTTTTGAACTAGAGGAATGAACCTAGCCATAGACATATACTAACACGAGAAAGAAACTACTTGTGTTGGATTGCTTTTTGCCCCGATAGCTATCGGGGGGGGTAAGAAATAGTGAAGGTAATCAAAGCATACCTAAATGAGGTAGAAGAGTATGTGCCAGGAGAATTCTACAAGCTTGAGCTACCGTGTTTTATGGTGGTTATTTACCAAGTAAAGCAGTACAAAGTAGATTTCATAATATTAGATAGTCGTGTACAACTCGGAGAAGGAGAAAAAGGCTTAGGAGAATATGTGTATAAGGCTCTTGATGAAATGTATCTTATCATTGGCGTAGCCAAAAGAAGTTTTCACAGCAACGCGGAATATGTCCGAGAGGTGAGGAGAGAGTGAAAATCCGCTATATGTATCTGCCATAGGATGTGATTTGGATGAAGCTGCGGAATGCATTCGAAATATGCACGATGATTATCGTATTCCTACCATTTTAAAGGAGGTAGATAGGTTGGGCAGAGTTTAAGCTCAAACTTAAAAACCAAGTTCAAATTCAAATGTTTTAACCCACGGAAAAAGACTTATTTCTCTTACTTACTCAATGGTTTAAATTTTTAGAAATTAAAAAGCCGAATATTTTGTCTACACGCTGACTCTACTTAGTATGACAAAATAAAAAAAACTCCCTTCGTCAGTGGCGAAAGGAGTTCCTCTGGTATTATTTATGGGTGTTTTACAAGGTACGTAGGGAAGTGTGCTCCATCATTTTACGCATATTGTTAAGTGCATAACGCATACGACCGAGAGCCGTGTTTATACTTACGCCAGTCATATCGGCTATCTCCTTAAAACTAAGATCACCATAATGACGGAGGATTAGCACCTGACGTTGCTCTTCGGGCAATTGGTCTATCACTTTACGTACGATATTCTCTTTTTCGGTACGAATAAGTTGCTCTTCGCGGTTATCTACGGCAATTTTTATTTTACGAAATACATCTTCACCATCACTATTGGTAACGGTAGGCATACGCTTCATTTTTCGGAAATAATCAATAGCCATATTGCGAGCTATGCGTATAGCCCACGGCAAAAACTTACCTTCCTCATTGTATTTACCTCTTTTGAGATTTCGAATGATTTTGATGAATGTTTCTTGAAACAAGTCTTCCGCTATATAGCTATCCTTTACAATAAGAATAATAGTAGTGAAAAGTCTGTCTTTGTGACGATTGATTAACATTTCAAGACACGCCTCGTTGCCTTGTACATACTGCTTTACCAGTGCTTGATCTGAAATTTTTAATGAATGCATAATACCTATGATTTATTAGTTGAAAAAAAATGAAATTTAACTAGTATAGGTATTTCTTATAAGCGATTCTTTTAATTAATGTTACAACTAAGATAGAATAAAAAATCCAATCTCCCAAAATATTGTTTCCAATATGGACTATTTAAGTCAAATTTGCCTCCTTTTGGTATCCGCACAGACATATACATGACAAAACAGAAATACATCGACATACAAAACGCTCATTTACACAACCTAAAAAATGTAGATGTACAAATACCCCGAAATCAATTGACGGTGGTGACTGGTTTGTCGGGGAGTGGGAAGTCAAGTCTAGTGTTTAACACCCTATATGCCGAAGGTCAGAGGCGTTATGTAGAAAGCCTGAGCAGCTATGCTCGTCAGTTTCTTGGTAGGCTCGAAAAACCGATGGTTGACAATATACGTGGACTCACACCGTGCATCGCCATAGAACAAAAGGTGAACACCCGAAATCCTCGCAGTACAGTGGCGACTAGCACGGAGTTGTATGATTACCTCAAATTGCTCTGGGCTCGTGTAGGCAAAACAATGTCACCTATTAGCGGCCAGGAAGTGAAAAAACATAGTACGAGTGATGTAATCGAGTTTGTACTTGGTCTAGGTGAAGGAACACCAGTATATATATGTTATAAACCTATTGCAGATGGAGATCGAGATGTGCTAGAAGTAGCGATGCAAAAGGGCTACAATAGAATATGGAGCGATGGTGAAACACATCGGATGGAGGATGCACTGGGAGATAAGAAACCTAAGGATTTTCATGTATTGGTAGATAGACTCAAAGCTACCCAAGCCGACCAAGATTACAAAAGTAGACTGTCAGACTCCATAGAAACGGCATTTTGGGAGGGTGACGGAGAAACGACTATTATTACTGACACAGAGCAAAAGACCTTTAACAATAAATTTGAGCTGGACGGAATGAGCTTTGAGGAGCCTTCGGTCAACTTACTTAGTTTTAATAATCCCTATGGTGCATGTGGAGAGTGCGAAGGATTTGGGAGTATTATCGGTATAGACCCCGAGTTGGTCATCCCAAATCGTTCGTTATCCATATATGAAAATGCCGTGGCTTGTTGGAAAGGAGAAACTATCAGCCAATGGAAACACCATTTTATTCAGCAAAGTGCTAAATACAACTTCCCCATACACCGAGCCATAAGCGAACTTACTGCTAAGGAGCTTAAGTTACTGTGGAATGGAAAGAAAGATGTGGCGGGATTAGATGACTTTTTTCAGTACTTACAAGAGAATTCTTATAAAATACAGTACCGCGTGATGCTTAGTAAGTATCGTGGTAAAACTACATGCCCAAGTTGCTTGGGAACCCGTATTCGCAAGGATGGTAGCTATGTGAAAATTACCAATCAAGGAACCAATCCTGATTTTATGAAAGATACTAAGCTATCTTCACTCAGTGAAATATTATTGCTCAATTTAGAGCAAGCTACTGAGTTTTTTCAAAAACTAAAACTGGAAAATCAAGCGAAGGAAATTGCCAAACCTATATTGGTAGAAATCAATAATAGACTGGACTACTTAATGCGTGTAGGATTGAGCTACCTTGGCTTGAATAGATTGAGTAATTCACTCAGTGGAGGGGAGAGTCAGCGTATTAATTTGGCAACTTCCTTAGGCAGTAGCTTGGTGGGCAGTAGTTATATTCTTGATGAGCCAAGTATTGGTTTGCATAGTAAAGATACCGAACGTCTTATTTCAGTATTGCACGACCTTAAGGAAAAAGGCAATACTGTAGTAGTAGTGGAACACGATGAGGATATGATGCGTACGGCAGATTATCTTGTAGATATGGGACCAGAGGCGGGGCACTTAGGTGGTGAGATTGTTTTTGCTGGACACTACATCGATCTCAAAGGCAAAGACACACTTACGGCCAAGTATTTGGATGACGTGGAACGCATAGAAATACCGAGCATACGCCGAAAATGGAATAATAAAATTACACTCGTAAAGGCTGCTCAGCACAACTTGAAAGGAGTTACCGTAGACTTTCCACTCAATACACTTACGGTAGTAACAGGAGTGAGCGGGAGTGGTAAAACATCCTTGGTGAAGGGAATATTATACCCCGCAGTACTTCGCGAAACACAGCAGTATAGCACCCAACGTATAGGTGAGGTGAAGGAAATAATGGGTGATTTCAACTCCTTTACTGCAGTGGAACTGGTAGATCAGAATCCGATAGGGAAATCGAGTAGGAGTAACCCGGTAACTTATGTAAAGGCTTATGATGCCATACGCGAGTTGTTTAGTACCATGCCTATTGCCAAACAACGTGGTTACAAGACCAAGCACTTCTCTTTTAACGTAGACGGCGGTAGATGTGATAATTGCCAAGGTGAAGGTGAAGAGGTGGTAGAGATGCAGTTTATGGCCGATTTGCACCTGACCTGCGACGAGTGTGGTGGTAAACGTTTTAAGGAAGAGGTACTTGAGGTTGAGTTTAAGAAAAAGAACATATACGATGTACTGAACCTTACGGTAGAAGAGGCGGTTGACTTTTTTGCAGGGCAAAAGACAATAGTAAATAAACTCCTGCCACTCAAGGAAGTAGGGCTTGGATATGTGAAACTAGGACAAAGTAGCAATAGCTTAAGTGGAGGAGAAGCTCAACGTATAAAACTAGCAACCTTCTTAGCCAAATCACAGAACAAGGACAAGGTGCTCTTCATCTTTGATGAGCCTACTACGGGACTTCATTTTCACGATATTAAGAAGCTGCTTAAGTCGTTCAACGCCTTGGTAGACAAAGGGCATAGTATTGTAGTCATAGAGCACAACTTAGATGTGGTAAAATGTGCTGATTGGGTAATAGACCTGGGTCCAGAAGGAGGCGACAGAGGCGGAGAGCTCGTGTTTACGGGTACTCCCGAGGATATGGTAAAACCTACAGCACTCAAAAAATCGGTGACCGCACAGTTTTTGAAGGAGAAGATGTAATTTTAATATTAGATTCTACTCCTATAACATCGTATAACTTTTTATCTATATACTCTCAATAGTTTGAGACGTATTTATCTTTTATGCTATGCGGGGTAACCCAAAAACAAATAATACTTATCACCAGAAAACAAAACGACACTATTAAATAGCTCGAGCTAAAAGAAATTATTGCAATAACTAAATATTATACCGGGAATTATTGCAGAGTTTCTTATGTGCTTTTTTACTTTTTCTGGTGTTGTAGATGAATAAAGAAAAAACTTTAGGTAGTCCTTTTTCGTATGTATTGTCCTAAACTCTATCATTCTCAAATTCAATCATTCAAAATTTAAGAAACTTTACCTCTCTTCGTCAAACCAAAGCGTATAGTATTTACGGCCATTTTCGTCTTCTCCGCGTTCTATCTTATTACGGTCACCGTGCACGTATACGGAGAAGTTTTTGTCTAGTTTTATTACACTTTTGAAAACGCCCTTTTTCTTATTCACGGCCGTCTCATTCAGATCGAAACTTTCGGGTATACTTACTGCTCGCTCTCGTTGGTAAGACGTAGTATAATCTTGAAAGGTATCTACAATATCAGGTTGCTGCAGCACCACATTGGCAAATTCAGATAGATCAAACTGCTCTTGTTCTTTGAAATAGTCCGCAGACTTATTGAGCATATCTGCTTGGTCTGCCTTGTCTGCCGCAAACTCCTTAGGTAATTCCTTGGTGATAAATTCCTTAGCAAGGTTCATCACTGTTTCGGTTTGATAATAGGCGTCTTCTCGCTGTTTTACGTGTAGAAAGAGGTCAAACCAAAACTTCGCATCACCTCCTTTGTTGGTATTGTCTATCACACTTAGCGTGTAGCCTTTTTCTTTTTCGGAGTTGAATATTATGGCTCCCTTGTCTAGCTTTTTGATGTGTATGCCTTCTTGGCTGCTAATGCTGAAGCTGCCATCCTCCTGCAGCACATCTAAGAAAGTGTCTTTAACTTCCGATTTGAAAAGCCCAATAGCATCTACTGCTTCTCCTTCTAGTAGTACATCTTTGATGTAGGCGACATAAAATTCTCCACCTTTTATTTTGGGATGATTTCCTTGCTCGTATAGGTGTTTAGCAATACTGCGGGAGTGTGCTACTAAGTCCTCTGGGTTGGTGAATATTGCTTCTGCATAGGCAAAGACTTCATTGAGGTTGATGTGAGACTCATGATGGAATCGGTAGTATTCGTTTTCCTTAAATGAAGATAGGAAGTAGGTAAGGAGGTCTTCTTCTACTTCATCGCTATATTGGAGTTTTGTGTTGCCTAGTGTGAGTAGCTCTTCGTTGAATGAGTTTCCTACGTAGTGCAGCACTACATCTTGTATTTTAGTATCTGAGTATGCGAGCATTTTAGTTTATTTCTTTTAGTTTGATGTACAGTATCCCAAAGACCATAGCCAAACCAAAGCTTAGCAGCGTCCCTATGAGCATATATTCTGTTAATTTTCTGTTTTTGGCCTCTGATAGGTCTCCAAAGCGAAAAGCTGATTTAGCGGCTATAAGTAGTCCTATAGCAGACCATTGGTTTAGTATTACAAAGGTAAATACTAATAAACGCTCTAGTATTCCGATGAACTTGCCCGCTGACTGTAATGATTTGTTATTCTCTTTATCTATGTCCTTATCCCAGTTTTGAAGCAGTACACGCATTATAATAGAAGATACCACGGTTGCCATGAGCGTCAGTGTCGCTAGTAGCATGTTATTCGGATTTATGATATCCGTTAGAGGAATAGCTAGTTCTGTGCAGATTATGACGAGCATGTAGAGTATAGCTATATGCAGTGCTTGGTCTACAAAAAATAGGATTTTAGCATTGCTTTTATTCTGAATATGGAGCTTGCCAAGGTCTATGAGGTAGTGTGATATCACTATGGGAATGGTTATCCATAGGAAGCTGGACTGTAGCAGTAACAATAGCCCAAGAGTACATACCCCATGGATAGCTATATGAATGTATAAATATTTAGACTTCTGTTTGTTGGCCTCCTTATGAGTGACCCATTTGCTAGACTGAAACACGAAATCTCCTAGTACGTGTGCCAATAGTATGGCAGTGAAGAGTCCTAACATCTTTCGGTTATTCTATATTCAAAATGACGGATTAACTTCATAAGCTCTTGGTATCCAGATCTTTTGAGTCCAGCACTTATATTGCTTTGTGATTTTTTTATTTTTTTAGCCAGTTCTAGCTGACTCATATCTTGATTTTGAAGTGCTGTCTTAAAGATAAAAGCATTGGTAGCACTCCAACTATCAGCGGTGAGTAGGCCTAGTCCTATAGCCATATTAATCTCATTATCTAGCTCCGCCCACGGGCTTTTTACCTCTAGAGTGCTTTTTAGAGTATTGAAACAATCTCCAGAATTTTCAAATGCCGTGCCGTTGGATTCTGTAATTTTGGGAGCAGCATACGTTTTATCTCCTATGCCTATAGCTATGCGTACATCCAGTTCTCTGTGCTGCTTTATCTCTGATTTTATAAATAGAGCAGCGTGTAATGCTGCTTTAGCATCTACTTCTAGCTGAAAACTATCGCCTCGGTATATCTCCCATGTTTTAGGCGATTTACCAAATGTGTTGAGTGTCTTCTTCAGTGTTTTTACCCATTCAGATGCATCTACACTTCGTGAATTTACAATGTCACCCGATAGTATTGCTGTTACATCCATTCCTACAAATGTATTTAATTATATGCGAAAAAGCAGATATTATTGATTATATGCGAAAAAGCAGATATTTTGAATTATATGCGAAAAAGCAGATAATTAGGTTTTGGGTGACTACGGACTCAATATGCTTTACTGCATGTTAATTATCTGATTTTTAGGTCGTATTTTGATTTGTTTAATCAATTTTTATTTAACCCGGATTTAGAGGAATTTATTGAAATTTACGTACCCACATAAAACAAAATGCCCCAAACTAAAGCTTGAGGGCATAATGGGGGATAATACTGCTCTAATTAAAGAGAGGCAGAAGCCTTAGGTGCAGCATCAAGGATATCTTGACTCACACCTTCAGCAAAATCTTCAAAATTTTTGTTGAACAAACTTGCAAGGTAATTGGCTTTAGTATCATAAGCGGCTGCGTCGGCCCATGTGTTTCTTGGGTTTAGCAACTCTGTAGGCACACCTGGTACTTCTTGAGGCATAGCCACACCAAATACAGGGTGATTTTCGTATGATACGTCATCTAGTTTACCATCTAACGCTGCATTGAGCATTGCTCTGGTGTACTTTAGTTTCATACGGCTGCCGGTGCCATAAGCACCTCCGCTCCAGCCTGTATTTACGAGCCATACATTTACATTATTTTCGGTCATCTTAGCAGCTAGCATCTCAGCATACTTACCAGGGTGTAGCGGGATGAATGCCGCACCAAAACACGCTGAGAAAGTAGCTTGCGGTTCATTCACACCTTCCTCAGTACCTGCTACCTTAGCCGTATAGCCGCTTATAAAGTGATACCCAGCCTGACCAGGAGTAAGTTTAGCAATCGGGGGTAATACTCCAAATGCATCTGCAGTTAGAAAAAATATATTCTTAGGTTGTGGTCCCACACTGGGCACGGATATGTTGTCTATATAGTCTATTGGGTACGCACATCGGGTGTTTTGCGTTACGCTTACATCATTGTAGTTCACTACATCAGAATCAGGAAAGAAACGTACGTTTTCTACCAATGCACCCTCGCGTATAGCATTCCATATCGTTGGTTCATTTTCTTGCGTGAGGTTTATAGTCTTGGCATAGCATCCTCCCTCAAAGTTAAAGATACCATTTTCGCTCCATCCGTGCTCGTCGTCACCTATAAGTTTGCGGTCTGGGTCGGCAGATAGCGTGGTTTTACCTGTGCCTGATAGGCCAAAAAACACAGCAGAATCCCCTCCCTTACCTATGTTGGCTGAGCAATGCATACTGAGCACATCATGCTCAACCGGCAGTGTGAAGTTAAGCACGGAGAATATCCCTTTTTTAATTTCGCCTGTATACCCGCTACCGCCTATGATGTATATTTTCTTGGTGAAATTGATAATGGAGAAATTTTCTTGGCGAGTGCCGTCTCTATCAGGAACGGCCATATAGCTGGGGGCTGCTAGTATGACCCAGTCGGGGCTTATAGTGTGTAGTTCGTTCTCATCTGGTCGTATGAACATATGATGAACAAAAAGATTTTGATAGGCAGTTTCAGTAACTACACGCACTTTCAGACGATAATCTGTATCGGCACATGCGTAGGCATCACGCACAAATATTTCTTTGTCTTGGTAATGGTTGATCACGCGTTCAAGTAGAGCATCAAATTTTTCGCTGTCAAATGGCTGATTGATATCTCCCCACCAAACGCGATTCTTGGTGGTGTCATCTAGTACGGTGAACTTATCTTTGGGTGATCGGCCAGTGAATTTACCAGTGTCTCCTGCTAGAGCACCTGTGCTTGTTATTTTACCTTCACCACTTTCTAACGCTGCATGGAGTAACTCATTTAAGGTGATGTTTTTGTTGATTTTGGAGGCTAAACTAAAAACCCGGTCAGTAATAATATGTGACTTCATTTCTTAATTATTTCGCACGAAAGTAAGGGAGACAATAAGCTATGATTTTTTATAAGGGGGGCTTTATTAATATTTTAGACTTATTTAGACCCATAATAATTTCGGCTCTGGTGTTATGGTATTAGGTACTATAAGGAGTTTAATAACTCAATATAAGAGAGTTGCGGATATATTTGTATTAAAATAAGACTAAGCAGGGTTTACGAGAATGAAAATTGGTTAGCCAATTACATCGTCGTTTTTTTAGCATTATAGCCTTCTTTTATCAAAATTTTGACCACTTGGTCTGCTTTATTGCCTTGTATGATGAATGTTTTTCGGTCTACACTGCCACCCACACCACATTGCTGTTTTACTTTTTTGCATAGAGCTTCTAAGGTTTGTGGGTTGCCTTGATATCCTTCTATTACGGTCACGGTTTTGCCTCCGCGGCCTTTCTTCTCTTTCCTTACGCTCAGTTTTTGAGCATTGGCGGGTAAGTTCACCGTGGGTTTTTCTTTAGCTCCGTCGTTGTCTGATAATACTATAAATCCGTCATCTTCTTGTTGATTTACAAAGAAGGTAGACAAGTCTAGTTTTTGCATTTTCTTTTTGCTCATAAGGGTACCACTATTTTAAGGCTCCTAGGATGAATTTTAATATACTTTTTGTTCTTTAAAATGACCGGTTCTCCATCTATGTGCCACTGCTTTCCACTTCGCTTTATATCTATTTTCGAGGCTTTGTAATAACTTAAGAAGGCATTGTTTTCTTGTTTTTTGCTTTTCAGAAATCGAATAAGTCCTATTACTCGTAGCCACTTGGGCTTACGCATCACGGCTACTTCTAGTAATCCGTCTTGTATATCGGCTGCACTGGCAATTTCAAAATTATTACCCCACTGTGCACCATTAGCAATACTCAGACTAAAAAATGGGAGAGTAGTCTTTACCCCGTCTAAGGTAAGGGTTACCTCTTTTTCGGTTCTATCACCAAATGATTCGAGTATCGTTTTGGCATAACCTCTCAACCCACGGATACCTCCTGCACCAAATTTGTGAGCTACTTCCGCTTCAAATCCAGCTCCGGCTACATTGATAAAAAAATGGCCATCGACTTCGGCCGTGTCTATGTACACTACCTTGCCATTCATAGCAATGTCTACAGCAGCATTAATATTTCTCGGAATATTCAGAAAGCGAGCTAGTCCATCGCCTGATCCTTTAGGGATTACGGCAAGTATCTTATTCTGCTCATTAGCTCTTTTTGCAACGGTATTTACCGTGCCGTCTCCTCCTATAGCTACTAGTTTGTCAAAGGAAGTGGTATCATAATCATCAAATTCGCGTATATCAACAAAAAAGAAGTCTATGCCTTGAGGTATGAGTTCGGTTATTTGATTGACGACCAAGGGCTCAAATTTCTTTCCTGCTTTTTTGTTGTATACGAAGAGGATATTCATGATCGTGATTGTTCTGCCGATGCTATCATTTGTTCTATCCCTGGTAAATTTACTGCATTCAAACAAGAAATATTTATTCGCTTCATTTCTTCAAGCTTGCTTTGATTCTTACTTTCAGATGAAACAGAATAGTTAAACCACTTGAGTACTATTTGAACAACAATGCCCAATAAATCTTCTGAACCAAAGTTTGAACTGTGATTGTTTTCTTCAATCGCTATTAGATGTTCTATTTCACTAGATGTAAAATCTGGGTATTCAGCTAATAACTTATTGTAATAGTAGGTCTCCCTTTTTTTGCCGATTTCAAGAATAGATGATTTAACGCTATTTAGTATATCCATAAAATCGGAGCCTTTGTTAAGATAACGCTGACCATCGGCAAAATCATTTAGATCGTTAACGCCCCGTCTTACTACTTTTTCATCAGAAAGACTCAAACTTCTACTTTCGTGCAATAGCATGTTTTGCTGCAACTATTACATCTTTTACACCTAGGCCGTATTTTTCTAATAGTTCTTCTGGCTTACCACTTTCTCCAAAACTGTCATTCACTGCAACCATCTCTACTGGAAGTGGCGTATGACGAGCGAGTAGCTGACATATACTATCTCCTAGGCCACCGTTCATTTGATGTTCTTCAGCAGTTACAGCACATTTAGTGTTGGCTACGGCATCTAGTATCGCTTTATTGTCTAAAGGCTTTATCGTATGAATATTAATCACTTCGGCTGAGATACCCTCTTCAGCCAATGCCTTGGCTGCTTCTAGTGAGTTCCATACGAGATGTCCCGTTGCAAATATGGTAACATCTGTACCTGGCCTCATATGCAAAGCCTTACCGATTTCGAAGCTACCAGTCTCCGTAAATATGGGCCATTTTGGTCTTCCAAATCGGAGATAAACAGGTCCTTGGTGGTCTGCTATTTTTATCGTTGCTTCTTTCGTTTGGTTGTAGTCACACGGATTGATAACGGTCATTCCTGGTAGCATTTTCATCAGACCAATGTCTTCTAATATTTGATGTGTAGCACCATCCTCACCTAAGGTTAGACCTGCGTGTGAAGCACATATTTTTACATTTTTATCACTGTAAGCGACAGACTGACGAATTTGGTCATATACTCTACCCGTAGAAAAATTGGCAAATGTTCCGGTATAAGGGATTTTACCTGCCGTAGCTAGACCAGCTGCCATGCTGATCATATTGGCTTCAGCAATACCTACCTGGAAAAAACGCTCAGGATGAGCATCCTGAAATTTGTTCATTTTGAGCGAACCTGTAAGGTCTGCACACAAACCAACTACGTTATTGTTTTTTTGTGCTACCTCGTATAGGCCATCTCCAAATCCTGATCGTGTATCTTTCTTTTCCATATGGGTTAGGTGTATTGTTTTAGTTCTTTTTTTGAATTATCTGAGTGTTATATGTTTCATTTCACCAGATTTTATGGTGAAGTTGGTTGTTTTTGTGCTTAAAGTTTCTTTAGTAGCCGTAGCTCTGTATATCAACTGGTAATGTCCGGGTTGAAGTACAGTTACATTTTTCTGGAGACCTAACTTCAAGACTTTGACCAATTCTGTTTCTCCTTTGTGGATACGGAAGATTCCTATTTCATATTTGCCACGAGTTATTACGTTCAGCTTACCCGGTTGTTGTACTTGTAGGGTGGTAGCCTTATCTTGGACTATACTTATGCTTTCTTGCGTAATACGTGGTAGAGTTAGTAGTTCTAGCTTATAGTCCCCCACAATATACTTTTGCTCGTAGTTAAATTCTTGCACATTGATGATAGCCCCTGTTTTTTTGTCAATAATCAATCCTTGTAGTTTGTTGTAATTGGTAACACCATTTATTTCAAATTTGAGCTTACCTTGTGGAGCATCTATGGCGATGGTATTGTGTTTTCCGGCTGTAAGTTCTATATCTTTTTTTACAACAGGTGGGACTGTATGCACGGTGATGTTATACTTGTAGCTAGGGTCTATATATAGCGTATCAGGATTGCCTCTATAATCAAGAGTGTGAAAATAGTTATAAATCACCCTATCCGTAGCCGCGTCTGTAAACGTCATATTTACATCGGTCTCGGTGGGTTTTCCGTAGCTATCGAGTAAGTTTACTTGAGTACTTGTATTATTAATTGCCTGACTGATTACTACATTGAGAACCTCGCTAAAATCCTCTTCCGTCTCCGCTTCGAAATATCGTCCTACACAATCAAACTGAGCCTTGAATTCTACACTCAACCCAATCCCAATAACGAACGGTCTCAGTATTACACCTTGCTTTTGCAGTGCTAGTGATACTGCACACGGGTCACCATCACATTCTTCTATACCATCGGTTATGAGAATAATAATGTTTCTAACTCCGGAAGTTTTCGGGAAATCATAAGCAGCTTCTTGCAGTGAGTAAGCTATGAGGGTTGTTCCTTTTGGTCTTATACTTTTTATACGTTCTTTTATATCGCTATGATTATTAGGACTAAAAGGAACTTCTAACTTGGTGTCTTTGCAGTTGTGTTCCGTTTTTTGGCTCTGGTGACCGTACACCCGCAAGGCAATTTCCAAGTCTTCTTGATACTGCAAGCTGTCCACCATTCTGCTTAGCATTCTTTTAGCAACTGTGATGCGATTATCTTTACCCATTTTGGCGTACATACTACCACTCGCGTCTAGTACGAAGAGAATCCTTGTCTTGGGTGGTTGAGCATAACCATTAGCTGCAACAAGAAGAATGAGAAGAATACTTGCTATGTTAAAAAATCTAGGCATAATGCTAAGCTTGCGTCAAAAATCGTGCTATGCTTTTAGTAATCGCCTATAGTAGAAGGGTTTTGAGCTAAGGCACTTTCTAGTTGTTCATCATTAGGGGCTATGCCATGCCATTTGTGACTTCCCATCATAAAGTCTATTCCGTTACCCATTTCTGTTTCCATTAATATACAGATTGGTTTGCCATTGCCACTGAGTACCCCAGCTTTGCTTAAGGTTTCTTCTACGTCATTGAGGTCATTTCCGTTCATAGAGATGACATTCCATCCGAACGCTTCAAATTTTGAGCGGAGTTCTACAAAACCCATAATATCCTTTGTATCTCCGTCTATCTGTCTTCCGTTTACATCCACAGTAGCTATAAGATTGTCTACTTTTTTGTGAGCTGCGTACATTATAGCTTCCCATATTTGTCCTTCTTGTAGCTCTCCATCACCCATTAGTACATAAACGAGCTTATTATCTTTATCTAGTTTTTTAGCTTGAGCTACTCCTGCCGCTACAGATAATCCTTGGCCAAGCGAGCCACTGGCTACTCGCACACCAGGTAATCCTTCGTGAGTAGTAGGGTGACCTTGTAATCGTGTATCTAGCTTTCTAAAAGAGCCCAATTCGGAAACAGGAAAATAGCCACTATGGGCCAGTGCACTATAGTATACAGGAGATATATGCCCGTTTGACAGTATGAATATATCTTCATCTTTGCCATCCATCTGAAAATCAGTAGGATTATGTCTCAAAACATTTTGGTACAGTACCGTAAAAAACTCAGCACAGCCAAGTGAGCCTCCGGGGTGTCCAGATTGTACACCGTGTACCATTCTTACTATATCTCTGCGGGTTTGAGCAACGTGATTTTCGAGCTCCGTTATTGATTTTGGCATATTAATTTCATCAAAGGTGGGTTAAATTCAGTTTTTATAAAATCTTTGTGGAAACTTCTTGGAAAAGTAACCGTGGCGAGAGAAATAATAGAGATAGGGGTATCCATAGAGGAATATCATCAACACACTGATAATCTGAATGATTGGCTACAAAAAAAACTCGAACTAAAGACTCATAATCTTAACGATATAATGATTCTAAAAAAGTCTATGGACGCTCGTAAGTCTCAAATTAAATACAATCTTAGACTAGAGGTATTTACAGGCGGAGATTTTCCAGATTCGATTACTCCTCCTCATTACAAAGAGGTAAATGAAAATAAGACCGTACATATTATAGGTTTTGGACCAGCGGGTATTTTTGCAGCATTACAATGTTTGCAATATGGTGTGAAGCCCATTGTTATAGAGCGAGGAAAGGCGGTTAAAGAGCGAAGAAGAGATGTGGCTGAGCTCAATCGCGAAGGGGTAATGAATCCAGAGTCAAATTACTGCTATGGCGAGGGAGGAGCAGGTACTTTTTCCGATGGAAAGCTCTATACACGTTCATTGAAAAGAGGGAAGATTAAAGAAATATTAGAGCTATTTGTTATGCACGGTGCCAATGAGAATATTCTTTATGAAGCTCACCCTCATATTGGTACGAATAAGTTGCCAGGTATCATAGAGCGGCTCAGAACTACGATCTTAGAAAAAGGGGGAGAGGTTCGTTTTGAGAGTAAACTAACAGACATAGAGCACAATGGTTCTCAGGTTACTCAAATTGCCGTAAATGGACATTGGGAAAAGTGTCAAAATGTGATTCTAGCTACGGGGCATTCAGCTCGTGATATTTATGAACTATTAGATAAGAGAGAGATAACAATAGAGGCCAAGCCCTTTGCCATGGGTTATCGCATAGAACATCCGCAAAGGCTCATAAATCATATACAATATCACAATGATCGAAATGTTTCCCTGCTGCCGCCAGCTAGTTACAGTCTAGTGGCTCAAGTAAAGGGCAAGGGAGCATTTTCGTTTTGTATGTGTCCCGGAGGGATAATAGCACCTGCGGCTACTTCGGATGGCGAAGTAGTAGTGAATGGTTGGAGCCCGAGTAAGCGAAACGGTAAATTTGCAAACAGTGGGTGGGTAACAGAGATAGGAGAAGAGGAGTGGCTAGCGTACAAATCGCATGGTGCGTTAGCAGGTCTTGC
The DNA here is from genome assembly GCA_018700895.1 of Bacteroidota bacterium. Lineage (GTDB taxonomy): Bacteria > Bacteroidota > Bacteroidia > NS11-12g > UBA9320 > UBA9320. The sequence goes on from JABIUV010000027.1 coordinate 28,793, forward strand.
TTTTCAGAAAGACATTGAGCATAAGGCATTTGAAATGGGAGGTGGTGATTTTAAAGTTCCCGCCCAAAATTTAACAGATTTGTTAGCTAATAAGAAGAGCGAGCAGTTGAATTCTTGTAGCTATCACCCCGGACTTACCAGTGTCAATCTAAATACACTTTATCCCGAAACAGTGTCGCACAGATTACGAGAGGGGCTGCGAGCAATGACCAAAAAACTGAAAGGTTTTGATAGTGATATGGCTATAATTACGGCCCCAGAGAGTAGGACAAGTGCTCCTGTCCGAATTCCAAGAACTAAGGAAATGTGCCACGTGCAATTGTCTAATTTATATCCTTGTGGTGAAGGGGCAGGTTATGCAGGTGGTATTATAAGTGCAGCTTTGGACGGAGTAAGAGTAGTGAAAGCTATACACTGATTAGTGAAAGCGTGATAACATAGTGGTGGGATTGCCTAGAAGTACAAATAAAATTGTGTAAATTTAGATCGAAATTTATAATCAATTGAAGACTACCCTTTAGTGGTATACGTGTGATTTTTTTTTAAACTTCCCATAGCTTTCTAGGATTGAGGACTAACAATTAGTCAGGGCTGATTCGACGGTAGAAGAGTCACTTTGTATAGCTTTGACTCCTTGGTAGACATCAATATGTTTGCGACGTGAAGCTTTAAAGCTCAATGGTGTTCAACCTCCAAATGATTGATGAGGGTGTCCACTATTTTATTGTTTTTGCCATTTATTACTTTTAATCTTCAACTGTGAGAAGTTCTCGAAAACATATGCATCAAGCACATCTTCTCTAAAGGTGCGATTAAATTGTTCTATATATCCATTCTGATAGGGCTTCCCAGGCTTTTCGTTTGGCAGAAGGCCTACTGCCAACTTGGGCGAGGACTACATTTGTACAGCCAGAGTATTGCCCCCAAGAAAAGAAACCAAAGCAAGGTAATAAATTGCCACAAGAATTATTGCTCCTATCTATACCGGTCGTTCAATCCTTTGCCTTCTAAAATCATTGGGACAATTTTATCTAGTCGTTTTTGCTTAGTAGCTGGTTGCTTGGCGGAAGAGATATGATTGGCGTATTCTTTTTGTTTGCCAGGAGTGAGGTTTAAAAGGCTTTGCCCAAATCGGTATGTGTAGCGAGTAGTTCCTTGAGCTCTGTGGGTAACGCATAACTGGTGTTTCGCTCTACCTTTAATTCTAATCCTGCTTTTTGATTATCGATAGCCTCTAGCACGTAGGTTTTAACTAGGTCTGCGTCTATATGAGGTGCTGTAAATTTCCAGTGCCTCATCGCCTTGGTTTTTCCCTCTTGAGCATTACTCAGCACACTCGCTTCGTCTCGTAGAAATACTCCTTGAAAAAACCAAATGGCATAGTGCTCCTTGAACGATCCTAGAGCAACTACATTCTTACCACCCAAGGTATAAGTGGGGAAGGCCCACTTAAAAGTCTCGGTAAGTCCACAGCTCATTATGATGGTTCTTAGTGTATTCAGTTGAGCTTTGTGATGGGCGTTTACTTCCCAAAACTCATCGAGTGATTTTGACATCTTCATGTGCCAAATATATTAAAAATGAATCCAGTGAGCTCTTATACCCTCATTGGTATGATACTCTAAGGCGGGCATAGGGAATTTGATACAGTTGGCAACTACCAGCAGTGCTCGCACACCTTTTCGTTTGGTTTTGATGCGTGTTAAGTCAATGTCGGGCGAGAGGTAAAACTGCCTGCTACGCTTGAAAATAGACCTATAGTCATATTCTATATCATCACTGATAAATGTATTATCTGTACCACCTACCATACCATCTGCTCCGTATCCTGCGGCTACATTGAGCCACGCGGGCCATTTGCTATCCTTTTTCATAAAAGACTTCACATTAGCACTTAGCCAATAGGTTTGTGCATTGTAATCTTTGAGCATACGCTCGGGCAGGTTGCTGCCAAGTGCATTGGGACGGTGCTGCGGATATTGAGATGCGGAGTAGTAGTATTTCATCCATATACGTTGCTCATCCCACAATAAGCTTTGAGATATGGCTAATCCAGAACCGACAGTATTGGCGGCTATATCACCATGACTAGCTCCCCATCCGGTGGAGAAACCATCTAGAACTTCTACCCCTGTTTGTATCAGAAAGCCGAATGACCCACCGATGATGGAGTATTGTTTTTTGGAGTATCCTGCCCATTTCATCATTTCGATACCTGCAACTCCTTCATAGTAACAAGAGAAAGAATGACCCACTTTGTCCATTTGTAACCACTGCTTGTTGTCATTAAAAAAATGAAATTTTTCGAAAGGGTAGTCCTTATACCACAAGGAGTAAAGCCCAATCATAGTGCCACTGTAGGCTGCTACGTTTCCGCCTACAACTATTTGTTTCCTGAGTTTGTAATCTATGGTACTAGAATCTTGAGCACTGCATATAGATACAATGACCAAACATAAGACAGTTAAGACCTGATTACGCCAATATGGTATTTTTGGTAGCATCTAGTATAGCAATAGTATCGGCAGGAGTGGCAGCTTGAGCATATACGCGTAGTAAAGGCTCTGTACCACTCGGGCGTATCATTACCCAGCTATCATCACTCAAGATGAATTTGTAACCATCTACTGTCTCAGTACCCGTCACGCCGTAAGACCCAAATTGCGTGTAGCCAGCAACTTTACATTTATCTATGATGGCAACTTTTTGCTCCTCGGGCATACGCAAGTCGTATCTCTCCATAGCAAACGAACCAATGAGGTCATAAATTTCTTGAATTAGCTCATCCAGGCTCTTACCAGTTTTGGCCATGTATTCCCATATGATAAGGCCCATCCATATACCGTCACGCTCAGGAATATGGGTACTTACAGCAATACCACCGCTTTCTTCACCACCAAGTAGACTTTCGTTTTCTATCATCTCCTTGCAGATGTACTTGAAACCAATTTTGGTGACGTGATTGTCTATCCCGTAATGGTCACATAGGTTTTTAATCTTAGATGTACAGCTAAAACTGTTGTACACGGCTCCTTTTACGCCCTTGTGCTCTACAAGGTAACGTATCAAAAGAAGTATGATATGATGTGAATCTACAAATTCACCTTTGGCATTGAATAGGCCAATACGGTCAGCATCACCATCAGTAGCAAGGCCACAGTCTATGTCGGAATTGGCAATAAGCTCTGCAAATGGCTTTAGGTTACGAGCGATAGGCTCCGGAGCTTGTCCCATAAAACTAGGATTGTACTCGGCGTTTAATAAGGTAGCATCAGGAAAAAGACGACGTACCACATTTTGTCCGGCACCATACATCGCGTCATAACCTAACTTGATACCGCTGTTTTTAATTCCTTCTATATCAAAGTTGGCGTATACGTGATCTATATACTCTTGTTCCATATCAATCAGCTCCACCATGGCGTGATTTTTCAGGGTATCGAATGGGATATGTTCAAAACTGTGACTTTCGGGTATTAATGCTTCTACGGCATCTATTTCTGCTTGTACGGCAGGGCCACCGTAGTGTGCTTTTATTTTGAAGCCGTTGTATGATGGTGGATTGTGACTTGCTGTTATCACTATACCTGTATAGGCATTATGAGTAAGCGATGATAAGGAAACCATTGGTGTAGACACGAATCCATCTGAGGTATAGACTTTGATACCTTGAGCAACGAGTACAGAAATAGTTACTTCAGTAAATAATTCACCCCCAAATCGGCAGTCGTATCCAACTACTGCGGTATGATTGTCTCCTTTGCTTTTTATCCAAGCAGCTGTAGCAAAAGCCACACGAGCTACGTTATCGGTTGTATATTCCTGAGCTATGATTGCTCTCCATCCATCTGTTCCAAATTTTATTGTTGTCATTATTCGTTTATTTTATTCCACGGCTTGGTGAGTAATGCATTGTAAAACTCTTCTGACCGCGGTGGTTCTATTTCTTGGCTATTTATTTTTTCGAGTACAAAGTCAAAGCGTTTTTCGCTCAGATACTCTTGTAATCCTCTGAAGTTAATTTTCATGTCTAGTTCATCAAGTTCATTTTCTGAAAGGATTATACTGTGCCTATCTATGAACAGTTCTATCCCCTTTACTGATTGTAAGGGAATAGAGTTGGTTTTTTGCCATTGTTCTATGATGGTAATATTATCTATGGACCATGGTTCTAATGCAATGTGACTGAAATGTTTGTCACTATCTGCGTTTAGTATAATTTGTTTGTTGCTATTTACATACCGTTGAAGAGATTTGTAAAAGACGGCGTTTTCCGTGTTGCTATTGATAGTAGGAGGAAGAATCCTATAAGCGATTTGCTTATTTGTAGTTGGTTTGTAAAACTCTCTGAAAACGCGGGATTGGAATAGAGCTTGCTGCTGGATATCATTTAGTAGTCGTCTGTTGCTGTGGTAGTTAGATTCATCCCAATGTACTAAGTTGAAGCCAAACTGTTTACTCTGTAAAGCATTCCAATAGGTTAGGTCATCGCCTCCATTTGCGTTGGTAGCAATTTTCTCCGTTCTAAGCAAGACTATAACGTCTTGCACATCTATAAAACCAAAGGTTAACAAGGTTCCATCATTAGCATTGCCTGTGAACGAAAATCCAGATATATCAAAGGTAAAGTGTCGTTGCAGCAGTTGCCACTCCTCGTGAATGAATAAATTGGAACCAACAACAAACGGACTTTTAGATTTTTTTTCTAGCTCTATAAATGCTTGCCCGCCGAGAACCTTTTCTTTTTTCTCATTTTCCCAAATGGGGACATCACCAGTCACGATACGCGGGTACAAAAGCTCAGACAAACCAGTTACAATATTAAATCCTATACTGTCTGTTTGCATCGCACTAGTCGCGTATAATAATGCTTTGTTCGTACCGTAACTATTAGGTGCGATACTTTTTGGGGAAGAGCCACACCCATAGACTATAAGAAGGCAGAGAATGGATAAAAATTTAAGTAAACGCATTCTCGCGGGTTATTTCCATTCCAAGTATAAGTAAGTGTATGTCGTGTGTACCTTCATAAGTCACCACGCTTTCCAGGTTCATCATATGTCTCATCATAGGGTATTCACCCGTGATGCCCATGCCACCGTGCATTTGTCGTGCTTCTCTTGCTATATTCATAGCTATCTCTACGTTGTTTCGTTTTGCAAGAGATATTTGAGCGGGAGTTGCTTTACCGTTATTCATCAGATGGCCTAGTCGCCAGCATACAAGTTGTGCTTTGGTAATTTCGGTAAGCATTTCGGCTAATTTCTTTTGTTGTAGCTGAAAACCACCTATTGGTTTACCAAATTGATGCCTCTCCGCAGCATAATTTTTGGCACTTTCGTAGCAATCCATTGCTGCACCCAGAGCACCCCAACTTATTCCGTATCTAGCGGAATTAAGGCACGTAAGTGGCCCTTTTAATCCAGATACCCCTGGGAGAATATTTGATTTTGGTACACGTACATTATTGAACACAAGCTCACCAGTGCAACTAGCTCTCAGGCTCCATTTACCGTGTGTTTCGGGCGTGGTAAAACCTTCCATACCACGTTCTACGATAACGCCGTGTACGATACCCTCTGGATTTTTGGCCCACACTACAGCTACATCTGCTTGAGGAGCGTTGCTTATCCAAAGTTTGGCTCCGTTTAAAATGATATCATCTCCATCTTCTGTATACCGCGTTGTCATTCCGTTGGGATTACTACCGTGATCGGGTTCAGTAAGGCCAAAACAGCCCAACATCTCTCCACTGCCTAATTTTGGTAAGAATTTACGCTTTTGTTCTTCGCTACCAAACTTATGAAGAGGATACATTACTAGAGAACCTTGCACGCTAGCAGTAGAGCGAATACCGCTATCGCAGCGTTCTAACTCTTGCATGGCGAGTCCATAACTGATGTAATCCAATCCGCCTCCGCCGTACTCTGAGGGTATCTGAGGACCAAAGCATCCTACTTCGCCCAATTGCTTTACGATGTGTGATGGGAAGTAATTATTTTGAGCACAAGACTCGATGATAGGCGATAATTCTTTTTTCACATAAGAGCGTACACTATCACGCACCATTTTATGTTCTTCCGTCAGAAGATCATCTATTTCATAAAAGTCAGGATGAGAGAAAGTATCTCTTCCTTTATTTTCTTCCCTTAAAGCGTTTAATTCTTCCGTTGTCATTGCAATATTTGATAACTTTGCAAATGTAAAATTAATAACGAACATCAGGGAGTAATGAGTGACAGTTTAGAAACTATACTATCTATAGAGGATATACGCATTAAGGCATATCACGGGTGGTACGCGGCAGAGCGAAAGATAGGAGGAATGTATCGTATTTCTGTTAGAATTTATTCTCAATGTACGTTATCTGAAAACTTTGACGACATAGAGGATAGTATAAACTATGAAGATATACATGCGATAATCATTCGACAGATGAAGCAAGAGTTTAGGCTCATAGAGACGTGTTGCAAGACATTGTGGAATGAACTAAAACAGCTCTCGCCTTATGATAAATGGGAGGTGAGTCTTGTAAAAGAAGACGTTCCTATAAAACACGTAGGTAGCACTACCTTCTGTATAAAAGGTTAGTATGATGAGTGTTTTAACTATTTGTTTAAATTCTTCATCATTTTCAAGTTTAGTGAAGGTATGAATTCTCCATAAATGGCTACTTTCGTGGGCTTAATTAAAGTATTATAGTTTAAAAAAATACAATGGGAACATTAATAATGGCAGGCCAGCTTATCTTGGCCCTAGCAATATTAGTATCACTTCACGAGTGGGGGCATTATATCGCTTCTCGTAGTTTTGGTATTCGCGTAGAAAAATTCTTTATCTTTTTTGATGCGTGGGGAATCAAGCTATTTAGTAAAAAAATAGGGGATACCGAGTGGGGTATAGGATGGCTTCCATTAGGCGGTTATGTGAAAATAAGTGGAATGATAGACGAGAGTTTGGATGAAGAGCAACTGGCATCTGAGCCAGAAGACCACGAGTTTAGAAGCAAACCAGCTTGGCAGCGACTTATCGTGATGATAGGCGGTGTTACAGTTAACTTCATTTTGGGTATTCTCATTTTTGCAGGGTCTCTTTTTTACTATGGTGAGGTGAAATTACCAAACGCAGCAGTACTTGAAAAAGGTGGAGTATATGTATACGGTGTAGGAGAGAGCACAGGTATGAAGACTGGTGACAGAATAGTTGCAGTAAATGGTACCAGGGCAGAAAACTTTTTAGATCTATTTGATCCTATCAATTATATTCGAGAAGGTTTAACATATACGGTGCTGAGAGATGGAACCGAAGTGGAATTGACTATAGCAGATAGTACCCGAAAGAAAATATTAGAAAGTAGAGGAAGCCTACGTTTATTCGATTTTAGAAAAACGGCAAGAGTAGGCGATTTTGACATGTTCGATGATCCGGAAGAGAGTAATGCTTTCAAAGCAGGATTGTTGCAAAATGATGTCATTGTTGCTATAGATAGCACACCACTCAAGTATTATGATGAATTGAGTGCATTGCTTGCACCATACAAAAGCAAAATAGCACCTATTGTAGTAGAGAGGGATGGGGCTAAACAGACTTTAAGAGTAGAGGTAGATAGTACAGGAAGAATAAGTGTTCCTCCTTCTGCTTTTGCACAGTATACGGCAGATACAGTCCACCTTAGTTATGGATTTTTCGAGTCTTTTCCCAAAGGATCCAGAAAAGGAACCAATGCTTTGTGGGTGAATATTGTTGCCTTTGGCGAAATGTTCAAAGGAAAACTGAACCCCGTGAATTCTGTGAGTGGCCCTATCGGTATTGCTAAGATTTTTGGTCCTACGTGGAACTGGCAACGCTTCTGGGAGATTACGGGAATGTTATCATTCATACTTGCATTTATGAATTTATTGCCTATTCCAGCTTTAGATGGTGGTCACGTACTTTTCTTGCTTATTGAGATTGTAAGACGCAAGCCATTGCCTGAAAAAGTGATGTATTACTTCCAAGTAGTAGGAATGGTTATGCTATTTGCACTTATGGCATTCATTATTTTTATCGATTTCTTTAATGCACTCTTTCGTTAGGGAAAGTGAGTACAAGCTATTTCGAGTTTTATAACCTAGAGGAGCAATTCTTCATTGATGAATCATCGCTCAAGCAGACGTATCTGAAGCTGAGCAAAGAACATCATCCCGATTTTTATATTGATGATGAAGAAAAGTATGATGCGGCATTAGAACTTACGAGTACCAATAACATGGCGTTCAAAGTACTCAAATCATTAGATAATCGCATACCTTACATCTTAAGATTAAATAATACATTAACGGATAAGGATAATAATCTTCCGTCTGAGTTTCTAATGGAAATGATGGATGTAAATGAGGAGATAATGGACTTGAAAATGGATTTTGATGCTGATAAACTCCGAAGGGTGAAAAATCAAGTTGATGGATTAAGCCAAGAGTGGAATCAAAAAATTAAGTCATTGGCAAAGCTGGCCGATTCACAAAAAGGGGAGGAGAGAGGTTATACTCTTAAAAAGATTAAAGAATTTTATTTAAAACGAAAGTATGTGTTGCGATTAATCGAAAGTCTGAATACTTTCGCACCGCATTAGTCCAATACACATGCCCAGATGGCGGAATTGGTAGACGCGTCGGTCTCAAACACCGATGCCGCAAGGCGTGCCGGTTCGACCCCGGCTCTGGGTACAAAACCTCTCGATTTTTTCGGGAGGTTTTTTTTATGTCGTGGCTGCCCTATTTAGTCTGTCAGCAATTGCCCTGCCTATGCCTTCTAGCTTTACGTGTTCTATGAGAATTACATCAACATCACTCTTATCAGCTTCTCGCATCGTATAGAATAGATTAGTGGCAATCTCCGATAAATTATAGTTGTTAGATAAAAGTAAAAATGGACAATCTACGGGTTTATGCTCATACAATAGGGCAATAGCGTTATCGTTCCTATTCTTGCTCAGCCATTCATTAATGGAGTTCACGACTAAGAGCTTTTTTGAAGTAGCATAGTGCTTTTTGAGTTGTCCTGGTGACTGTACTTCCTTATTCGTATTACGCCGCACCGCTAAACCTATTCCGCTAATGTCTTCACGAGTTATACCTCCTTCTCGCAAGAGAACAACACTAGAATCCTGAATAGCGACGATGGTACTTTCTACACCTATATGGCATCTTCCACCATCTAGTACGTAGTCTATTTCGTTGCCTATGGTAGACTCTACGTGCAAGGCAGTAGTTGGGCTCACCGTGTTTGATATATTAGCACTTGGAGCGGCGAGTGGGAAATCAAGACTTTGCAGTAAGGATAACGTAAGTGGGTGATTAGGCACACGTACAACAACCATATCGGATCCAGCGGTTATAATATCGGGGACAAGGCTACTTTTAGGTAAAAGTACGCTCATACTCCCAGGCCAAAAGGTTTGAGCTAGCTTATCTGCAAGAGAAGGCCAAACGCTTATGTATTTTTTCGCTTGCTCTATACTCGCACAATGTAAGATAAGCGGATTGAACGTTGGCCTATTTTTTACGCGGTATATTTCTGCTACAGCTTCTGGATTTAGTGCATTTGCCGCTAGTCCGTATACCGTTTCTGTAGGTATACCTACTAACTTGCCTTTTTGTAATAGTGATGCAGCACGTGCAACATCAGTTCCTATCATTTCTTATCTCGTTTCAGATCAAACTTATCTATCTTGTTGTACAAGTGACTTCGCTGTATCTCTATCTCTGCTGCGGTTTTTGCCACGTTCCAGTTGTTTTTCTTCAGCTTAGCATCGATAAACATCTTCTCCGCGTAATCTTTGAAGTCTTGGAAACGACTAAACTCAGTTACGGCATCTATCGTACCCGGTTTTTTCTTGCCATTATTGGCATACATCTGCACATCGTCCTCTGTGATTTTTTGGTCGCATAGTATGATGAGTCGTTCTATAATATTACGTAGTTCTCTAATGTTACCACTCCAGTATATGTTTTTGAGGGCGTCCATTGCCCCAGCGGTAATTTGTTTTTTGTTTACGCCATTATCTTGGCATATTTCTTCCATAAACTTCTCAGCCAAGGTTGGGATATCGCTTACACGCTCATTCAGGGTCGGTACGTGAATTACAATTACGGAGATACGGTGGTACAAGTCTTCGCGGAAGTTGCCGTCGGCTATTTCCTGCATAAGGTTCTTGTTGGTAGCGGCCACTATTCTTACATCTACAGTTATGTCCTTCTCGCCACCTACTCTGTTTATTTTATTCTCTTGCAAGGCACGCAGTACCTTAGCCTGGGCGGAGAGAGACATGTCTCCAATTTCGTCTAAGAAGAGTGTTCCACCGTTGGCTTTTTCAAATTTCCCGAGTTTTTGCTTGTGAGCGGAAGTAAATGAGCCTTTCTCATGACCGAATAGTTCACTCTCTATCAGCTCGCTAGGTATTGCCGCACAGTTTACTTCTATGAGTGGTTTGTCCGCTCTATTGCTTTTTTCATGTAACCATCTTGCTACGAGTTCTTTACCTGTGCCATTTTCTCCCGTAATCATCACTCGAGCATCGGTAGGAGCTACCTTTTCTATGGTCTTCTTTATTTTCTTAATACTTGGAGCATCACCTACTATTTCACGTGTTTTGGTTATTTTACGCTTAAGTACTTTGGTTTCTATCACCAGACTATTTTTGTCTACAGCATTTCTTACTGTGATAAGTAGTTTGTTGAGGTCTGGTGGTTTATTGATAAAATCAAAGGCTCCTTTCTTGGTAGCTTCTACAGCAGTTTCGGTAGTACCGTGACCACTTATCATAATAAACGGAAGCTCCGGAGCGATTTCTTTGGCTTTTTCTAGTAGCTCTAGCCCATCCAGCTTAGGCATTTTGATGTCGGCTAATACCGCATCGTAATTAAACTTTTTGATTAAATCAAAAGCTTTTTCACCATCTTGAGCTTCCTCTATCTCATACCCTTCATATTCTAAGATTTCTCTTAGCGTTTCGCGTATGCTTTGTTCGTCGTCTACAATTAAAATTCTTGCCATACCAATTATTTCTAAATAAGTTAAACTAAAAAAATGCAAAACTATAAGCCGGGTTCTGTCTACTCACCGAGGTGAGGAGCTTATCATTTATCTACGCTACCTACCCTCTATAGTCTCTAGCAAGCCAGAGTCGGACGAGTAGCCCTCAACCTATAGTTTACTTGGTATTACAACGTGCAAGGTTTGTACCAAACGAATGTTACCACCCGAGCGTGTGAGCTCTTACCTCACTTTTTCACCCTTACCTCAAAAAAAATGAGGCGGTTATTTTCTGCTACCCTTTCTGTTACAGTGGCATTCCTGCCGCTGTACCCTCTGTTTCTAGAGGTGCACTACTCTATGTTGCCCGGACTTTCCTCCCTCCCGATAAATCAGGACAGCGATAAGCCGTTTTGCAGCACAAATGTACAATATTTTGAACGGTATTATGTATAAGCGTTTATTAACGGGATATGAACAGGCAAAAATGTGCGGCTACAGCTCCAAAGAAATATACACAGGAAAATGGTCGCTATAACCACCTAGGTATTTTCTGCCTCCAAAGGTACGTAGGGGAGAACCTTCGTACTTGTTGCCGTGCTGCTCAAGCCAGTATTCATTTTTGATGCTAGCAGAATTATGCTGGTAGTGAAGACCAGTAGTATCTGCTACCAAGGCGTTAGATATCATAATCTGATCTAACATGTCCCAATAACTGCGATACTTATAGCTCCCAAAATCTTGTTGTTCTAGCTCACAAAAAGCATTGAAGAGCTGTGTAGCTTTTACGCTATTCACATCACAACTTACGGCGAGTGTATTGGAGATACTCTTATTGCTCGGTTCATCATTGAAATCACCCATCACAATTATTTTAGCTTGCGGATCTTCTCTTAATATTGTGGTGTAAATTTCTTTTAACTTTTCTGCAGCGAGAATACGTTTAGGTTCACTCTTGCGTAGCCCTTCGCCTCTGCTAGGCCAGTGGTTTACAATAAAATGCATAGACTCGCCGCTGGCTATCTTCCCTTCTACGTGCAAAATGTCTCGTGTTTTATCATCAAAGGCACTTAGGTCGGGTTGATGAGCATCGATATCTGTGACTTTAAATAATTTTTCTTGATATAAAAATGCCACATCTATTCCTCGCTCATCAGGGGATTCTATATGAGCAATTTTGTATTCAAATGGCTCTAGGGCTTTCGTAGCTATAAGATCCTCAAGTACTTCTCTATTTTCGACCTCGCATAATCCTAGAAATTCTGGTGCTTGGTCATTGTTCAGCTGGCTTATCACCTTTGCTAAGTTGGTAAGTTTAGTTTGGTACTTCTCCTCATTCCATCGTCTATCGCTACTAGGAGTGTATTGTTCATCGTACTTTGTAGGATCATCTATGGTGTCAAATAGATTCTCTACGTTATAAAAACCAACAGTTACACCCGAAACTTCTGACTCATTGCAGGCAAATACCAATAACATCACGAAAACTAAGCATATCCATTTCATTAGTACAAATTTATTTCAAATATTGAGGGTGTAGAGAATAAAAGATATTCCACATTTGATTGGGAATAGATAATTTGCAGAAAAATAGTCTTACGTGTAAAATTGAGCTTTTTTTGCGATCAATTTAAACGATGACACTAATAAAGTCAATTTCTGGCATACGCGGAACAATAGGTGGAGTAGAAGATAAGTCTCTTACGCCAATAGATGTAGTGAAATATACAACTGCTTTTGCTGATGTAATAGCATCAGGAGATAATAAAAAAATAGTAGTAGGAAGAGATGCAAGGATTTCAGGCTTCATGATCAATCAGTTGGTTTGTGCTACTTTGGTAAGTAAGGGAGTAGATGTAGTAGACCTTGACTTAAGCACCACACCTACTGTGGAAATGGCTGTGGTGAATGAGCATGCCGCGGGTGGCATTATCCTTACGGCTAGTCACAATCCAAAGCAGTGGAACGCACTCAAATTATTAAATGCGAAAGGGGAGTTTATTTCTGCCGAACTTGGAGAAGATATCATAAATAGAGTTAAAACTTCGGCTTTCAGTTATAACGAAATAGACCACATTGGTTCTTATAGCTTGAAAGAAGGCTATATTGATTGGCATATTGATGAAATACTGAAACTTGACATGGTAGATGTAGAAGCTATCAGAAAACGCAACTTTACGGTAGCAGTAGATGCGGTAAACTCTACAGGTGGAATTGCTGTGCCAGCCTTACTAAAAAAAATAGGCGTAAATAATGTCATTGAGCTATACTGTGACCCAACTGGCCATTTCCCGCATAACCCAGAGCCACTTCCAGAGCATCTCACAGACTTGAGTGATGCAGTGAAAAAAAATGACGCCGACCTTGGTATAATCGTTGACCCAGATGTGGATCGATTGGCATTTGTAAACGAGGATGGTGAAATGTTTGGTGAGGAGTATACACTAGTTGCCGTAGCAGATTACGTATTGAGCCAAAAGAAAGGGAATACCGTATCTAATCTGAGTAGTACGCGAGCTCTAAGAGACGTGACTGAAAAACACGGAAACAGCTACAGTGCAAGTGCTGTAGGAGAGGTGAACGTAGTAAAAATGATGAAAGAAACCGATGCGGTAATTGGTGGTGAGGGTAATGGTGGTATAATACTTCCTGAACTTCATTACGGACGTGATTCGTTGGTGGGCATAGCCTTGTTTCTATCACATTTAGCCAAAAGTAGGAAGCCGATGAGTCACCTAAAAGCTAGTTACCCAAGCTATATCATCAGTAAAAACAAGATAGAGCTAACTCCAGAAATAGACGTTGACTTTATCCTTGAAAAAGTTCAAGAGAAGTATAAAAACCATCCTGTAAATACGATAGATGGTGTGAAAATTGAATTTGATAAGGAATGGGTGCACCTCCGAAAATCAAATACTGAACCCATTATTAGAATATATGCTGAAGGTAGCACAATGAGTGTGGCTAATAGTTTGGCTAATAAAATTAAGTCTGACATCAAGGAGCTGTTGGCTTAGTATGCTTACTATTTTACGAATAAATTCCATACCATCCGTACACTATCTGGGATGGTAAATAGAGATGACACTTATAGTATAATTCACTATAACTATTATCTTATATTTGTATTTTGATTTAGTATTTGAAACACTTATTTAATTTTATTGCTCTCTTAGCTATTATTATTATATCCTCAAATATAGCGTATAGTCAGAGTTACTTTGCCAATGGTAATGCACGTGCTATAGGAGGTAGTTGTTATCAACTCACAGGAGCTTCTAACTGGCAACTTGGATCTGTATGGTATGCAGATAAGCTTGACCTCTCAGAGGATTTTGACTTAGAATTTGAACTCAACTTTGGTAATAATGATGGTGGAGCAGATGGAATAGTCTTCGTTCTTCAAACAGTGGGTAATAGGGCCATTGGATTGCAGGGAGGAGGAATTGGCTTTGAGGGGTTCTCTCCGAGTCTAGGTATAGAATTTGATAGCTGGAATAACACTAGCTTAGGGGATTTGTCTAGTGACCATATTGCCGTGTTCAAGAACGGAAGTGTGGATCACACAAGCAGTAATGCTATTACATCTCCGGTTTCGGCCCTCACAACCTCTGGCAATATAGAAGATGGACAAAATCATCTGGTACGAATTACCTGGGATGCCTCTACGCAGCAACTTGAAGTTTGGTTTGATTGCTATAAGCGTCAAAGTACCTACATCGATATTGTAAATACTATATTCAATGGCGAAAAACAAGTGTTTTGGGGATTTACATCAGCTACAGGAGGAGCAAATAATACCCACATAGCATGTCTGAGGGATGACATTCTATTGCAAGATACATTTGCAATATGTAAAGGAGACAAAACGTTGCTAAATGCTAAAGAGAGTTTCGATAATAGCTACTCTTGGACTCCTACTAATTTTTTGGATAATCCCACCATACGTACACCTGAATGCTCAAGCGAAATTCCATATACCTACTACGTAGAGTACAAAGACCGTTGTAATAATACGGTGAAAGATACCGTGCACATAGACATAGACCAACCGTTTACTATAGACGAAGGTCAGGATACATTATTATGTGATGGTCGTGCCTATGCTTTTGATTTAAGAGGGAGCTATGATAGTATATTATGGAATAATGGTTTAAACGTTGAGCGAATATCTTGGTTTACAGAGGGCTTTTATAAACTTAGGGTTTGGCGAGGTGTATGTTTCGACGACGATTCCTTCAATATCTTAACGGATGTATCACCAGCAATTAGCATTTCTGGAGATTCTATATTTTGTGAAGATGGTTCTACAGAAATTACGACCCTTGTTACTCCTACCTCGGCTTCCTTCATATGGCAAGATGGAAGTACCTCTGATATGCGTACTTTTGACGAAACTACTCCGCTATCTGTTGAAGCTACGAATGCTTGTGGTACCGCGGACGAAAAATATTATGTAAGGGAAATTATATTACCTGCTTTAGATCTAGGTATAGACTCAACTCTTTGCGAAGGTGATACCATTTGGCTAGAAGGACCGATACAACCGAATTTACAATACGCTTGGAGTTTGGGCGAAACTCAACAAACTATTGCGGTAACAGAGCCTGGTGAATACTCTCTTATCATAAGTGAGGCGGACTTATGTTTTGATTACGATTCGGTTAGCTTTGATGGTGTTTCTTTTCCCGTTATTGGCTTGTTATCAGATGTATTGCTCTGCAAAAATGAGGAAATAACCTTAACGGTAGATGCACAGTACGGTGAAGTTATTTGGGATAATAGCCTTAGGGGAGAACAATATGTATTGAAGAACAGAGAAGGTACCCTGAAGGTAAAGGCCGTTAATCAATGTGGTGCGGATAGCACAGAACTCAATGTAAGCCTGATAGATTGTTATTGCAGAGTTTGGTTGCCCAATGCAATTACGGTAAATAGGGATGGACTTAATGAGGCATTACGTCCTACGTTAGATTGCCCAAAACTTAGAACATACTCACTGGAGGTCTATAATCGATGGGGTGAGCGTTTATGGCAAAGTCGCGATAGCGATGCCCAGTGGGATGCTACTTACAAAGGCAGAGATGTGCAACAAGGTGTCTATTTTTGGATAGCTCGCTGGTCAGGTGTACAGAATGGCATTGTAGAACGATTTACAGACAGGGGCGTCCTACACGTCATACGCTAATGGTTCAGACTAAAGAGTTGCATATATATATAGGTCAGCTTCTCCTTGCTTATAATCCATTTTTGATTGTCTTTCCACTTGATTAAGCGAATTTCACCGTTGCTCAGTTCTATACCGATGATATCTCCATCGGCAAATGAACAACATCCAGTATTAAAGTAACAAGGTTGTGAATCGGCTACCAAAGTACCTATTGCTGTTGTCTTCTTCTCTAGCGCTTTAATACGGCGTTCAATAGTCTCACATCTTTCGCTCGATTGGTCTCCCTTGGCGATTAGTTTGGCCCTTTCTTTTTCTAGAATATCTAAATGATTTTTACTCATAAACACGGGCTGATGCGTATGACCAAATATTACGAGTTGTTTTGATTTTTGCTTAGCCCATGTGTGCATAGCAATATCGTGTTTATCTTTTAGCTCTTTACTTTTAGCAGGAGTACTCAGATGTATTTTAAAGATCCGTTGGAAATTTCGCCAAAATACACGTACAAACCACTTACTTATTCCCGCAAATTTATCACTAGCTCCACTCTCTTGGTGTCCATGTACAAGTAGCATTTTTCCAAGCACACGGCCTTCTTGAGCTACCTCAAAAAGGATGGACTCGTGAGTTACTATATTGGCAAAAAATGGGAAGAGGTATTTGCGTACTTGCTGTAGATGATTCCAAGCATCATCGTGATTTCCCCATACTTTAAGCAGTTTACTTTGCTCATAAAATTCCTTTTCTGCTTGCAGGACATCTGCATACTTCGTGACGACACTTTTGAGCGTATTTTCCCAAAATTCCTCTACAACACCGAGTAGAATAAGTCCGAAACCTTGTTTAGAGTAATGATTTAAGGCACTGAGGTAGGTTTCTTTACATGGAGCAAAATCATCTGCACCGTCACCTACACCTCTATGGTGGTCGCTAAAAATAATCCAACTATCTTGCTCAATATCTAGCCACCTCGTGCTTGTGTTCTTATTTAGATAATCAAGACTCTTATGTATACGTTTTATGGAGGCCACTTAGTGTATCTCTTTCGTTTAGATTAAACATAGGTCTTTCTAACCTATTGTCGCTCAAAAAAGTAGAAGGGAAGCACAAAAAAGCCTGCATCGCTGCAGGCTTTTAATATTGTTATAGATTAGATTATTTTCCTCAGTCTAACTCGTCATGCCATTTTTTAAGCTCGTCCCACTTACCTTCAGCAGCCATTTTAGCTTGCTCAGGCCAAGTGCTTGGATAGTGTGCTGCAAAATTTCCTTCTGCTGCATCTAATATTTCTCTAAGGTCTTAAGGAATTTTTACTGATGATGCTCGAAAAGTAGTGGTTCCTGCATCGTTAAAAACGCAAGCATCTAAGGGCCTATTCCTTCTATTTTGGTAAGCTAATCTGCTGCTGCTTCTTTGGCAGGAGCTGCTTTTTTAGCTTTGGAAGCAGGCTTACTGTGTGTACTTGCTAGTACATCAGCTACATCTCCTACGATAACGCCAGACTCTTCTTTATATGGAGATTCCACCGTTATTTTAGTTTTTAGGCGTTTTATAGTAGCTACTCTTACTTTAGCTACTGTTTTATTTTTTCTTCCTTTTCGTTCTAATCTTGTTACTCCCATTGCTAAAAATTTTTGCAAAAATAATACTTTTACCGTTCAATAAAGGATATGATAAGAAAATATTTACACGATGGAATCCCGACGTTTTTTTTCAATTACGATACAGGTGCTCCGTTTACTCGTTGTACATTTTGTGATGGTAAATTAGATGCTTATAATAAGTACATGGTGGAGAAGCATATTCGTCAAAACACGGTTCTGCACAGCAGGGAAATTGTATACGAATACGCTCTGTGTTGGGGTTGTGCTTCTAACATGGGGTCCGAGATAAGTGATGACAGCAAGCAAGCTATACAGCAACTGTTTGCCGCTCACGGAGAAACATTGATGCGTAAGGTCGATTATCTTCACACAACTAAACAATATACACTTGATAGTTGGATGGAACGGTGTTCACTCACAGGCAAGGAGATTAGATTATGCAGCGAGTTTTCGGCTAGTGCTCTTGTGGAAGATGGGAACTTGGTATTTGAGCAAACCCCCTTGGTGATTTCAGATGAGTTTATGGAGAAAATGCAAGGAGTATTGTCCAAAGAAACAAAAGAAGGTTTTGACGGACTGCGTGATAAGATAATGGACGGATCACCTTCCGTAGAAGATTTGGTATACGGCCCTGTACCTGGTTTGCTCTAGGTTAATAGCGTAGCTATCGGCCAAAAAAAAGCTCTGAATCGAAAGATTCAGAGCTTTTTGTATTTATAAACTAGGTAACTAGTCCATTATAGTAACTTTTTTAGATGCTACAGAGTTACCAGCTTTGATAGAGTAAACGTACATACCTGGCGTAAGGTCTGCAATATTTACATCTACTTTGTGCTCGCCACTTGCAAAGTATCCGTTTGTTACTTCTTTCACTTTATTACCAAGTAAATCAAATAATTCAATAGTAACATCAGTTGCGTTTACTAGGTTGAAATCGGCTTTAAGCGTTTGGTTTTTAGAAACTGGATTAGGGTATACACCGAATGTAACATTCTTATCCAACTCATCAGTACCTAATGTAGATGTTGTGATGTGGAAACCATAGTTTACATATCTATCATCAAAATATGCGTTACCTGGGATACTGTTTTCCCATCCGTTTTGCTCACCAGTATAAAGAACATCACTTGGCACCCACCAAGAGTTATTGATGTATGCAGTTTGCTTTACTTCTACAGACTCATTGATAAACATTGAGTGACCGAAGTAGTTGATTTTGTTAGTGATAGAAGAACCATCTCTTGTTTCCATAGTATCACCAAAGTTGTAAGGCACCATAGTTTTGAAAGACATACTGAAACCTACAGCATTTGTGAATTGTAAATCAGTTTGTGCGGCATCTGAAGCGATGTCAAATCCGGCTGGTAAAGGAATGATTCTTGCTCCAGTACTCCATCCTTCTGCAGTTGGTCTCGCAGTACTGTCTTCTGCAGTTAATGGAATTCTCATCTCATAAGCTACATTGTTAGATCCTAAGATATTAGCATCAAAGTTATCTGGCTTCATGAATCTCTCAGTCTCACTTCCTGCTGGAGTAAATGATCCAGAAGCTAATTGGTCAGACTTAAAAAATTGTATGATAAGTGTATCTACTACTGGAACCATAGCTCCTTCTACTTCAATCTCATCGATGTATCTTACATATAAGTATGGGAAGTAAAGTGAGTCAACCGTATACTCATTGTATCTGCTAAGCTTTGTGAAATCATCAGTAAGCTCTATGTTTTCATCATTAGGAGTAAAAACAGCTCCTACTGAGTGCCAAGGATTATGACCAGGTTGTCCGTCTCCGTACACAAAAACTACCGAAGAGTCTTGGAACATAAAGTTTACGTATCTTGTTAAGCTTGTAAGTTGCTCGATAGCAGTTACAGGTAATTTCCAGTTGCTATAGTTCGCTTTCATTTTAAGGTTAGTAGCAAGTTGAGCATCACTAATTACCTCTTCACCTAAAAAGCCTTCTGCCTTCACTTGTCCTTGTGCCTTTGCCTGCATAGCAAATCCTGCTATTAGCAATGATGCAACTGCAAATCGTTGTAATTGTTTTTTCATTTGTTGTGTTTTTCTTAAATTTTTGCCAAAAGTAAATTATTAGTTCAAATTTACAGAAGATAATATTCACATATTGTCAGTAAACCGCAAGAATAAACTACGTAATGTCCCCATCTATTGGCCTCACTACTATCTCCTCCATTACGGTACTATCGGGTAATTGGTAAGCGGCCCATATCAGTTGAGCAACGGACTGCGGTTGGCTAAATCTTTCCGCTGGCAAATCAGTTCCTGCCCAAGAATTAGTCAATGTAGCACCCGGCATTACGGCACTTACTTTTATCTTTTCTGATTTCAACTCTTCTCTTAGTACTTTGGTAAAGCCTAATTGGGCGTACTTACTGATGCAATATGAACCACCGTTCATATAAGGAGTGATGCTTGCTGTAGAACAAATATTGAAGATGTACGGACGCTTCGAATTTCTTATGTGACTTATTACAGCTCGAGTGAGATGATAGGTACTTGCCAAATTGGTATTTATCTGCGTCTCAAAACTTCCTTCTTCTTCGTCTATTAGGCTACCAGGCATAAAGACCCCAACATTATTTACCAATACATCTATGTTATTCTCCTCTGCCAATACCGATTGTGCAAATGCAATGACACCATTCCTTGTAGCTAAGTCAGCCTCATATTGCACTAAGTTTCGGTGTACAAAGTCTGCATCAGTGGATCGAGCAGATATATATACTCTAAAATTTTTCTCCAAGAATAGTTCGGCAATGGCCCTTCCTATACCTTTAGTACCTCCACTTATTACTGCTACTTTCATCGCATACAAAAGTACGTGGTACACGGCTAAGCTCCTCTGATTTTTAGGTTTTTTTGATAAGCTTTGAATTTTTTATTTAGTGTACTTTGCAGATGGCATTATCTTTACCGCCGATATGACGTTTTTCTATCAATTCGGAAAATATCTGCTCTTTCTCAAAGGAATGTTTAGCAAACCTGAGAAATTAAGCGTGTATATAGACCGTACCATTACCGAAATGAATAATATAGGCGTTGGTTCGTTAGCCATCGTTGTAATTATCGCTATTTTTCAAGGAGCCGTTACTACGTTGCAAATAGCATATCAGTTGATATCGCCGCTTATCGCTAAACCTGTAATAGGTAGTATAGTAAGTGATAGTAGTATGTTGGAGTTAGCTCCCACTATAACATGTCTTGTATTGGCAGGTAAAGTAGGCTCGCATATTGCATCGGAAATAGGTTCTATGAAAGTACGTGAGCAGGTAGATGCCCTAGAGGTTATGGGAATCAACTCAAGCGGTTATCTCGCACTGCCCAAGATAGTAGGAGGGCTTATTATGATTCCACTACTTGTGGTTATCTCCATATTTTTAAGTAATCTCGGTGGAGTAATAGCTGGTGAAGCTTCAGGTATTCTTACATCGGAAGAGTATTTACAGGGTGCACGTGAGTCATTTTTACCATATAATTTATTTTTCGCTTTGGTTAAAGCGGTAACTTATGCGTTTATCATTACGTCGGTAAGTGCCTACCAAGGATATACCACAGAAGGTGGAGCCTTAGAAGTAGGAGCTAGCAGTACACGTGCGGTAGTATATAGTGCAGTTGCTATTCTATTTTCAGATTATCTCTTAGCCCAGTTGATGTTATGATAGAACTAAAAGACGTTAGAAAATCATTTGATGGGGTGGAGGTACTGAAAGGGATTTCTACCAAATTTGAAACAGGAAAGGTAAACCTTGTAATAGGCAGCAGTGGACACGGCAAGAGTGTGATGATGAAATGTATGGTTGGATTGCTGAATCCTACATCTGGCAATGTATTTTATGACGATAGAGATTTTACCAATTTGGAATATTCCGAACTGAGAGCAGTTCGAAGAGAAATTGGAATGCTTTTTCAGGGAACTGCCTTGTTTGACTCGCTTACTATTGAAGAAAACGTGGAGTTTACACTCAAAATGTTTACCAAAATGACAAAGGCCGAAAGAAACGATAGAGTAAATTTCTGTCTGGAGCAAGTAGACATGCCAGGTATCAACGATAAGTATCCTGCTGAGATAAGTGGCGGTATGCAAAAGCGGGTAGGCATAGCAAGAGCTATAGCTCTTGATATCAAATACCTTTTTTGTGATGAGCCAAATTCGGGCCTCGATCCAGTAACTAGTCGCCTTATTGACGAATTACTCCATCAGATTACTGATGAGTTCAATATTACAACCATTATAAATACGCACGACATGAAAACCGTTTTTGATATTGGTGATGAGGTGATATTTATATACAAAGGAACTAACGAGTGGAGTGGCAAAGTGAGTGATATACGCAGCAGCGGTAATGAGATGCTCACTAATTTTATCAAAGCTTCTTTTTTTGAATAAGACAATACATTAACTAATGAAAAAAGTGATATTTTTAATGCTCGTAACGGGCTTATTATTTTCGTTTAAAAATACAAGCGATGAAGAAGGGATGTTCACAATGAGCGACCTATCCAAGTTAGACTTAGCCAAAGCTGGACTTGAAATCCCAGTAGATGCCATATATAATGAGAACAAGCCTGCATTGGTAAACGCCCTTGTTAGACTAGGAGGATGTACGGGCTCATTCATTTCTGAAACAGGGCTTATCATTACTAATCATCACTGCGTATTTAGTCAGGTCGCTGCCGCAAGTAGCTCTGAGAATAATTATTTAGAAAATGGTTTCTATGCGGAGAATGAAGGCAACGAGATAAAAACAAGTCTTCCTTGCAAGATTACACAATCCTATACCGATGTATCTGCTCGTGTACTCGAAGGCACAGTTGCAGGAATGGATGCTTTAGAAAGAAAGGAAACTATCAAGAAAAATATTGCTGAGATAGAAGACCAGGAGCAGAACAAAAATCCAAAGCTATTGGTAGAAATATCTGAGATGCTCGTGGGTAAGAAATATACGCTCTTTCGTTACAAAACATTAGATGACGTACGTCTCGTTTATGTTCCGCCTAAGAACATTGGAAAATTCGGAGGTGAAACAGATAATTGGGAATGGCCGAGGCATAATGCTGATTTTTCGGTAGTGAGAGCTTATGAAAACGGAATTCCTTATACGCCAGAAGCTCACTTAGAAGTAAACCCTAGCGGTACTAAAGAAGGTGATTTTGCTTTTATACTGGGTTACCCTGGAAGAACTTACAGAAATCAAACCGCACAATTCTTAGATTATCAAAACAACTATGTTTTGCCAATAATAGCGGATTGGTTTGATTATCAAATAGATGCAACAAATACTTTTACGGGAGACGATGTTGATTTACAATTGGCATACAGCGGTAGATTAGCTAGCTTGAATAATACAGCCAAAAATTTTAAAGGTAAAATGCAAGGATTGCAACGTACTGATGTAATTGCTCAGACGTACAAAGATCAAGAGTACCTAGAGCAATATGCATTACGCAACCCAAGCCTTGCGAGTTATGTGCCTCTTTTTGAGGAAAATAAGAAATTATATGACCGCAAGTTCGAATTAAGTACAGATTATATCTACCTTAATCAATTGTATCGAAATGGTATTTTTAGTGGTGGAGCATATATAGCGTTATATGCTGATAGAGCGGCACAATCTAAAGATAGCAAAGCCTATATCTCAGAGAACAAGGCTGCGATTATTAAAACCATGGGTGCTTACCGTAGCGTCGTGAACAAAGAATCTCTCGAAAAAAATCTATTTGCAGAATTGTATTATCGCCTATCACAGAGCAATTTACAAGAAGTACGCGAAGTATTCCTGCTGCCTGTAATGGGTCAGGATAAAGCAGGGATTAAAGCTTATGCGAACGAACTGTGGGAAGACTCTAAGATGCAAAATGTTGCTAAGAATGATAGCTTACTGCATCAAAAAACTGCTAAGTTTTTGAAGACTAAAGACAAATTGGTAAAGCTTGGTTCTGATGTAAACGCCATATTCTCGAGTATGCAAACGGAAATGACTCAAATCAACGCAGAAATTGATGCAATCATTCCTCGCTTCAATGATTTAGAAATGGAACTAAACGAAGGGAAGTTTATACCAGATGCGAACGGCACACTTCGTTTCACATACGGTTATATTAAAGGATATGAACCAGAGGACGCTGTAATTTTAGAACCTTTTACAACCATTCAAGGGATCATAGAAAAAGCAGAAGGTACAGACAATCCAGACTACTATTTGCAGCAAGAATACATAGACAAAATGAAAGAAATAGAGCCGGCTGATGTGTTGAAACACCCTGAGAATGGAGAGGTTGTTGCTGGATTACTCTATAATATGGATACAACAGGAGGTAATAGCGGCAGTCCAATTATGGATAGCAAAGGCCGCATAGTAGGGGTAAACTTTGACCGTGCATATACCGCTACTATAAATGATTACGCTTGGAACGAAAGTTACAGTCGCTCTATTGGAGTAGATATTCGATATGTGCTCTATGTAATGAAATACTTTGGTGGAGCTAACAAAGTGCTCGGTGAAATGGGAGTAGAGCTTTAATTGAGCTTGAGTTCATTGATATCCATCTGAACATCCAACAGATGTTTTCGTCTGTCATAAAAAAAGTCTTGTTTCAACACTCTAAGCGATACGTTGATAACAAGACTTTTTATTTTAATCTGTTGTTATTGTTATATTAACGGAGAACATCATTGCTTACTCCCGTAAAGCTAAATCCACCGTCGTGAAACAAGTTTTGCATGGTCACCATACGCGTGTGGTCTGAGAACATAGATATGCAATAGTCCGCACAAGATTCTGCATCGGCATTACCCAAAGGACTCATTTTGGCCGCAAAGCTTATGAAGTCATCAAAACCTTTAACACCACTACCTGCTGTAGTTACTGTAGGTGATTGTGATATAGTATTCACACGAACTTTAGATTTTTTACCGTAGTGGTAACCAAAGCTGCGGGCAATACTTTCTAGTATAGCCTTACTTTCGGCCATTTCGCTATAATCTGGGAAGGTACGTTGTGCAGCTATATAGGTAAGCCCTAGTACTGAGCCCCAATCGTTAAGAGCGTCTGCTTGGTAGCACGCCTGTAGCATTTTATGAAAAGATAATGCCGAAATATCATACGTTTTGTGCGTCCAGTCATATTTTAGGTTAGTATATTCTCGTCCTTTACGCACATTTAGGCTCATACCAATACTATGTAGTAAGAAGTCAAATTTTCCACCAAAATGTTCTTGTGATTTTGCGATAAGATCAATTACTTGGTCATTATCTGTCACATCACACGGTATGATAGGAGCATTGAGCTGTTCACTTAGTTCATTTATAGCACCCATTCGCATAGCGATAGGAGCGTTGGTAAGTACTATTTCTGCACCTTGTTCTACACACTTTTCTGCTACTTTCCACGCTATAGAGTTGCTATCTAAAGCACCAGAAATAATTCCTTTTTTTCCTTTTAGAAGATTGTTTGACATAAATGTTTCTTTAAACTTTGCAATGTTAGAAAAATAAAACACTTTTGACCGAGTATGAACAAGGTTTTTTATTCGATATCATTACTGTTATTGTTGACAGCAGCTTGCACTTCTTCTACAGACAATGGAGTCATAGCCGAAGCTGGCAGTGGACTCGACGATGGTAAGTCTGGAACGTTTACATTTTTGTCTAAGGATAGTCTGCCTATTACGGCTGATTACTATCCATGTGAAGATGCTACTAAATTAATTATCTTGATGCATCAAGCCGGTTTTAGTAGAGCAGAGTACATGGATATTGCTCCTCGTTTGGTAGATAGTGGTTTTGCTTGTGTAGCTATTGACTTAAGAAGCGGTAAACTAGTGAATGAAGTTTTTAATGAGACGGCCAGAGAAGCAGAAAGGCGTAACTTAAAAACGGGATATATTGATGCTAAACAAGATGTTGAAGCAGCGGTTCAGTACATTTCAGCACATACAGACAAGGAAATCATATTGTGGGGAAGCTCTTATTCTGCTTCTCTTGCCCTTATGGTAGGTGCCAAAATGATTGAGGTAAGTAAAGTAGTGGCATTTAGCCCAGGGGAGTATTTAAGTAACCAAAGTACCGTGCGTAGTGCAGTCATTAATCTAAACAAACCAGTTTATATAACTGGAGCTGCAGCAGAATACGATATGATTGTACGACCTATTATTGGAGCTTTAATCAAAGCTCAACTGACCGAATATAAGCCTCAAGGTCAATCAGATCACGGATCCAAAACGTTGTGGCAACCTGGCAAAGCAACTCAAACGCAGTATAATAAAATTACCACCTTCTTGCGGTTTTAATCTAAATTTGGAGAAGAGTCATTTTGCCTCTAAAGCTGATAATGCCATTAGAGTGCAACTGATAATAGTATATTCCGCCAGGTAGACGTTGGTCACCGATATTGATTTGATTGTCAGTCGTTTTTATTTTTAAAATTTCTTTTCTGGAGCTATTGTACAGCTTGAAAACATACTCTTCTTGTAGCCTATTTTCGAAGTGAATTACCGACTTGCTATTGATAGGATGGGGTAAGATGAGCATTTCGCTTTTGGTTTTTATAAAAGGTAAACTGACGGGGTCAGAAAACCCTATTGTTCCTCACTCCAGGCGAATGAAGTTCAACCTGTTGGGTATGGGTTCTTCCAAAACATAGGAATAGTCTTTTTCACTAGCATCACCGCATACGCCAAAGTATGTTCCTTTTTTTTCGTACCCATCTAAGCTATCTGTTGATACTAGAATATGAATGTCTTGACACGTGAACCCAGCTCTCGTAGTCCAGTTCAAATAAACCTTGCCGTCTATTGCTTCAGCGGTGAAGGACTTTACATAAGGGTTATCACCTTGTGCAGAGCTATTAACCGCAAGGGAAAAGAGCAAAAGAGCGAATATGCCTATGTGTTTCTGCATTTTTATATAGTTACCTTTGTGCCACTTTATAATGATGAATAATATCAAATCAACCATTAGTGATATTCTGCTCGGAGACAAATTATTTCTCTTAGCAGGCCCTTGTGCCGTTGAGAGTGAGAAAATAACACTCGAAACTGCCGAATATCTAACAAAGTTAACGGATAAGCTAGGTATACCTTACGTATTTAAATCATCTTACCGTAAAGCTAATAGAACAAAATCTAACTCATTCACAGGAATAGGCGATGAGAAAGCACTAAAACTTCTAGGAAAAGTAAGATCAGAATTTAGCGTGCCTACGGTAACAGATATACACGAAAGTCACGAGGCAGCTATGGCGGCAGAATATGTAGACGTGTTGCAAATACCTGCGTTCTTGTTTAGGCAAACAGAATTGCTCCAAGCAGCAGGACGCACTGGAAAGGTGGTGAATATCAAAAAAGGGCAATTTGCTGCAGCAGAAGCGATGGCATTTGCAGCAGCCAAAGTACAAGAAACAGGTAATGACAAGATTCTATTAACTGAGCGTGGTAATATGTTTGGGTACGAAGATATGATAGTAGACTACCGCAACTTGGTGTGGATGGGTGATATGGGGCATCCTACAGTAATGGACGTCACTCACTCACTACAGCAGCCTAATAACGGAAGCGGTGTTACTGGTGGACTACCTCAACTCATAGAACCTATGGCCAAGGCAGCAGTGGCAGTAGGAGTGAGTGGACTTTTCATAGAGACGCATCCAGACCCTTCTGCTGCTCTAAGCGACGGAGCTAATATGTTGCCATTGCACAAAATGGAAGGTTTACTCACTAAACTTATTCGACTAAGAGAAAGTTTATAGCAGGTGACAAAAATGAGAGAGGGCAACTAGTTTCCTAATCACCCTCTCTACTAACTAACCAATTAAATCAAATTTACCCACGTATAAAACGCCAAGTTAGGGTAAATGTTATCCGCTTAATATATTTTATTGTTATTGGCGTTTACTACTTCGTAATTATCACCAACTTTTTTCCATACGTTTGTGGTAGCAAATAGATTGTTGATCTTCCAGTTTTGGTCTACATCAAACGATAGTTCTTTCTCTATCTCTGTACCATAGGTCAGGTCTTCTGAAGTTAATTTAGTACCAAAAGCATCATCGTTGGACGTTCTGATTACATAATTATTCTCAAATGGATTACTCGCTGCACTACTTTGGGTATAAAGGAGCATATCTTCCATTATATAAACAGCAACGCTGTAGTCTCCTTCTAAATTCTGTAACATCTTAGTTTAGTATCTGATTTTCAGATGATTATCATCAGCTATACTTGACACACCAAGTGCCATTTGAGCACTACTTTCTTTTATTAAATTAATATCGCTGTTCAGTTTATTGATACTTTCCACACCATCTATTCGACCTCCATTTAGGATAACTCCATTAGTGTTATTTATCCAAAGCTGAGGTGTGAAACGCTGCCCAACACGATTATCTGCAATCTCATTGCTAATATCCGTAATCATAGGGTCACCGTATTTAATATGAACTGCTAACGGAACAATATCATTCTTTAGCTCGTCAGCTATCCCTTTGAAAGTAGGTGCTCCCCAACTCCCGCATCCCGGACAACCTGTACTCGTGTACTTAAATAAAACAGGTTTGTTTACTTCTGTAAGTTCTACATCTGGTGCTACCAGGTTTGAAGTTTCTTCTTGTTTAGTCTCATTTGGAATAGTAGGATTTGTCTCGGTTACTTTCTCATTACATCCCCAAAGAGCGAAGGCAAACGTGATAATTAAAATTGTGTACTTTATAATAATGTGTTATAAATATAATAGTCTGTACTAAATTTGATTTAATCCTTACACGCTATGTGGTATAAATAAATATTTTCGCACTCTTATTAAACTTATTGACAATAGCATGGCATTATACCTTTCAGAAATAGTTTCAGTAGCTGGCAAACCAGGACTTCAAAAATTAATTGGTAATAGATCTAATGGTCTTATCGTAGAGTCACTTGATGGCTCAGGAAAAAGATTTCCAACTACACTAAATCAGAAAGTTTCCTTCCTTAGTGATATTTCAATGTATACATATGATGGAGATGAGAAACTTGATGTTATCCTGCAAAAACTTCATACGGCTGCCGAAGGAGGTCTAGAGCTGGTCACTAAGAAAAGTAATGGTGCTGATATTCAAGTTTTTTTCAGAAAAGTGATAGAAAACTTTGATGAAGATCAAGTATATAACTCAGATATCTTAAAACTTGTAAGCTGGTACAAGATATTAAAAGATAAAGTGAATTTTGCTCAACTTACTGAGCCTGAGTATACTGAAGAGGATAAATCTGCTGCCACAAAGAAAAAAGCATCCAAAAAACCTACAACTAAGGCTACACCAAAAAGTGCACCAAAAGCTCAAAGTAAAGCTAAAGGTGGCGTGAAAAAATCGGGTAACCTTAAGGCAGGTTAGACTATTTGGCTAGTTTATAGCCGAACCAAGCAAATGGGACGTATGCAAACACTAGATCTACGAGGGTAGGTAAGAACGGTATGCTAAACATTACAGCCGCTGTTATTCCTCCTACTAAAAAGAATATACCTGGAAATATTCCAACAAATAATTTTCTTCTTATAGCAAGTTTTACAGCCACGAATGCTGCTAGCAATGTACCCAATGCGTGAGCCAAAAATGGCTCAAGGTAGTGTTTAGCCTCAAAAAGATGAATGTGTTCTTTGAGGGATTGTTCATTCCCTGGGATGTAACCTTCGGGCAGCGGAATTAGAAATCCACTGTTATTCACTATAAACATATTGAGTGCACTTCCTGCTATTAGACCTGCGAGTATTGCCAAAAAATTTCTTAATCCTGGTTTCATTTTTAATTGATTTGGTTCTTCCGAATATATAATATTACTTCTCAATTGTCACATAACGTAAGTCTAAGTGATTGAGAGCGTTCACTTTAAAATGTTTTGTTGTCTTGCTTCTTAACCAAATACTTTCATCATAAAACAAGAGGGCATAGGGTTGCTCTACCTCAAGTATTCGCTGCATAGCTGCAAATAATGCCATTCGCTTGGCAGGTATATTCTCAGTGAGTAGTTGCTCATACCAACTATCGAAATCAGCATTATCAAAACGTGTATAATTCGGTCCATTTGGGGCTTTATTGGGTCCATAGAAGCACGCCATATAGTTTTCACCATCAGGGTAATCAGCAATCCAACTACTTCTGAAAAAAGCCAAATCACCAGATGATTTCCGTTGCTTGAGCAAACTGGATGGCACAACGTCTATCTTGATGGGTATTCCTATTTCGGCACAGTTTTCTTGTACGAGTATGCACAAGTCTAGATAGTTGCTCGTAGTGGTAAGGGTAAGTGGCTCTGCAGGCGGAGATGCTACTTTTTGCAAGTAATCCTTTGCTAATACTAAGTCATACGGTTTGTCCCACGCTATAGTATAGGAAGGCAATCCTTTGGGGCAAAAGCCACCTTCGGCAGGAATCCCGACACCGTTTCTTAAGTACTTAATCATCGCTTCACGATCTATACAGTGATGTATTGCTTTCCTTAGGTTTACATCTGCTATAGGCGACTCAGCGTCGTCCATATTAAATGCGAGATACTCCGTATTCAAAAACGGGCTTTTTTTAAGTACGAATGCTTCGCGATATTTAGGCGTCAGCGTCCCATCAGCGGTGAGGATCTCATCTTTGAATGAGCTCTCAATACCCGTAAATAAGTCCAGCTTTCCCTGGGTAAATTCGAGTAACTCTGTTTGTTTACTTTGAATAAATGATACTGAAATAGCATCAATACCTGGAATAGAAGTGCTGCTGGTGGATTCAAAGTAATTTTCGTTCTTAATCAGATTCAGTTTTATACCATCGGCCCAATTGGCAAATCGGAAAGGCCCAGTGCCTACGGGGTTCTTGCCAAAATTCTGCCCTAATTTTTGCACTACTTCTTGCGGTACGACATAGCAATACGCCATAGTAAGCATACTCAGTAAGGGGGCAAATGGTTTGTTGAGTCGGAGTTGAAATGTCGTGTCGTTTAGAGCTACAAATGGTTTGCTTTCGTCTACAATGCCATTGAATATCCATGCTCCATCAGATGCAGTAGTGGGGTCAATAATTCGCTCAAAGGAGTACACAAAATCGTAGGCGTTTACTTCTCGTTTTTCACCTTCCCAAAGTGGGTGATTGTGGAAAAGTACTCCTTTGTTGAGTATAAAAGTGTACAACTTGCCGTCGCCACTTACGGTCCATTTTTTAGCAATACTCGGAGCTACGTTCAAGTTGCTATCAAGTTGAACTAGTCCGTTAAATAGCTGATTTACAGTGCGTATATTTTCTTGTGTTCGGGCAAATGCCGGGTCGAGCGAAGTGATTCCAGTAGCGCTATTAAATCGTAAGATGGATTTTTCCGTGTTTTGATTCCCGTTTTTACAAGAAATCAACATAAAAGTGATGTGTATAACTACTAAAAACCTGTTAATTATCCCTTTTTTTATCGTCTTAGATTTGACATTCAAACATAGATAACGGTGCGACCACAGCTTATATATTACGGACATTCTTGTTTTTCGGTTCTAATTGGCGGTAAAAATATACTGTTAGATCCATTTATCACCCCCAATCCCCAAGCAAGTATGGTAGATGTATCCACAATTAAGCCTGATGTAATGCTCATTACCCACGGACACGGAGATCACGTGGCAGACGCCGTTGCCATAGCCAAACAAAGTAATTGCAGTGTAATCGCCGTATACGAGGTAGCTGAGTGGCTTACAAATCAAGGTGTTGAAAATTGTATCCCAATGAATACCGGTGGGAGTATTAACCTTGGTTTTTGTACCGTAAAAATGGTGCGAGCTGAACATAGTAGCTCCTTTCCTGATGGTAGCTATGCAGGCAATGCTGTTGGATTTGTAGTGAGCAGCCAGGATACAACCTTTTACTATGCAGGAGATACTGCACTTACACTTGATATGCAACTTATTCCGCTTAGTCATACGTTAGACTTTGCGTTTTTACCCATTGGTGATAATTTCACGATGGGAATAGAAGATGCTTGCAAAGCAGCTAAACTTATAGAATGTAAAGAAGTGGTAGGAATGCACTTTGATACATTTCCACCAATAGAGATTAACCATAAAGAGGCCATAGAAACATTCAAAAAGAACGATGTCCACTTGACCTTACCAGTTATAAATCAAACCATAGCACTGTAATAGAATAATATGTCGAAAATAATTTGCGTAGCCAACCAAAAAGGAGGAGTGGGAAAAACAACCACAGCAACCAACCTGGCGTATAGCCTTGCTGTTCTAGAGAATCGTGTACTCTTAGTAGATGCTGATCCACAAGCCAATTCCACGTCTCACTTAGGATTGGATCCCAAAAATGTAAGATTAGGCCTCTATGAACTAATGGTTCAAGATCTTAACCCAACGGATGCCATTTTGGATACAAAATATGATTATCTTCAGATATTACCTGCCAATATTGACCTTGTAGGAGCTGAAATTGAGATGATTGATTTGCCTAATCGTGAAAAGATTATGAGCAAGCTCCTTGATAAGGTGAAAGATTCATACGACTTTATTATCATTGATTGCTCACCATCACTGGGGCTTATTACTACCAATGCTCTAGGAGCTTCGGACTCTGTAATTATACCCGTACAATGCGAATATTTTGCTTTAGAAGGTCTTGGTAAACTACTGAATACCATTAAAATAGTGCAACGTAGCATTAATACGCGATTAGAGATAGAAGGGCTTTTGCTTACGATGTATGATGCCAGACTACGACTGAGCAATCAGGTTGTAGATGAGGTTAAACTTCATTTTCAGCAGTTGGTATTTGATACCATTATCAAGCGTAACACAACACTAAGTGAGGCACCGAGTTTTGGTGTACCTGTACTCGAGTTTGATGCAACTGCACCAGGAAGTGTGGGTTACCTCAATCTTGCAAGGGAGGTATTGCAAAAAAATGGAATGACAAAAATTAGCGAGGAAGAAAGAGTATTATAAGCCATGAGTAAAAAAGTATTAGGAAGAGGGCTAAGTGCACTGCTAGAGAATGCAGATACGGATATCACTAGCATAGAGCCTAAGGCACTGAATAGTATTGCGGCTATTCAGATTAGTCAGATAATAGCAAATCCTTTTCAACCACGAACAGAGTTTGATGATGAGGCACTGCAAGAATTATCGGAGTCTATAAAAATACACGGAGTAATACAGCCTATTACCGTTAGAAAAGTAGGGTATGGGAAGTATGAACTCATAAGTGGTGAACGACGTACA
This sequence comes from Bacteroidota bacterium, assembly GCA_018700895.1. Lineage (GTDB taxonomy): Bacteria > Bacteroidota > Bacteroidia > NS11-12g > UBA9320 > UBA9320. The sequence goes on from JABIUV010000027.1 coordinate 61,818, forward strand.
CGTGCCTCTATACTCGCTGGAATGAGCGAAATACCAGCGTATATCCGCCTGGCTGATGATCAACAAATGCTAGAGATGGCATTGATAGAAAACATTCAGCGTGAAAACTTAAACGCAATAGAGATAGCCTTGTCTTACAAGCGATTGCTCGATGAGTGTGAACTCAAGCAAGAGCAACTGGGAGACCGCGTTGGAAAGAAACGAAGTACGGTGAATAACTACTTGCGTTTACTTCGCTTGCCCGAAGAAATACAATTATCTATCAAGGATAATGAACTTAAAATGGGGCACGCCCGTGCATTGGTGAATGTGGAAGATGCTGAACTTAAATTGGCTATATTCAGAGCCGCTGTAAATGGTAACCTCAGTGTAAGACAGGTAGAAGAACTTGTCAGAAATGAGAAAGAATCTACAGCTGCCAATAGCACCAAGGGTAAATCTAAAACTAAGTTTTTTGATTTTACGAAATACATGAACCGAAAGGAGAAAATAGAAAAGAGTCTAGGAACAAGCGTTCAGTTCAAATCTAAAGCAGAAGAAAATGGGACAATCATCATCAGTTTTTCGTCTAAGAAACAGCTAGAGGATATCCTAAATAAAATGGAGTAGTATCTTTGATGCAATGAAAAAATGGTTGGTATTCGTGTGTTTTTGTGGAGCGGCAATTTGCTGCAACGCTCAAGCACCGTATAGTGACGATTATAAAAAGGATAGTGTCGATACCAAATCAATCAAATTTAGCTTACTAAAAGACACAACAGAGTGGGGTAGGCCCAAGAAAGCCACGTTTTTGGCCGTGGCCATACCCGGAGCTGGCCAGATATACAACAGGAAATACTGGAAAGCGGGATTAGTGTATTCAGGGATAGGAGGGCTCATTTATAGTTTAAATTTAAGTAAAGATAGTCTTGCACGTTATCAAAGCATATTGGTAAGTAAAATAGATGGCGATACTAGTACAATAGATTATTATCCTCAACTTACCACTGCTGGTGTGACAAGCAGTCGCGATTTTTATCGTAGGAATCGAGATGTTACCATCATTGGTTTTGTAGCGCTGTATGCTTTCCAAATCATAGATGCTAATGTAGATGCACATCTCAAAGAGTTTGACTTGAATGATGATCTGGCACTACATATATCACCAGATATAATGAGGCGGAGGGCTGGCATAGGAACATACACCGGTCTCACCTTGACTTTGAGAATCAAGTAGGGCCTAGTTTACATTTTTTATGATTCTAAAATAGCCTGAGGACCTATATCTGGTAGGGCTGTGAGTCTTATTTTTTTTACCTTTGTAAGTCATATAACATAAAAACAAATGCAACACATCTCGGTAATAGGATCAGGAACCATGGGCAACGGAATAGCTCACGTATTTGCCCAAAATGGATACACCGTATCACTTATTGACATTAACGCCGCCGCTCTAGAAAAGGCAATGGCTACAATAAGCAAAAACTTAGATAGGATGGTTGCTAAAGAAAAGATCACTGCGGAGGATAAAGCGAGTACACTAGCAAATATCACTACCTATACAGAGCTATCCGAAGGGGTTGAGTCGGCACAACTCATTGTAGAAGCTGCTACAGAAAATAAAGAGCTTAAATTTAAGATTTTTAAGGATATGGATGCTGCTGCACCAGCAGGTTGTATTTTAGCGTCTAATACGTCTTCCATTAGCATTACAGAACTCGCTGCACAAACGAGCAGACCGGAGTTAGTTATCGGGATGCACTTTATGAATCCTGTGCCCATAATGAAATTGGTAGAGATAATAAATGGCTACAATACTTCCAAAGAAGTGACAGCTACCATAGAATCACTCAGTAAAAAAATAGGTAAAGTGCCTGCTATGGCGAATGATTATCCCGGGTTCATTGCCAATAGAATACTTATGCCAATGATAAACGAGGCAATATGGACCTTGCACGAAGGAGTAGGAGAGGTGACGAGTATAGATACAGTAATGAAACTCGGTATGGCTCACCCTATGGGGCCTTTACAATTGGCTGACTTTATTGGTTTGGATGTATGTTTGGCTATTCTCAATGTATTGCACGATGGATTTGGTAATCCGAAATACGCACCTTGTCCACTGTTGGTAAATATGGTAAATGCGGGTAAAAAAGGTGTAAAATCAGGTGAAGGGTTCTATTCTTGGACCCACGGCACCAAAGAGCTTATGGTAAGCGAAAGTTTTAAGTAGCAAATAAATACCCTATTTGTATTGATTGGGTCTAAACAAATAGTAGCAACTGTACGGGTATTGTAAAGTTCGAAGTTTAGCTATATTTTTACACCCGATGACAGGACAACATGCGTGGTTTAAAAGCTATCCTGACTTTGTACCACATACCATAGATAATAATAAATACGAATCACTTGCAAAAGTATTTGACGATGTAGTAGCCAGGTATGGCGACCAAGTAGCATTTCAGAATATGGATGTCACGATGACGTTTAATCAGCTTAAAACAAACGTAGATGCATTTGCGTGGTACTTACAAAATAAGACTGACTTAAAACCCGGTGACCGTGTGGCTATTCAGATGCCAAACTTGCTTCAGTTTCCTGTGGCGATGTTTGCCGTGTTAAAATGTGGCTTCGTGGCGGTGAACACTAATCCACTTTATACACCCGAGGAAATGAAGCATCAGTATAAGGATAGTGGTGCTAAAGCGTTAGTAATTCTTGAAAATTTTGCGAGTAACTATGAGAGTATACAAGACGGTACCGATATAGAAACAGTTATTGTAGCACGCATAGGTGATTTGCTCGGTGGATTGAAAGGAACAATTGTAAATACCGTAGTGAAGTACGTTAAAAAGATGGTACCCTCTTTTAATCTACCAAATGCTATACCTTTCAAACAAGTAATGGCCGAAGGAAAGGGGAAATCACCATCTGCAGTTACCCTCTCTCACGATGATATGGCATTTTTACAATACACTGGCGGTACTACTGGTGTTAGTAAAGGAGCGATACTTACCCACGGAAATATATGTAGCCAACTTTCTCAAATTGATGGTTGGTTAACGGGATTATTCAAGGATGGTGAGGCTGTTGTAATCACTGCATTACCCCTTTATCACATATTCGCACTTACGGCAAATTGTATCACGTTCTTCAACTATGGAGCTCGTAACGTACTGATTACCAATCCGCGAGATATGCCAGCCTTTATCAAAGATTTAAAGAAAAATCCGTTCTCATTGATAACTGGAGTAAATACCTTGTTCAACGGTTTACTCAATCAGCCGGAGTTTTTAAAACTTGATTTCTCTGACCTGAAAATATCACTAGGGGGTGGAATGGCAGTACAAGATGCTGTCGCCAAGAAATGGCAAGAAGTAACAGGTTCACCTTTGCTGGAGGCTTATGGACTGTCAGAAACTTCTCCCGCAGCAACAATCAACCCTACCGATGGTACACATCGTATGGGGACTATAGGCTTGCCTATACCTAATACGGATCTCAAAATATTTGACGATGACAGAAAAGAGGTGCCTATCGGAGAGCGTGGCGAGATAGGAATAAAAGGTCCACAAGTAATGGCCGGATACTGGAACAGAGCCGATGCTACCAAGGAAGTGATGCACGGAGACTACTTTTTGACAGGAGATATTGGTATTATGGACGAAGATGGTTTCTTCAAAATAGTAGACCGTAAGAAAGAAATGGTCTGTGTCTCAGGGTTTAACGTGTATCCAAGTGAGGTAGAGGCAGTGGTAAGTAGTCACCCTAAAGTACTTGAAGTAGGTGTTCGAAGTGAGCCTAGTGCCAAAACCACCGAGTGTGTTATGGCCTTTGTAGTGAAGAAAGATGAAAGCCTTACGGAGCAAGAAGTACGCGACTTTTGCCGTGAAAAGCTCACGGCATACAAAGTTCCAAAAATTGTCGTTTTCCGCGACGAATTACCTAAGAGTAATGTAGGTAAGATATTAAGAAGAAAGCTAGTCTAGAACTCACTTTCCTTTTATATAAAACGATCTTATTGGTAGACAGTAAGCTCGTTTTTTTTTAACCTATCCATATAAAATTAGGGTAAAGCCCACCTAGGGATAATTCTCTAAAAATATAGAACACTGATGACACGGATTACTTTGATTTGCAGTGATCTTAAATTAATTAAAATTAAAAACCCCTGCTATGTATGTAGCTGGGGTTGATCATCAACTTTAATACTCTCTTGGGGTCACCTGCAAAAGACCCAAGAGAAAATGCTAGGTACTAAGGCAATCATTTGGAGCTGACCCCAAAAAAAGCATCCAGTTTCCTGAAAGCTTGATTCTATGCTGTTAGAATCCCTTACTGATTACCAAGTATCAGCGGAAGACCATCTTTACCGCTACCCACTACCACGACTTTACTGTTGGGAGATTTGGCAAGTTCTAAAGTGGCACTTATGCCTTTTTCTTTTAATATCTTGTCGGTGAGGGATGCACTCAATATCTTGTTAGCCACTGCTTTACCCTCAGCATCTATTTTCTGACGTTCAGCTTCTTTTTTGGCTTTTACTAGTCTAAACTCATACTCCAATGCTTCTTGCTCTTGACGTAATTTTCGTTCTATCGCTTCCTTTATAGTAGGAGGTAGGGTAACATCTCTTACCAGTATCTCATTGAGCTGAATAAACTGTGAACTTACTATTTTCTTAGCTTCTTCGAATATTTCTTTTTGTATGGCATCTCGCTTACTGCTGTATAGCTGCTCCGGAGTATATCGCCCAACCACACTTCTCGCTGCCGAGCGGATAGTGGGTAATAACACCCTATCTATGTAATCTTGGCCTTTCTGTTGGTGCAATTTACCCAGGTTTTCATAATCGGGTTGGAACCACGCAGATGCATCTAATTTTATTTCGAGTCCGTTGCTGCTGAGTACAGACATTTTTTCGAATACCTCTTGTTGACGCACTTCGTAAATAATCATTTTATTCCACGGGGCAACAAAATGAAATCCTTCTCCGTATGTCAGATCTGTTACCACACCGTTACTGAAGGTTTTATATAACACTCCTGCTTGTCCGGACCGAATAGTGATAGTGGATTTTGCAACGGTGGTAATTGCGACTAGAGCAATAACCACCCATAAAATGTACTTCAGATTAAAAGGAGCTCCATTGGCTCGGTTCATATTATAATTTTGTGTCATATTTAAGACACGCAAGCTACGGCTTAATGCCCTATTTTGCCCAACTGTCTGTCGACACTATGTATTACTTCGTCCAAACGTATCTGAAAAATAGTAGAGTTAGCAAGTGTTTGTTTCTTATGACCTCTTGCCAAGAAATAGTGATGTATGATACTTTTATCGTTCTTAGGATAGAATACATCTTTTACTCCTGGACCAAATAGTGCAATGGTTGGGGTATTTTGTGCCGCAGCTATGTGAAGAGGACCGCTCTCATTTCCTACAAAAAGTGAGGCTCGTACGCATAGGGCCGCGTACTCCAAGAGATTGAATCCACCCGCCACATTAACGTTTATTTTACTTTTAACGAGTTCTAAACACTTTTTGTTCGCTTCATTATCATCTGGTCCACCTACTAAAATACACGGCATAGAATAGGCTTTGTTGATATGGTTAATCACCTTAGCATAGCGTTCTACTGGCCATCTGCGGGCTTCATCTCTTGCTCCCAAGTGCATAATAACAAATGAGCTTGCACCCTCTAAATCTAAGAATGTTCCAACCTTATTTTGTTCATCCGCTGAGGTGACAATCTTGTTACTCCATATTGTGTTTTTGTTCAGTAATGGAGCGATAACCTCTATGTTGGTATCTATCTCGTTTTTTTGGCCGCCGGATAACTTATTCTTAAGGCGTATACTTCCTCTATCTAAACGCATTTTAGGTTTAATACTCAGTGCATAGTGAAGTGTCTCAGCTGTACCTCTGAGGTCTATGATGAGGTCAAACTGCTGATGGTTCACGTCATCAAAATTGGTGACGCAATCAACGTAGTCTATATGTTTAAAAAATATGGTATTAAACCCTTTGCATACCAAGGTTTGCTTAGCTTCAGGATAAAGAGCATGGAGGTTGTAAAATACAGGGAGTGCAGTAACTAAGTCACCTATTTCATCCATTTTGATGATGAGAATGGTCTTAAAATCGTACGATTTGTCCCCCAATAAGTTGATGTACCTACTGGTTAACCAGGATTTAAAATATAATATCTTCTCGTTCACTACTACTCTGCAATAATAGGATATAACACCGGTCGACTAGGAGCGGCGTCTGACTCAAAGTTGCTGATATTGAGCTTCAGTAAGTAAAGTCCATCGGCTATATCGTCACGTATAAATGCAAACTCCGTGATAGAAGCATCTAATCGTGGTTGATCTGGATATTGCCAAAAGACGTAATGCGAAGCCATAGCTCCGCCATCCCACTCAGGGTCTACGCTAGGGAGGTCTACTATGAGATGGTTAATCCCAGCAGCCACTAACTGTTTCATATCGATAGGGTCAATGCATGCGGTAGGCTTACCGGAGTAGTCACGGTTTAGTTTACTTATGGTATTAGGAGTTGTGCGTATGACGAGTGTATCTACGCTAGCAAGATGTTCTTGGGTCAAATTGCTAAAATTTAGGTAAGATGCGTTTTCACGCATATTGAGTGTAACAACCAGGGCAGGTTTGTAGTCATCACGTATACAGTCATTTACAAAATAGTCTTCATCAGATATATGACCTAAACACTCGGTATGTGTGCCGTTTCCGTGAGGAGTGAATGTGATCGTTTCTAGATTACAAGGCCCACCTTTAAGCTTACTGCCTACAAAATTGCCGTGCTCATAATCGCTGTACACCGCACCAGCTATGCTGAAACTAGATACACTATGTTCTCTACTTACGGCAATGCTAATATGCAATGGTTTAGATAAATCAGCTCGTAGCGTTTGGTCAAAATGATTGAATGATAAAATCACGGTGACAAAAGTAATTTATTAGGTGATTTTTGAGTTGTCTTAAGTACCTTCGAATCTTATTGTTTTGCAGTTAAATAATTACGAGTTAAAAAAAGTACTCAAAGTAGTGCTACTGTTTTTCGCCTTTCTTATAGGTTTCTTTTCTCTGTGGTATACCAACAACCTGGTAGAAAAACTCGAACTTCAAGAGCGGGAAAAGATAGCTACTTGGGCTGATGCGACACGTATTTTAGCAACATCAGATCTGGATGGTGATGTTAATTTTTTGCTTAAAATTATAGAAGCTAACAAGACGATACCCGTAATACTTACCGATGATAAAGGCAATGTAAATGGAAGTAAAAACTTAGACTCTACGGGGTATAATGGCGATAATTATGTGGCACACTCACTTTCTCAAATGAAAGAGCAAAACGATCCGATGGAGATAGAATACGCTGAAGGTCAAAAAATTATGATTTACTACGGCAATAGTATCTTGCTTATTCAATTAAGGGTATTCCCTTATTTTCAATTGGGTGTCATAGCCTTGTTCTTGGCGATAAGCTATTTTGCTTTTAGCTATAGCCGCACGAGTGAACAGAATAAGGTTTGGGCGGGAATGAGTAAGGAGACTGCACATCAGTTAGGTACACCAATATCTTCTTTAATGGGCTGGGTTGAATATATTAAGGAGAGCAACGCCAACGTGTCACCCGATGTGATCAGGGAAATGGAGCACGATATGGAGCGATTAGGGCTCATTACCGATAGGTTTTCGAAAATAGGGTCGGAGCCATCCCTAACCAATTATGCACTCCTTGATGTCCTGGAAGAAAGTGTGTCCTACATCAACTCCCGTACTTCTGATAAGGTAAATATTGTGATTGTAGGTCAAGAAAAATTTGAAGATGTACAGGTGGCCGTAAATAAGCCATTATTTGCTTGGGTGGTAGAAAATCTATGCAAAAATGCAGTAGATGCCATGGAAGGCCGGGGAGATATCAAATTTGAGATGGCAGGAATAGGGAATGAATGGATACAGTTTGATGTAACAGATAATGGCAAAGGAATCCCCCCTAGTAAACACAAGACTATATTTAAACCAGGGTATACAACCAAAAAACGCGGTTGGGGGCTGGGCTTGTCTCTGGTAAAACGAATAGTGGAGAACTACCACAGAGGTAAGATATACGTAAAATCAAGCGAGTTAGGCAAAGGAACTTCGTTTAGAATAGAACTCAAGCAAGTTTAATGTTTGTTTATATCTCTATCACATTTGCTTATGTTAAAAGTAAGGTTGTAAGCGTACCTTCGTATAAAGAATTAAATAAAAATTATGGCATTAGAATTTTCAGATTCAAATTTTGAACAAGAGGTATTAAACAGTGACACCCCCGTATTGGTAGATTTTTGGGCAGAGTGGTGCGGACCATGCAGAATGATAGGCCCTATCGTAGAAGAACTAGCAACAGAGTATGAAGGGAAAGCTAAGATAGGTAAAATGAATATAGATCACAACTCGAATACACCAATGAAGTATGGCGTAAGAAGTATCCCAACGTTGTTAGTATTTAAAAATGGTGAAGTGGTAGACAAGATAGTAGGAGCAGTTCCTAAAACTACAATTTCAGGTAAAATAGATGGGCAATTAGTTTAAGCTTAGCAAAGAAATTTGTAATATTGAGCGGTGTACCTCTTTGGTAAGAGATTCACCGCTTTTTTTATGCAAATAAAACCACAAGATATACTCAACACAGGAAACTTAGAACTCCTTGCCAAAAAAGCTGTAGAAGGTTTTATAACTGGATTTCATATGAGTCCTTTTCATGGTTTCTCCGTAGAATTTGCGGAACATCGGAAGTATAACCCAGGAGAGAGCACTAAAAACATAGACTGGAAACTATACGCCCGCTCCCAACGCTACTTCGTTAAACTGTTTGACGCGGAAACTAATTTCCTAGCCAATCTGTTGCTCGATGCGAGCTCGTCGATGACCTTTGGTTCGGGCAAGATCACCAAGCTCGAGTACGCGAAATACATGGCTGCAAGCCTCGCCTACCTGATCGTCGATCAACGCGATTCCGCGGGAGTGGGCATCTTTGATGGAGAACTACAGCAGTATATTGAACCGAAGAGCACTTTGGGAATTCTCGCCGACATTTCCCGAGAAATGGAAAAAGTCGAACCACAACCTCGCA
>JABIUV010000038.1 GCA_018700895.1 Bacteroidota bacterium
AATAAGCATGCTACAAAACCAGATATTAGGCCGATTTTATGCACAATTTCACCCTGAAATCCACTTATAAATAGGTCTGTGACAGTGGGTAATAATAGAACGATAGCACCTATAAATAAGCCTTTATAATTCGTAAGATTTAACCTAAAAACGTTTGCCAAAAATGATAAGGCAAGTAATGCCGTGCATACACTCACTACTGCTTTGGAATACCAAAGTGCAGAGAAACCAATAAAAGCTATTGTAACATAGAAATTACCCCAAAAAGGCAACCACTTGTTATCTGGCATAGCTTAATAAAATCTTAGATTTTGGTTTTACACCAATCTTAGCTGCAGATATGTTGGATAGCTTTATTATTTCAGAACTGTTTTCACCTTTCATAAAATTACCGACTACTTTCACAAATACGGTATTCTTATTTTCGGGATTAGTAACCATAATTACAGTTCCTACCGGTGCTTCAAAGTGAAGTGCGTAGTTTTTGTCCTCCGGAATTTTCTGAGCACCTATGCTCAGAGTTCCTTCTTCTTCTATCTTTTCTATGTTGTACTCTACAAGCTTCTCTACACGTACTACGTAACCTGATGAGCTATTCGTTTCCTTAGACTCCACGGGTGTTACGTAGCCAATATCTTCATACTTCTTCTCTTGTACATTCTGTCTCACAACATCCTTTACTTCCTTGACCTCCGTTGGTACGACTGGCTTTTCTTGCATAGCCGCTTTAGGTTTACCTCCTACTACTATTAGGGTCGCACCTTCTGCGAGTTCGTCAATTTGTAAATTGTTCAATTTTTTAATATCAGCTACAGACGTCTTATACTTTCTGCTCAAAGCATACAGCGTCTCCCCTTTTGTTACTGTGTGATAAGTCGCATACTTAGTAGCTACATTCTTTTTTACTGGGTCGGGTTTTACCGTTTTCGGCATTTCACGCACTTCCTCTACCTTAGTAACGGTTTCTTTTTGCTGCACATCTGGCTTTTCTACTTCTTTAGGCTTAGAGACAACAGCTGTTTTAGGTTTACCTATAAATACACCCGTCGGGATAAGCAAGAATTCATCTATTTTAATAACTTTTTCCGAACCTGGATTTAGTGCAACTATTTCATCTACGGTTACACCGTATTTTTTACTAATAAGGTACATTCCATCACCAGCCTTTATTTTATGTACTATACATTTTTGGCTATCAACTATCTTGGTGGCAACAGAATCTGTTTTGTGAGCAAGAGCTCCTGTGTACAGACAAACAGCGAATAAAATAAGAATTAAATGCTTCATTACAATTGCAAAGTTATAGGAGTAAATACTTTGTACTAACAGATAGTTATTCACTTTAGTACATCATTTTGTAGTATTGTGGTTAAAATGAAACAAATTATCGTTAAAGTCCTCATATTTCTGGCAGCTATGCCCACTTTTGCTCAAGACACTACGCGGCAAACGGTGGTGATTTTTGACCTTAAAAAAGAAATAGCACCTGAAGCAACTCGCATAACACAGCAGGCTATAAAAAAAGCTGACGATATAGATGCTGATCTGATTATCATACATATGAATACATACGGCGGCTATGTGACTGATGCCGACAGCATACGTACCCGCATACTGAATACCGATATCCCTACATATGTATTTATAGACAATAATGCTGCAAGTGCTGGTTCGCTTATATCCATTGCCTGTGACAAAATATACATGACCAAAGGTGCCAACATTGGTGCTACTACAGTAGTAAATGAAGATGGTACTAAGGCTCCTGATAAATACCAAAGCTACATGCGTAAGCAAATGCGAAGTACTGCGGAGAGCCATGGAAAAGATACAATAATAAATAACGGCGATACGACCTACACTTACTACCGCAACCCAGACATAGCCGAAGGTATGGTAGACGAGCGTGTAGTGGTAGAAGGACTGGATGATGCAGATAAGGTGATAACTCTAACCACTGAGGAGGCTCTAAAATGGGGTTATTGCGAAGGTCAAGTATCAAGCATAGAAGAAATTTTAGAAATAAATAATATCACCAACGCCAGGAGGATTTACGTGGAACCTACTTTTATAGATAAACTCGTTGCCTTTTTTGCGAATCCTGCTTTGCGATCTATCCTCATCTTAGTAATGATGGGTGGTATTTATTTTGAATTGCAAACCCCAGGAGTGGGTTTCCCGCTAGTGGCTTCTATCCTAGCTGCAGTTGGCTACTTTGCCCCACTCTATATCGAGGGACTTGCCGAAAACTGGGAAATATTGGTATTCTTTATTGGGGTTGTGCTCATTATAGTCGAAGTCTTTATTATCCCCGGTTTTGGGGTTGCTGGTGTAAGTGGTATTCTGCTTATGCTTAGCGGGTTGGTGCTCACTATGGTACGCAATATTCATTTTGACTTTGAGGGCATTCCAACTACCGAATGGAATAATGCACTAGCAAGTGTCCTATTTGCTATGATAGGTTTAGGAGTAGTGTTCTATTTTTTTAGCACTCATTTAATCAATTCCAAGTTTTTTCAACGCATAGTACTCTCAGATGTAATAGATGCCAAAGTGCCCATACAAGGTGAACAAGCCGCTAGTAGTGCAGCAATAGGCAGCACAGGCACAACTCATACCGCTCTGAGACCAATGGGCAAAATCCGTATAAATGGCACTACTTTTGAAGCTAAAACTTATGGAGAGATGATAGACCAAGGAGCGGAGATTAAAGTACTAAGCATCGAAAATGGATACCTAATCGTCTCTACCCTAGAACAATGAAGAAAATACTTAGTATAATATGCCTGATGATAGGCACCTTAGCGGCGAGCGGCCAAGCACAAGAAGTAGTCATTGAGATAGGTGACACCATCTATTTTGATGAGTATAAGGGTGATAACTATACCTACATTGATTATTATAAAAAAACTCGCTTTGAAACAGATAAGCCGCTGAGTGATACCGCAACTGGTTGGAATTTTTACAATACTTTTTTCAATACAGGTGATTTTGATGTGCATCGGATGAGTAGTACGATGAAAGGGAAATACGGTATCTTGAAACATATAATGGCCGTGCAGCTAGAAGGTGGTGGAACTCAAATGGTTTTTATAGCCGAGGTAGACAAAGGTAAATCGGCAGCCTATATCGTAGAACCCGCTTTTTTGACTGGTGAAATCGTATGGTCACCCGCCCCTCGATGAAAATTTTAGTCATACGTTTTAGTTCCATCGGAGATATAGTGCTAACCTCACCTGTTTTAAGGTGGTTGGCACAAATAGACGGCTCCGAGATTCATTTCCTTACTAAGCCTCAGTTTGCAGACTTAGTAGAGTCAAATCCGCACGTGCAACAAGTACATACGCTATTTGAAAGCTTTAAAGAAACGATATCAGAATTAAACTCAAACCATTTTGATATTGTAATCGACTTACACAAGAACTATAGAAGTAACAAGATCGCTAAAGCTCTAGATGTGCAAATCCTTACGTTCAATAAAGTAAATATTCTAAAATGGCTATTTGTAAATTTTAAGATCAATAAACTCCCAAAGAAACATATCGTACATCGGTATGCAGAAGCAGTTACTTCATTAAATGTAGATACTAACGATAAGTCCATCGATTTCTTTTTCCCAAAGGATTACACCTTTAAGCTAGCAGAACATTCACTTATAGAGAGAGATTATATCTGCATCGTAATAGGCGGAACATACTACACCAAGCAAATACCGACAAGCGTTATAATAGACACAATTAAACGCTTAAACAAATATACAGTATTGCTTGGCGGAGGCGAATCAGACGGTAAAAAGGCAGAAGAAATAATGGCTCAAGTGGTAAACAATACTACTAATTTGGTGAATAAAATATCGCTTACCGACTCTGCATTCGTCATCCAAAAATCGGCTGGAATCATTACAAGCGATACAGGATTGATGCACATTGCCTCCGCATTTGATATACCTATTCATACCTTGTGGGGCAATACGCATCCAGACTTCGGTATGTATGCCCACCGTAAAGATAATACACAGATACACAACTACTTACTTAACCTACCTTGCCAACCGTGTAGCAAATTAGGTAGTAAAAAATGCCCAAGAGGTCACTTTGATTGTATGTTAAAGCAGAATGTGGAAGAACTCGTTAAAAACTGTGGTTCTGAGCAGTAAACACAATAAATACATTTGTCGCACATTATTATATCAATGAGAAATATACTATTAATACTTTTTATCGCATCTACACTTGGTGCATATAGCCAAAATAGAGTTGCTTTTAACAAGCTAACCAAAGGGGACGATGGTGACTACTATTATAATGGTGCTCGCTACACGGGAGAATCACTACTCCTATGGCCTAGCAATAATAAACCTATGCAAAGGGTAAATTGGAAGAATGGGGTCATAGACGGAAAATTTGAAAGTTGGTACGAAAACGGAAAGCCTGACCAAATAGTAGGTTATAAAAACGGTGTGCGTCACGGTGAGTTCAAAACCTTTTATGCCAATGGTACACCAGAAGTACATTGTCGCTATGTGGTTGGAAAACTAGACGGTGGTTATATGTCTCATTACGTAAGCGGATCACCCAAAAAGAAGGCTACTTTTAAGAATGGAAAAGAAGAAGGTGCCTTTGTAACCTACCACTCTAATGGTAAGAAGGAACAAGAGGGTACGTATAAAAACGGCAAACCAAATGGACTTGTTACTTCATACGACCGAGAAGAAAATAAACGCAAAGAAATCAATTACAAAGATGGGCTCAGACACGGGCGATCTACTTTTTTTCATATCAGTGGCAAAGTAGCAGAGACCAGTGAATACATTAATGGTTTTGCCACAGGCGAAAAACTAACCTATACGCTAGAAGGCACGGTAATATCTAAAGAAACCTACAAAGACGGCAAACTAGAAGGAGAAAAAGTACTGTACACAATGAGCGGCCTACCGCTCGAAATCACCAATTATAAAAACGGCAAACGACACGGTCGATACGAACTATACAAACGCGAGGGCTTGGACACCTATGGAGAGTACAAAGACGGGCTTAAAGAAGGTGAATGGGTAGAACATCAGTTTGCCGAAGGTGGAGAAGATAGAGGCAGCTATATCAAAGGTAAAAAGAATGGAAAATGGAGCCTCGGGGCTAGCAATCTTTTTGGTAAGTGCAAAGGCGAGTTTGTAGATGATATGAAACACGGCACTTGGGAATACTGGAAGCACAATGGTGGTAAATGGAAAACCGAAAAATGGGATAACGGCGTACTTCTCAAGTAATGCAGGATATCCGTAATAGAAATGATATCTTACTGATAATGAATACTTTTTACGGTAAATTATTGGTAGACGAACGTATTTCTTACCTCTTCACAGACGTAGCTCAAGTCAAACTCAAAGAACATTTTCCCGTATTAATTGACTTTTGGCACAGTATGCTTTTTGGCAGTGGAACGTATAATCGCAACGCTATGCAGCCACATATAGATCTAGCCGCAAAGAGTAAACTCACCAAAGAGCACTTCAATACTTGGATAGGATACCTGAATGAGAGCATAGATGAACTGCACGAAGGGAAAATGGCTCACGCTATGAAGGCACGAGCTCAGAATATTGCAAGTCTGATGGAGCACAAAGTAGGTGCAGTATAGTTATGGCTTTACTCACAGAGAAAAATACGGCTTACTCCAATGAAATCTCTGCTTTAGTGGTTTCAAAATTGGCGGGCATCTCAGGTATAAGTGCAAAGAAAATGTTTGGTGGCAGTGGACTTATGTACGAAGACAAAATGTTTGGCTTGGTTGATTCCAAGGGAAATTGCTTTATAAAAACCAACCAAGTTACTGAAGCAGAGATGATAAAACTAGGCGGAGAAAGACACAGCAGAATGCCTTATCTCTCTTGCTCAGAGAATGCCATAAGTCATAGTAACCGATTCATCATTTTTGTGAAACAAGCCATAGCACTATCTAAATAACATGTACGATCAAACTATTGAAAATAAGGTGTTTACGCAAGGAGAGTTAGACCAAGAGTATGAACAATGTGCGTTTATTAATTGTGATTTTACAGGCTTATATTTTACAGACATTGCTTTTGAAGAATGCACATTTAGCACGAGTAATTTCACGGAGGTTAAAATCAAGAATACAGCATTTAAACAGGTATCATTTACCGAATGTAAGATGCTCGGACTACAGTTTTCTCAGTGTAATTCTTTCTTATTGGAGTTAAATTTTGATGGTTGTCAACTGGATTACGCATCATTTTACCAGCTCAATCTCTCGAATGCTCGCTTGGAAGATTGTTCTCTTAAGGATGTAGATTTTGTAGAATGCAAGCTACACAAAGCCTCTTTTAGCGGGAGCGATTTGTATGCAGCTACATTTGAACAAACAGATTTGACTCAATGTGATTTTAGAGGAGCTGAAAATTATAGTATGGACCCCAACATCAACCAACTCAAAGGAGCAATATTCTCTAAAGATGAAGTGCTGGGCTTGCTCGTGAAATATGGGATTAAAATCGTGGTTTAGCAAACTCTTATATCGAGTAATGATTCGCCCTAATCCATCTTAGTCTCGCTCCACTTGAATAAAGCCAAGTCGTATTTTATTGGGTCTTGAGCATCTAGAAGCAACAGATTATCTGACAATTCCTCTACTGCCTTCCAGTCTTGTTGCGTGCGTTGCAGCAAGCCAAAGTGATGAGCAGCACGTTTTACGTGTACATCTAGTGGGCATTTGAGCTCTGAGGGCTTGATGGACTTCCAGATACCGAAGTCGAGACCGTCACCTCTCACCATCCACCGAAGATACATATTAAGACGTTTAGCTGATGAGTTTTTGGCAGGATTAGCGATGTGTTTACGTGTACGTGCGGGTGCAAAGTCAAACTTAAAAAAGGCGAGATGAAAATTATAAATTTTCTCCTTCATCGAATTTCCTACAAAACAATCTTCTAACGATTTATCTTCTGAATACCAATGCTTTAGAACTTCGATAAAATAAAGAACATCGGTGCTATTAAAGGTTCGGTGTACAAATTTTTCGAACTGTTTCAACTCTTTATCAGAGTGTTCCAAGATAAAGCGGTGCGGCTCCTCTCCCATCCAATGCATGAGTTTATTGGCATTATTGATGATGGTTTTACGCTGTCCCCAAGCTAATATAGCTGCAAAAAATGCCGATATTTCGATGTCCTCCTTGCTGGTAAACCGATGCGGAATACTAATAGGATCATTATCTATAAAATACTGCGGATTCAGGTTTTCCAGAATAGCGTCGAGTTGTGATTTGGCTTTGTTAAGGTTCATTTGTTTGGTTTCTTCTTCAGCACTTCATAATCGATATTTCTTGGCGGTTTTAGTTGATGAAGTCTGCCTTGTGCATTTTGGTAGGTCATATGTTACAAGACGGAAGTGCGATCATAACATCGAAAATATCGGACATCCTGAATCCTATTATTTATCATCCGCTTATAAACAATCGATAGGAACCATCATATAAGTCACTGGAGGATATCACCTCATTACCGGGATTTAGCATTTTGATCACACAATCAATAGCCGCCAGTCCACTCCCAAAACAGGCCCCATACTTTCTATTTTCTATGGCGGCAATATTGGCCTCCAAGGAACTACCCGTAGGATTCTTATTCCTACTGTACTCATAGCCTTTGTGCTCGCCTATCCCCTCTTGTACGTAAGTACTCGTTTGGTATATAGGCGTCATTATAGCTCCTCTAGCCGTATCTGGCTCTGTACCGCCGCGTATTGCTTTAGTTCCGAATTTCATCTTACATTTAAGTTTGAGTACAAGTTTATGATTAATCACTAGCGTTCAAAAATCAAACTTTGATATTACGTCTGAACATAATGAAAACAACCTTTTAATTTGTTCAGTATAACTTAGGCATAAACATAGCTTTATGCTTATTCCTAAACTTTTCAACTTTTACGACTTCAAAATGGTCAAGCAATTCAAATTCATCCACTGGGCATTATCATAGGTGCCGGCATCGTATTTATGATGTACTCCAAGTCATCTAAAACTACCTCACAAAAAGAGTCCAATGTAATGATAGAGCGATTAGAAGCTGTAAAATAGATAGTGGTGACCGAGGGGTACCTCTCTGAGTTATACGATTACAAAGAGGCCGACAAGTACTTTTACGACCTTATTGCCTTTGAGAAAAAGGCTTTTCTACTCGTAAAGGGTAAAGCGAGTGTAAGCTACGATTTATCTCAAATGGAATATGCTAAAGACGAAGAGACCAAAACCATCACCTTAGTAAATATGCCTACTCCTCAAGTGAACGTTGAACCCGAGATTAAGTATTATGACCTGCAGTAAAGCTCATTCAACACCTTTGACAAAAAAGATTTCAATAGACTGAACAGCAGAGCAATAGCCAAGTTGAAGGAAAAAGTGAATAAAAGCAACCTTAAAAATATGGCTCGCAGCGAATTGGAAACCACGCTCAATGATTTGCAGCTCGTAGGAAAAGAATTGGGTTGGAAGATAGTTGTACCTCAGACCTAATATAGCAGCTGATATGACGCATGAAACGCTGATATAGGCTCACCTTATTACGGCAGTTATATGCTTTCTCTAAGGTGCATTTTTACCAGGAAATATTTTATGGTAAAGCCCACCTAGGTACTATTCACCGAAAAAATAGAACAATGATTCGCAACGGCGAACGGATTAGGCTGATTTGTACAGATCTTTTTTTGATTAAAATCAAAAAACAACTTCTTTTTCCTTGCTGGGATTTACGATATTTCTAGATGAAGTATTTTTTGGACAAAAAAAAGAGAACCGTTTTGGTTCTCCTAAGTTTCGTATTCACGACTGGATGTTTTTTCCAGTCTCGCCGCTGAGTGGACCAATTACAAATCCCTGTCGGGCTTTGACTTGGTCACATCGTGCTCACGACTGGATTCGAACCAGCACGTCCTAAAGCGGACACCAGCCCCTCAAGCTGGCGTGTCTACCAATTTCACCACGTGAGCATATTATTGTGGTGCTATAAAGCGATGCAAATATAAACGGATGTCCATTAGGTCAGCACCAATTTTTATAAGAATTTATACGTATCTATTAATCTCTCTTTTAATGTCTTTATCCTTTAAGCTTTCTCGCTTATCGTGGTATTTTTTACCCTTCGCTATTGCTATTTCTAACTTAGCAAATCCCTTGTCAGATATAAATACTTCTAACGGAATAATGGTATTCCCTACGTCTTTTAGCTTATTCCGAATTTTCTTTAGTTCATTTTTGGTAAGGAGCAGAAGCTTCTCTCTATCAGGATTTTGCCCTACATATCCTGCATTTTTAAACTCAGATATTCGCATTCCTTTTATTTTGGCAATACCGCTATCATCTATAAAACAGTACGCCTCGGAAATACTCACTTTCTTATCACGTATAGATTTAATTTCTGGACCCGTAATCACTAGCCCTGCCACAAATCGTTCCTCTACCGCATACTCAAAAAAAGCTTTTCTGTTTTTGGTAATACTATTGCTATGTTCCTTCTTTTTCTTAGCCACTATTTGCTACTCTACGTACCGATTCTAGTTCGTCCTCGTCTAATATTTTTTGCCCTGTCTCTATGGTGGCTATAAGTCTCATTCCTACCTTGGCAGTTATGGTGCAGATAATTTCATTATTCACCACACTTTTGATAGTCGCGATAAATCGTACTTCGTCTCCTATTTTAGCTGGGCTTATGTGCTTTACATTTACAAACGTACCAATCCCCTCTTCGTCTACCTCTTTCATATCTAGCACAAACTGACGACTCGTCCATTCGGCATCACGCGATATGGCGTAGGTACTGTAGTATGGATGCACCATTGCACCATTAAAAATAGCCGCATCTTTCTTGCCTACTGTTTTGTAAAACTCCTTGGTATCTCCGTATCTAAATAGCTGTTTCATTTTAATGCAAAATCGTTTTGCGAGTGTATTGGGTTCTGATTGAGCAACGAACACATAATGTCGTATAGCTCAGGCAACGCTTCTGCAAAGGTAGCAGGAGTCTCAAAGAAATGCTCTACACATACAGCAAAAAATTCATGTTCATTGGTAAACGCATATGATCTTAAATATTCGTGGTCTTCACGCTGCTCTATCGCCGTCTCAAAATACGACTCAGAACGTTCTATGTGCGAATTAAACTGGGTGTATAGCCAATTGGTATGATCGTCTACATAGTCTATCAATAAAGCGTGTGACCATTCGTGCAAGGCTAGGTTCGGATTATCTTGTGGGTCGTGTATTCCTTTTACGGTATCTAGCCAGCTCAATGCCACCGTACCTTTTCTGTTGGTAAGCCCTTTTATTCGAGCATTCAGATACTTGGAATAAAAACTGCGAGGATAAAGTACCACAAAATCAAATGACGAAACATCAAACTTATTTAACCCAAAGGTAAGCTGCACCAGTGCCGACAAAACAATAATTCGCTTCTCGAGTGTATCCACTTCTCCCTCACGTGCACGAAATTTCTTCTGTTGTAAGACAACGATAAGCCTGCTTAAAAACTTTTTTCACCCGCCTTGCTGAGTTGTGCATAATAGGGATTTAGCTTAAGAAGTACCTAAAATTTGAGGAATAATTTTTGGTTTCATTGGTTTGGTGTAATAAACTTTTACGAATTTTTACTTCCTCATTTCTGAAATATCTTGAGGATTATCGGAACTGGTAAGAATATATACATCAGCAACTTTGTCGTAGGCGTGGTACACCTCCAAAAACACCCACCCATTCAGGATTTGCATATTGATATAAAGGAGAGGAGGCAATTCCCCTCTTGTTTTGCTTTTAACACCTGTTCATCATTATTAAGAACCAAGTACACCAGGCTTACATTTGATTCAACCACTTTTCTGGAAAATCTGGATAGAGTAAAAATGGAAGATTACATTACCTATTCATCCTTTTTCGTTTTAATAAAAATGGTATTATACCTTGCTCCACACTTTTCGCTGTATCCACTTGTATATAATCTATTTTGTATTGATTCAGTTTGGAAACAATAGCACTATTGTATTCATTAATTGATT